>NZ_CP115757.1:2357500-2657500 GCF_027912675.1 Paracoccus sp. SCSIO 75233 | reverse complement strand
CAACGCGTCGAGCGTCACGCTCGGGTCGACCCCGTAGGCTTGCCCGGCAAGCTCCGCCATGTCCTGAAATAGTCGCTTCTTCGATCCAACCTGCGGAAATGCCCTCACGGCGGCAGGTTTGACGATGTTGCTGATCTGCATTGTTGCGCGTCCTCTTACTGCCCCGGACCGTCCTGATCCGGGACAGTATTCCGCCAGATGCGGTTACCTGATATTGCGCGGGTCGATCCAGCCGATATTGCCGTCATCGCGGCGGTGCACGACATTCACACCCCCGTGTTTCTCGTTACGGAATACCAAAAGGGGTGCCCCCGCCAGTTCCATTTGCATAACTGCGTCGCCAACCGAAAGCGTCGGCACGCGCGATTCCATTTCTGCGACGATAATGGGTTGCAGGCCGGTCTCGTCCTGTGATTCCCACTCTTCCTCGTCGGCGGGCAGGACATACAACCCGGCCGCACCGTATTCAACCGGGGAAGAACGGTCTTTGTGATGATCTTTCAGCCTGCGTTTGTAACGGCGAAGCTGCTTGTCCATCTTCTCGCGCGCGGCCTCGAACGCTGCGTAAATTTCGTTCGCCTCGCCTTTTGCCTGCACGGTCAAGCCAGTGGACAGATGAACAAGTGCATCGCAGACCAGCATATGCGCCTTCTTGGAGAAGGTGACGATGGCTTCGGTCGGCCTCTGGGAATATTTACCGATCGTTTCACCCAGCTCATCCTGAACATGCTGGGTCAGTGCCTCACCCACGTCTATCTGTTTACCACTGATCTGATAGCGCATTGTTTTTTCCTTTCTTTGCCCGGCCCTCACCTGAACGGGGCGAGGCCAAACCGGGCTGATTCAGTCTGGAAGAGGGCCGCGTTTCTGTCAACGATGCGGGTGCAGCGGAAATCGCCCAATTTGTCCGGCGCGCACGCAACGCAGCGTCAGTTGAGCGAGAAGCTGTCGCCCAGATAAACCTCACGCACACGCGGGTCGGCAACGATGTCATCTGTCGTGCCCGACATCAGCACATGCCCGTCATGCAGGATATAGGCGCGATCCACGATGCCCAGCGTTTCGCGGACATTGTGATCGGTGATCAGAACCCCGATGCCGCGCTGCTTGAGGTCCTGCACCAGCCCGCGAATATCGTTCACGGCGATCGGATCGACCCCGGCAAAGGGTTCGTCCAGCAGCAGATATTTCGGGTCCGACGCCAGACAGCGGGCGATTTCCGCGCGCCGCCGCTCCCCGCCTGACAGGGCCATCGCGGAGGCGTTGCGGATATGACCGATGGAAAACTCGCCCAGCAACTCCTCCAGCCGCTCCCGCCGGTGATGGGGGCTGGGTTCGGTGACTTCCAGCACGGCCATGATATTATCCTCGACCGAAAGACCACGGAAAATCGACATTTCCTGCGGCAGATAGCCGATCCCCATGCGCGCGCGGCGATACATCGGCAGGCCGGTGGCATCTTGCGAATCGATCATGACCTGACCGGAATCGGGCGCGACGAGGCCTGCGATGCAATAAAAACACGTCGTCTTGCCGGACCCGTTCGGGCCAAGCAGCGCCACGACCTCGCCCTGTGCCAGATCCATCGACATATCGCGGATGACCAGCCGCTTGCGATAGGATTTGCGCAGATTGCGGACCGACAGCCCCTCATGCAGCCCGATCTCGTCGCCGCGCATCAGTTGCTTCCGGGCTGCAAGACGGTGCGCACACGGCCCGAGGCCTGCGCGGTGCCATTGGCCAGATTGACCGTCAGCCGCTCGCCGGACATGACGTTATCGCCCTGCGTCAGCAACACATCCCCGATCAGCGTGATATCGCCGGTGGAAACCTCGTAGACCGCCTCCTGCGCCTCCGCCGCGCCGGGTCCGTTGACAAGCGTGACATTGCCGGTCGCCCGCAGGTTCCGGATACGGCTCTCGCCACCCTCGGCATATTCCACCACGACCTGATCGGCGGACAGCTTCATCTCGCCCTGACCGATCAGCACATTGCCGGAGAACTCGGCCATGCCGGTGCTCTGGTTTATGCTGAAATTATCCGCCGCCACCTCGACCGGCAGGGACACATCGGCCTTCATGGCACCGAAAGCGACGCTCTGCGCCATCGCTGCGGAGGTGATGAGGGGCAGGGCGGTTATCGCAAGGGCTAGTCTCAGGGCGCGGAGCATCTGCATTCCTTCCGGGGAAAGGTCAGGGTTCGTATATCAGACGAACATTGCCGGTTAAATTCAGAACATGCTCGCCGTCTGCGTTGCGTTCAACCGACAGCTTATCCGCATCCAGCCTGCCCATCGGGGCGAAGGCAGTCAGCCCGTTGCCGCCCTCCAGCCGGCCTGCCTCAAGATCGGTGTCGATGCTGGGCATGGTCAGCGCCCATCCGTCGGAGGTGGTCATGTAGACCCCACCCTCCAGCCGGATCAGCGTATCCTCGACCTGCGCGCGCGGCGCGGTCAGATCGGCAGCGATCCCGTCCGGCGCGCGATAGGTGAGACGCAGCGATTCGGCCTCCGCCCGTTCGGTGCTGCCCGGCGTGGCGCGGCTGGCAGTCAGCGTGATTTCCGAGCCGCTATCGGTGACGCCGGAAAACTGCGGGCGTGTCATGCGCGGATCGCGGGCCAGTTCCTCGGCATCGACCTCGGCATAGGGAATCGCATTGTCGGGGTCCGGTTTGCTGCCGAACAGGAACAGCGTCGACAGGATCGCCAGCGCCGCCAGCGGCAACGCCACGCGCAGCCATGCCACCAGCCGCGAACGCATCAGACCATCCCGGCGCGCAGGCAGTCATGGATATGCAGAATGCCGCGCGGCACGCCTTCATCGACGGCGAACAGGCAGGTGATCTTGCGCGACTGCATCTCCGCGAGCGCTGCCTCGGCAAGCTGATCGGCGCGGATCGTGCGGGGCGAGGCGGTCATCACATCCGCCGCCCGCCGGTCCAGCAGCCCATCCATGTGCCGCCGCAAGTCACCGTCGGTAATGATCCCGACCAGACGCCCGTCCGCGCCGGTCACGCCGGTCACACCATAGCCCTTCTGGCTGATGGTCAGCAGCGCGTCGGTCATCGGCGTGTCCTCGGCGACGAGCGGCATGTCTTCGTGCATCAGATCGCCGACCCGCGACAGCTGCGCGCCCAGCTTGCCGCCGGGATGGAAGGTGCGGAAATGCTCCGGTGTGAACCGGCGATGCTCCATCAACGCAACGGCGAGCGCATCGCCAAGCGCCAGCGTCATCGTGGTCGAGGTGGTCGGCACGATCCCCTTGCCGCAGGCTTCCTCTGCCGTGGGCAGCAACAGGGCCACGTCGCTTTGCCGGATCAGCGTGGAATTCTCCCGGCTGGCAATGCCGATCAGCGGAATGTCGAAACGCCGCGTATGGGCCACGATGTCGGCAATTTCAGGTGTCTCGCCGGAATTGGAAATCACGATGGCCACATCGCCCTTTGCCACCATGCCCAGATCGCCGTGGCTCGCCTCCGCCGGGTGGACGAACTGCGCCGGCGTCCCGGTAGAGGCCAGCGTGGCCGCAATTTTCCGCCCGATATGCCCGGATTTCCCCATGCCGGAGACGACAACACGCCCCGTTGCCGCAAGGATCGTCTCGACCGCCTGATCGAAAGACGCGCCAAGGCTGTCGGAAAGCGCCGCAAGCCCCGCATTCTCGGTGGCGATGACGCGGCGGGCTGTATCGAGATATCTGCTCATTGCTGGCATCTAGTGATGATAGATGTCGTTGTCATCCCCCCAGCCCAGCAGATCCAGCCGGGAACGGGTGGGCAGAAAGTCGAAGCAGCTCTGCGCCAGTTCCAGCCGCCCTTCGCGGATCAGCAGGTCTTCCAGCGCATGTTTGAGCTGGTGCAGATACAGCACATCGGACGCGGCATATTCCAGTTGCGCCTCGCTCAGCACCTCGCTGCCCCAGTCGGAGGTCTGCTGCTGCTTGGATACGTCGATATCCAGAAGCGAACTCAGCAGATATTTCAGCCCGTGCCGGTCGGTATAGGTGCGGATCAGCTTGGAGGCGATTTTCGTGCACCAGACCGGGGCCGTCAGCACGCCGAACGCGTTGTACAGCGCCGCGATGTCGAACCGTCCGAAGTGAAACAGCTTGATGACGCCCGGATCGGCCAGCAGCCGTGTCAGGTTGGGTGCCGTGCTTTGCCCCTGTGCAATCTGGACAAGATGCGCATTTCCGTCGCCCGATGACAGCTGCACGACGCAAAGCCGGTCGCGGCGCGGGTCGAGCCCCATCGTTTCCGTGTCGATGGCCACCACCGGGCCGAGATCCAGCCCATCGGGCAAATCGTTCTGATAGAGATGAATGGCCATGAAAACTCCCGTTTGCGCTTTCTATAGGCCGCATTTCCGGTCGCGTCAGCCCCCTGTGCCCGTCCTCTTTCGGGCGCGTTGGCGGGACGCTGGCGGGCTGTGGGCGTTCAGCCATCAGGGCCTTGCCGATCCTGTCGCTTGACGATGCGTGCGGCCAATGGAAGCGCCAGCACAATCGCGAAGATCCTGATGACGTGATGGGCCGCGACCATCGCCGGCTGGATCATCAGGGCAAGCGCCACGACGCTCAATTCGGGCGCGCCGCCGGGAAGGTAGGAAATATACAGCGCCGCCGACCCGTAACCCAGCAACGGCGCCAGGATGAGCGCGGCCAGCAACGCACCGGCGGCCATGAAGACCGCGACAACTGCGCCCATCCAGCCATGCCGGACAATATCCAGCAGCCGGTATCCGCCGAAACGGGTTCCGACACTGGCACCGACGGCGATCTGGGCAAGGTTGGACAGATGTGGCGGCACATGGGCATAGATCGTTCCGGTCATATGCAGCGCCGCCGAGATGAAAAGCGGAACCAGCAGCATGGCCGAGGGGATCGGGATACGTCTGGCCACGAACCACGACAGCACTGCCGCAAGGGCGAGTATCCCGTGTTGCCGGGGAATGATGCTCTCCGCATTCGTGAACGCCGCCTGATTGGCATCGGCCACGTCGATCCCGGAAATCGCCTGAATGACGAAGGGCGCGGTTATCAGCAGCACCATGACGCGCGAAATATGGCTCAGCGCGACCTTCCCAGCATCCGCACCATATTCTTCCGCCAGCAACGTCATTACCGCCATCCCGCCCGGCATGGCCGCAAACAGCGCTGTCGTCCGGTCCATCCGGCCCAGGCGGCGGAAGGCCCAGTAATTGACCGCGAAAAAGACCGCGGACAACAGCAGCATCGCCAGAATGCTGATCGCCCAGTTGGCCGCGCCGGAAATGACCTCTGGCGTAAAGCCCGCCCCCAGCATCGTGCCGATGATGATATGCGCGACATTACGCCATCCCGCTGGCAATGCAGGCCTGAACTCTGTCGTCAGGCTGATCAGCGCCGTCGCGGAAAGGCTGCCCAGAATCCACGGCAGCGGCAGGTTCAGCCAGAAGAAACAAAGCCCCCCGAGCGTGCCAATCCCGAGGGTGGCGATGCCGCTGAAAACTGCTGATCGAGGCATTTCCGGGGGTCAGTCCTCGCGAAACCGGCGCACTACAGATGTGATACGAGATGCATACATCGAACATACATGCTGAGATCACAACCCTGATCCGCGATACCGTGCGGAAAGCGTTTGTGCGGAAAATAAAAAAACGGCCTTCGGAAAGGCCGCTCTTTAATGGTGCCCAGGAGAAGACTCGAACTTCCACGCCTTGCGGCACACGGACCTGAACCGTGCGCGTCTACCAATTCCGCCACCTGGGCAGGTGTCGTGAGGCGGGTGATTAGTCCGCCGTTGCGTGGGTGTCAACGTGATTCTCGCAAAAACTTGGCCGGTCACATGGTCTTGGCTGTCGGGCTGTGCTTGCCCGCCTCTACGGGGCGCGGTATCAGCGGGGGAACAGCCATTTGGAAAGGGGCAGATCATGTCCAGAATCGTTACGATTTATGGTGGGTCGGGGTTTGTCGGGCGTCAGATCGCGCGCCGGATGGCGAAGCAGGGCTGGCGCGTCCGCGTTGCCGTCCGCCGCCCGAGCGAGGCGCTGTTCGTGCGCACTTATGGTGCCGTCGGTCAGGTGGAGCCTGTGCCATGCAATATCCGCGACGATATGTCCGTCCGCGCCGCAATGGCGGATGCCGAGGTTGTGGTGAACTGTGTCGGCATTCTGGTGAATGAAGGCAAGAACCGGTTCGATGCCGTTCAGGCCGAGGGCGCGGGCCGCATCGCCCGCATCGCCTCGGAAACCGGGGTGGCGCGGATGGTGCATATTTCCGCCATCGGTGCCGACGCCGCATCGGAAAGCGATTATGCCGCCACCAAGGCACAGGGGGAGCAGGCGGTGCAGGAGCATTTCCTCGCGGCTGTGATCCTGCGGCCTTCGGTGATTTTCGGGCCGGACGGCGGCATCTATGACCGCTTCGCCGCGATGGCGGGCTGGGGGCCGATCATGCCGATCACCGGCGGCGACGCGAAGATGCAGCCGGTCTATGTCGAGGATGTGGCTGCTGCCGCCGAAAAGGCGGTGCTCGGGCAGGCTGAGGCCGGGATATACGAACTCGGCGGGCCCGACGTGATGACGCTGCGGGAGATCGTGGAGCAGACGCTCGCCGCCATCTATCGCCGTCGTGCGATCGTCAATCTGCCGTTCTGGATCTCTGGCATTGTGGCTGGCGCGCTGGATATTGCGTCCTGGATCACCTTCGGGCTGTTCACCAACCGCATTCTGACCCGCGATCAGGTCCGTCTGCTGCGCAGCGACAATGTTGTCGCGGAAGGGGCAAGGGGCCTGTCCGATCTGGGGATCGTGCCGACCTCGCCCGGTGCCGTGGTGGACGACTATCTCTGGCGTTTCCGGCCGAGCGGGCAATATGCGGAAATGACCGCCTCGGCGAAGAACCTGCGACCGCGCTGAGATGGATAATACGATTGTTGCCGCCCTTCTCGGCCTGCTGGAAGGGCTGACCGAGTTCATTCCGGTTTCCTCGACCGGCCATGTCTTGCTGGCCGGATATTTTCTCGGTTTCGAAAGCCCCGGCCGTGCCTTTGAAGTGCTGATCCAGCTTGGCGCGATCCTGGCGATTCTGGGTGTCTATGCGTCGCGGCTGTGGCAGATTTTCTCCTCCGCGCCGCATGACCCGGAGGCGCGGCGATTTATCCTCGCGGTTCTGCTGGCGTTTCTGCCAGCGGTCGTGGTGGGTGTGCTGGCGCATGGCATCATCAAGACGGTGCTGTTTGAAACGCCAGCCCTGATTGCGACGATGCTGGTGATTGGTGGGGTTATCCTGTTGATCGTCGACCGCAACCCGCCGACGCCGACGGTGATGGAGGCTGAGAAGATCGGTCTGAAGAAGGCGTTCTATATCGGCATCATTCAGTGTCTGGCGATGATTCCCGGCGTCTCGCGCTCTGGTGCGACGATTGTCGGGGCGATGTTGCTGGGGGTTGGCAAGCGGGCCGCCGCCGAGTTCTCGTTTTTCCTGTCCATGCCGACGATGGCGGGCGCATTTGCCTATGACCTGATGAAGAATCGCGATATTCTGGATGCGGAGGCCTTCGGCAATATCGCCATCGGTTTTATCTGCGCCTTTATCTCGGCGGTCATCGTTGTGCGCTGGCTGCTCGGCTATGTGTCTCGCCACGGATATGCCCTGTTCGGCTGGTGGCGCATTATCGTCGGAAGCCTTGTTTTGCTGGCCTTGGCGGTCGGCGGGTAACGATTACTGACCTAATATCCCAAGAATGCGGGCAGGGTGGCAGAAGCGCCGCATAAAATATCGCCAATAGGTAAGCTTTGCTGCCTTTTATTCGTGTTCGTCCTTGTATAGTGGGGAATGCGTAATATTTGGGGGCGCAGCGATATGGCCACGCAGAAAATGCTGAAATTCGTCAATATCGGGCGCGAAATGCCCGAAAAACGCGCGGCGGACGAGCGTAGCGATGATTTTCACGAGATTTACCGCGAATTCGCAGACGCCAAGGCGAAGGAGCAGGCCAGCCGGTGCAGCCAATGCGGCGTGCCCTATTGTCAGAGCCATTGCCCGCTGCACAACAATATCCCCGACTGGCTGCGCCTGACCGCCGAGGGGCGGACGCAGGAAGCCTATCTGCGCAGTCAGGAAACCAACACTTTCCCGGAAATCTGCGGTCGCATCTGCCCGCAGGACCGTCTGTGCGAGGGGAATTGCGTGATCGAGCAGTCGGGCCACGGCACGGTCACGATTGGCGCGATCGAGAAATACATCACCGATACCGCGTGGGAGGAAGGCTGGGTTCAGCCGATCCGGCCCGTGCAGGAGCGCAGCGAATCCATCGGCATCATTGGTGCCGGTCCCGGCGGGCTGGCAGCGGCGGACCGGCTGCGGCGGATGGGATTTCAGGTCACCGTGTATGACCGCCACGACCGCGCGGGCGGGCTGATGATCTACGGCATTCCGGGCTTCAAGCTGGAAAAGGAGATCGTCGAGCGCCGCAATCGCCAGCTTGAGGAAGGCGGGGTTGAATTCGTGCTGAACGCCAATGTGGGCGAGGATATCAGCTTCGATGCGATCCGGGGAAAACACGATGCGGTGCTGATCGCGACCGGCGTTTACAAGACCCGCGATCTGGATCTCGACAACGCGAATGCGCATGGTGTTATCCGCGCGCTCGACTATCTGACAGCGTCGAACCGGATCGATCTGGGGGATGAGATCCCCGATTACGCCGACGGCGAGCTGGACGCGAAAGGCAAGCGTGTGCTGGTTATCGGCGGCGGCGACACGGCGATGGACTGTGTCCGCACGGCGATCCGGCAGGGTGCTGAATCGGTGAAGTGTCTTTATCGCCGGGACCGGGCGAATATGCCCGGCTCGCAGCGTGAGGTGCAGAACGCGGAGGAGGAAGGCGTCGAATTCGTCTGGCTTTCGGCACCCGGCGCTTTCGTCGGCGCGGCTGAGGGCGAAAGCGGGCCGCACAGCAATATCAACGCCGAACATGCAGCTATCGCTGCGCTTCGCGTGCAGAAAATGCGGCTCGGCAAGCCCGATGTTTCGGGGCGGCAAAGCCCGGAACTGATCGAGGGCGCGGATTACGACGAGCCTGCGGATATGGTCATCAAGGCGCTTGGTTTCGAGCCGGAGGAGCTGCCGCGGCTCTGGGGTGTGGACGGGCTGGAGGTCACCCGATGGGGGACGATCAAGGCCGATTTCCGCAGCCACCAGACCAGTCTGGACGGGGTTTTCGCGGTTGGCGATATTGTGCGCGGTGCCTCGCTTGTGGTGTGGGCGATCCGTGACGGGCGGGAGGCGGCGGACAGCATCGCGGCTTTCCTTGCCGGCAGCGAAGCGGTCGCGGCGGAATGAGATATCGCGGCGCACAGGGCGTACACCGCGCGTACACAGCCCGTATACAGGCTGTACACCGAGAGGTTAACGGCTGGAAATTCGCCGGTTTCTGGCTGATCGCCATTACGGCATTGATACTGACCCTTTTGCCCGCGCAATCCGCCGTCTTCGCGCCGCCTGCCGGATGCGATCTGACGATGACGGTTCAGAACCGGGGTTGCCGGGTGACGCAGTATTATATCTGCGACGCCGATCCGGCAGGCGATCAGCGCTCGACCACCTTCGACGCGGAAGGGCCGGTCTCGATGACCCGGATCGACGCGGAGACGCGCTGGATGGAGACCCGCGATCTTACCAATGGCATCATTGACAAGCTGGTCCCGCTGGCAGCCGATCACGCCTCTTTCGCGACGCTGATCGAGACCGGGCGTGACAATTTCGATTTCTGGACGCTCGACGATCGCGGTCAGCGGTTGCGCAATATCGGTGAGGACGTGCTGACCGGCGAGACGCAGGTGATCGACGGCGTCGAGCTGGAGCTGACCGAATTCCGGCTGCGCATTTTCGGTTCCGGTGGCGAGCAGCTTTTCGATGCCAAGGGGCAGCAATTCATCAGCCGTGAGCATGGCCGGTTCTACGGCGGTATCGAGACCTGGGCGGACTGGACCGGCGAGGTCAGCGATGTCGACAATTCGCCGATCAGCTTTGCCATGCCGGGCGACCCCGGTTTCGGTTCGACCACCCCGCTTTACGATTGCAGCATGCAGATGGTGCAGGCAGCGTCCCGCCCCGTGAATGACGGCTGAAACTCAACCTATTCTGCGGACGGTCTTTCGGCCTGCCGCCAATAATGTCTCTGGTCAGGAGGTTGTCCAATGACTGAACTCGCGCAAAACTGGCAAGCCAATGAAGAAGCCCGCCGCAACTGGATGGCGGAGAACGGTCTTTACCGCGAGGATGACGAACATTCCTCCTGCGGGGTGGGGCTTGTGGTCAGCATTGACGGGACGCCTTCGCGGCAGGTGGTGCAGAGCGGGATCGACGCGCTGAAGGCGATCTGGCATCGCGGCGCGGTCGACGCGGATGGCAAGACCGGCGACGGGGCGGGTATTCATGTGCAGATCCCAGTGCCGTTCTTCTATGACCAGATCCGCCGCACCGGGCATGAGCCGGATGCCGACAAGCTGATCGCCGTCGGTCAGGTCTTCCTGCCGCGCACCGATTTCGGCGCGCAGGAACGCTGCCGGACGATTGTTGAGACCGAAGTGATCCGCATGGGCCATTATATTTATGGCTGGCGTCATGTTCCGGTGGATATTTCTGTCCTGGGTGAAAAGGCCAATGCGACGCGCCCGGAGATCGAGCAGATCCTGATCCGCAACGAAAAGGGGCTGAGCGCTGTCGAGTTCGAGCGTGAGCTTTATATCATCCGCCGCCGGATCGAGAAGGCGGCGGCGGCGGCGCAGATCACGCAGCTTTACTTCTGTTCGCTGTCCTGCCGCAGTGTGATCTACAAGGGCATGATGCTGGCCGAACAGGTGGCGGAGTTCTATCCCGATCTGAAAGACCCGCGTTTTGAAAGCGCATTTGCGATCTATCACCAGCGCTATTCGACCAACACCTTCCCGCAATGGTGGCTGGCCCAGCCCTTCCGCATGCTGGCCCATAATGGCGAGATCAACACGCTGAAGGGCAATATGAACTGGATGCGCAGCCATGAGATCCGCATGGCGTCGAGCGCCTTCGGTGACATGGCCGGGGACATCAAGCCGATTGTGCCGGGCGGGTCTTCGGATTCGGCGGCGCTTGATGCGGTGTTCGAGGTGATGGTTCGTTCGGGCCGCTCCGCCCCGATGACCAAGACCATCCTTGTGCCGGAAAGCTGGTCCAAGGCGGTCACCGACATGCCGAAGGCCTGGGCGGATATGTATGCCTATTGCAATGCGATCATGGAGCCGTGGGACGGGCCGGCGGCGCTGGCGATGACCGATGGCCGCTGGGTTTGCGGCGGGCTGGACCGCAATGGTTTGCGGCCGATGCGCTATGTCGTGACCGGGGATAATCTGCTGATTGCTGGCTCCGAGGTGGGGATGGTTCCGACGGATGAGGCGAGCGTGCTGGAGAAGGGCGCGCTTGGCCCCGGTCAGATGATCTGTGTCGATATGGAGGATGGCAGGCTCTACCACGATTCGGAGATCAAGGACCGGCTGGCGGCATCGCAGCCCTTTGGCGAGTGGATCGAGAAGGTCGTTCAGCTTTCCGAGGAGATGCGCGATCTGCCCGAAGAGCTTGTCTTCAAGGGCGAGGAGTTGCGCAGGCGCCAGACCGCTGCGGGCTACACGATCGAGGAGCTTGAAAACGTGCTGTCCCCGATGGCGGAGGACGGCAAGGAAGCGATTGCCAGCATGGGCGACGACACCCCGCCCGCGGTGCTGTCGAAGCAATACCGCCCGCTGAGCCATTTCTTCCGGCAGAATTTCAGCCAGGTGACCAACCCGCCGATTGACAGCTTGCGCGAACAGCGGGTGATGAGCCTCAAGACCCGGTTCGGGAACCTCAAGAACGTGCTGGATGAAAGCTCCAGCCAGACCGAGATACTGCTGCTGGAAACGCCCTTCGTCGCCAATGGCGAATTCGCGGAGATGATGAAACTGTTCGGCAGTTCGGTGACGCGGATCGACTGCACCTTCCCGAACGGGGCGGGGGCGGAGGCCCTGGGCGAGGCGCTGGCGCGGATCCGGGTCGAGGCGGAGGATGCTGTCCGCTCCGGCGCGGGTCATCTGGTGCTGAGTGACGAGCAGATCGGGGCGGATCGCGTCGGGATGCCGATGATCCTTGCGACCAGTGCGGTGCATAGCTGGCTGACACGCAAGGGGCTGCGGACCTTCTGTTCGCTGAATGTACGTTCGGCGGAATGCGTCGATCCGCATTATTTTGCCGTGCTGATCGGTTGCGGTGCGACGACGGTGAACCCGTATCTGGCGCAGGACAGCGTCGCTGACCGGATAGACCGGGGGCTGCTGGAAGGCAGCCTGATCGAGAATATGCGCCGGTATCGCGATGCCGT
The DNA here is from genome assembly GCF_027912675.1 of Paracoccus sp. SCSIO 75233. Lineage (NCBI taxonomy): Bacteria > Pseudomonadati > Pseudomonadota > Alphaproteobacteria > Rhodobacterales > Paracoccaceae > Paracoccus > Paracoccus sp. SCSIO 75233. Next base: position 2,645,128 of record NZ_CP115757.1, on the reverse strand, counting down.
GGATGCGGGCCTGCTGAAGATCATGGCGAAGATGGGGATTTCGGTTCTGTCGTCCTATCGTGGTGGGCTGAATTTCGAGGCGGTCGGTCTGTCCCGTGCGCTGGTCAACGAGTATTTTCCGGGCATGCACAGCCGGATTTCGGGGATCGGGCTGCATGGTATTCAGAACAAGATCGAGGAAATCCACGCGCGTGGCTTTGCGGGCGATGCCGATCTGTTGCCGGTTGGCGGGTTCTACAAGCTGCGGCGTTCGGGTGAGAAGCACGCCTGGGAGGCCAACACCATGCGGCTGTTGCAGCTTGCCTGCGAGAAGGCGAGCTATGACGTCTGGAAGCAGTATTCCAAGACCATGCGGGCAAATCCGCCGATCCATATCCGCGATTTGCTGGACATCAAGCCGATTGGCCGGCCGGTTCCGATTGAGGAGGTGGAGTCGATCACCTCCATCCGCAAGCGTTTCGTGACGCCGGGGATGTCGCTGGGCGCGCTCAGCCCCGAGGCGCATATGACGCTGAACATTGCCATGAACCGGATCGGGGCGAAGTCCGACAGCGGCGAGGGCGGCGAGGACCCGGCGCATAGCCATCCGCTGCCGAATGGCGACAACCCGTGTGCGAAGATCAAGCAGGTTGCGTCGGGCCGGTTCGGGGTGACGGCGGAATATCTGAACTCTTGCGAGGAACTTGAGATCAAGGTTGCGCAAGGTGCGAAGCCCGGCGAGGGCGGGCAATTGCCGGGTATGAAGGTGACCAAGCTGATCGCGCGGCTGCGGCATTCGACGCCGGGTGTCACGCTGATCTCGCCGCCGCCGCATCACGATATCTACAGTATCGAGGATCTGGCGCAGCTTATCTATGACCTGAAACAGATCAACCCGCGTGCGAAGATCACCGTGAAGCTGGTGGCCTCAAGCGGCGTGGGTACGATTGCGGCGGGTGTGGCGAAGGCGAAGGCCGATGTCATCCTGATCTCCGGCCATAATGGCGGGACCGGCGCGTCGCCCGCGACCAGCATCAAGTTTGCCGGTCTGCCGTGGGAGATGGGCCTGACCGAGGCGCATCAGGTTCTGGCGATGAACAACCTGCGCGAGCGGGTGACCTTGCGGACCGATGGCGGGCTGCGAACGGGGCGCGACATCGTCATGGCGGCGATGATGGGGGCCGAGGAATACGGCATCGGCACGGCTGCCCTGATTGCAATGGGCTGTATCATGGTGCGCCAGTGCCAGTCCAATACCTGCCCGGTCGGGGTCTGCACGCAGGATGAAAAGCTGCGGGCGATGTTCAATGGCTCGGCGGACAAGGTGGTGAACCTGATCACCTTCTATGCGACCGAGGTGCGGGAGGTTCTGGCCTCCATCGGGGCGCGCTCTCTTGACGAGGTGATCGGGCGGGCGGATCTGCTGACGCAGGTCAGCCGCGGGGCCGCCAATCTGGACGATCTGGACCTGAATCCGCTGCTGATTACCGTCGATGGCGCGGACAAGATCGTCTATGATCGCACCAAGCCGCGCAATGCCGTCATGGACACGCTGGATGCGGAAATCATCCGCGATGCGGAGCGGTTCTTCAGTGCGGGCGAGAAGATGCAGCTGCATTACGCGGTGCGCAACACGCTGCGCACGATCGGCACGCGGACGTCGAGCATGATTGTGCAGACCTTCGGGATGCGCAACGATTTGCAGCCGGATCACCTGACCGTGCGCCTGACCGGCAGCGCGGGCCAGTCGCTTGGCGCTTATGCTGCACCGGGGCTTAAGATCGAGGTGTCAGGCGATGCCAATGATTATGTCGGCAAGGGCCTGTCGGGCGGCACGATTGTGGTGCGCCCGCCGATGGCCTCACCACTGGTTGCGGGGGATAACGTCATCATCGGCAATACGGTGCTGTATGGCGCGACCAACGGGTATCTGTTCGCCGCAGGCCGCGCTGGTGAGCGTTTCGCGGTCAGGAACTCCGGTGCCTCGGTCGTGATCGAGGGCTGCGGGACCAATGGTTGCGAATACATGACCGGCGGTGTCGCGGTGATCCTTGGCCGGATCGGGGCCAATTTCGGTGCGGGCATGACCGGCGGCATGGCCTATCTTTATGACCCGGAGGGTGTCGCGCCGAACTACATGAACATGGAATCGCTGGTGACCTGCCCGGTCACGGTCGCCCATTGGGAGAACCAGTTGAAAACCCTGATCGAGCGTCATGCGGAGGAAACCAACTCCGTCAAAGCGCGCGAAATTCTGGATAACTGGGATATCGAGAAGGCGAATTTCCTGCAGGTCTGTCCGAAGGAAATGCTGGCGATCCTTGAGCATCCGATTGCCGAATCGGGCGATCTGGCGGCGGTGCCGGCAGAATAGGTCAATCACCATCAATTTAACGGGGGTCTGGTAGCCCCCGTTTTCATATTCTGTCATATCCCGGCGTGATATGAGAGGCTGCGAAACGACGGGAGCGGCGTGATGAAGCGTGAATGGCTTTTATCAATGGCGGTTGGTTTGTTGTTGGCCCCGGTTGCGGGCAATGCGGTTGCGGCGGAGATGGTGCCCAATCGGTTCTACAAGGTCGTGGTTCCGGGCATGCTGAGCGGGCGCGTGGCGTTTCTGGACGATGGCCGGGTCATTGCGCAGCGGTCGCGCGAACCGGAGCTTGAGCAGAAGGGGACATGGTTCAACCGGGACGGGCTGCTTTGCCTGGTCGATGAACCGGGTGACAAGCCGATCTGCCTGAAGATGCTGCCGCACCCGGATGCCGGGGCGTTCAGCCTGAAATACATGATCTGGCAGGCGGATCTGACACCGGAACAGTAAAGAGTGAGGCTTTGGGAGGGGTTAGTGATGCGATTCTGGTTATGCGGTGTAGCCGCGATGTTTCCGGCGATGGCGATGGCGCAATCCAATATGGCTGCGGTCGACTATGACTGCGCTGACAATCGCGCGCTGTCGGTTGCCTATATCAATGCCGGGGAAGAGAGCTTTGCCGTGGTGCAGGAAGCCGGGCATATCGTTCCGATGAAAATCGCCATGTCCGGCTCCGGCGCACGGTATCTGTCGGCGGATGACCGGCTGGAGCTGTGGACGAAGGGGCCGGAGGCGATGCTGACGCTGAAGGGCGATGCGGATATCCCGCTCTACCGTGACTGTGTCGAGGCGGCTCAGACCCGGTGATAGGGCTGCCCGGCAAGGATGGAGGCCGCGCGGTATAGCTGTTCGGCCAGCATGACGCGGACCAGCATATGCGGCCAGACCATGCGTCCGAAGCTGATCTGCCAGTCGGCGCGGGCGCGCAAGCCGGGATCCAGCCCGTCCGCCCCGCCGATAATCAGGCAGATGTCGCGCCCCTGATCGCGCAGTTCTCCGATCCGCGCCGCGAAGTCGGGAGAGGCGGGCTGTTCGCCGCGCTCATCCATCATGATGACATAGGCCCCTTGCGGGATCGCGCGTTCGATCAGCGGCGCCTCGGCGGCCATGCCCGAGGCACGGCGGTCGTCGATCTCGGTGATCTGAACCGGTGGCAGGCCAAGCTGGCGCCCGGTTTTCGCGAAACGGTCGAGATAATCGTCGATCAGAGCGAGTTCGGGCGATTTTCTGAGCCGTCCGACGGCGAGAAGGGTGATGCGCATGGGCCCTTGTCGCAAAGCCCCGGTCGGAAGTGAAGCACAGAGAGAGACGTCAGTACGACTTCGCGGCGATGGCCCAACCCTGGGGAAGGGTGGGCACCTGCGACGCGGGGGTGCGTCCGGTCGCAGGCTAATGTGCAGTCGCGCTACCTTGTTGCCAAAGCAAACGCTGCCCTCTGTGCTTCTTGCCGCCTGGCGGCAAATTGGCCACATCCGCTAATAGCGCGACATGACCAAACTCAAGAACTAGTTCGTTGGTACCTCGCCACGCAGCGCTTTGAGCTGATCTGCGGGCATCCACATTTTTTCCAGTTGATAGAAGTCGCGAACTTCGGGGCGGAAGACATGGACCACGACATCATCCGTGTCGATCAACACCCAGTCGCCGGCATCCTTGCCCTCGATCCGGGCGGAGCGACCGGTGGCGTCCTTGACGCGCTGAGCCAGTTTTTCCGCAATTGTGGCGACCTGACGGGCGTTGCGGCCCGACGCGATAACCATGTGATCGGCCATGGCCGACCGGCCGCGAAGATCGATTGTCACGACATCCTCGGCCTTGTCATCGTCAAGAGAAGTGAGAATACGCTGCAAGATCTCGTCGCTGCTGAGATCGCGCGGCGCGGCGGTCACATTCGGCTGTTCTGCCGATTGGACGTGAGTGGACAGGGGTACATCCTCCGGTCATCGCGCCTGATCTCCCCGGCGCCGGGATAATTGTAATATAACACCGACAGATTTTTTCTCAATCACCGGAGATGAATTTCGGCGGGGTCATGCCGTCCTGATCGCCGAGCATGCGAACCTCACGTTGTGGGAAGGGGATGGAGATATCGTTTTCCTTGAATGCGTCCCAGAGGGCCAGGAAAACCTGACCGCGAACATTGGTCAGCCCGCCTTGCGCGTCCGAGATCCAGAAGCGGAGGACGTAATTGACTGAACTGTCACCGAAACCCGTGATCCAGCAGACCGGGGTGCGCTGTGCGAGCACCCGCTTGACCGACATGGCGGCGTTGATCGCGACCTTGCTGACCTTGTGGGGGTCGTCCTCATATGCGGTGCCGAAATGGACATCGAGGCGGACGAAGTTGTTTGTGTGTGACCAGTTTACAACCTGATTGGTGACGAGATCTTCGTTCGGGATCAGATATTCCTTGCCGTCGCGCGTTACGACCGAAACATAGCGCGCGCCGAGCGCGTCGATCCAGCCGAAGGTCTCGCCCAGGCTGATGACATCGCCGGGCTTGATCGACTTGTCGAGCAGGATGATGACACCGGAGACAAGATTAGAGACCACCTTCTGCAACCCGAAGCCGAGCCCGACACCAACCGCGCCGGAGAAGACAGCAAGCCCCGTCAGGTCCACGCCGATGGCCTTCAGCCCGACGATGATCGCCAGGGTGAACAATCCGATCTGGAGGATTTTCGCCGTCAGCACCCGCATCGTCGGCGACAGATCCGCCGATTCCGACAGACGCTGCGACAACCCCCGCGACAGCAGCCGTGCCCCGGCCAGCAGTGCGGTCATGACGGCGAGGGCCTGAATCATCGTCAGAAGCGACAGACGGAACGTGCCGATGCCGATGGCGATACTGTCCAGCAGCTCTGCCGCAGCGGGCGTCAGGTCCAGCAGATACAGCACCGCCCAGATCCACGCCGCCCATTTCGCGATGCGCCGCGCCAGCGAGTTACCGATCAGCCGTGACAGGAAGGCGATGGCAAGGACCGCCGTCGCGATGGAGGCAGCCAGCTTGATGACATTGCTCAGCGACGGCCAGGTGATCTGCTGCATGACCAGCACGACGGCCCAGGAGATGAGGGCAAACAGGATCAGCCGCAACCGCCGGTCGATCATCAGCCCGACCCGCAGCCGGTATTTCGGCCAGCCTTCGCGCGCGCGCAGCCAGTCGCGCAGCCGTGGCGACAGGAAGCGTGCCAGAAGATGCGCGATCAGCATGATGACCAGCACCGCGCCGACCTGATTCAGCCGGTGCGGCATAAGCAGGTTGCGCCCGAACAGGTCCAGCTGGTCCCAGAACCCCCCTGCGGCGTCAATGATCGCGTCTGGTGGTGCGATATTCTCCATAAGCTCGATTAGACAATCGGCGCGTGGCCGCTGCAAGCCTTTCGCGAGGCCAGATCGCGGTTTTGCCGGCCCGGTCACTCACTTCTCCATGATTAACCCGCGGCCCAGATTCTGCTTGCCTGCCGTCTCTGCCGCCGCTAGGCGTAAATGCGGAAAACGGGAGACGCTGACGCAGGTCAGGGCCGAAGGAGCAACCGCCCCGGTAATCTCTCAGGCAAAGGGACCGTTTCCGCATAAACTCTGAAGAGAGGTCCGTGAGGGCCCGCCGAAGGATAACGATCTCAGGCGCCGGAACCGGCAGGGACAGAGGGGGCAGCCAACCGCGCCGAACCGGTGCAAGGAGGATGCCTTGAGCGAACTGAAACGAACGCCGCTTTACGATCTGCATATTTCTCTGGGCGCTAAGATGATGCCTTTTGCTGGCTGGGAAATGCCGGTGCAGTATCCGATGGGGGTCATGGGCGAGCATCTGCATACTCGCGAGAAGGCCGGGCTGTTCGATGTCAGCCATATGGGTCAGGTGATCCTGCGCGCGCCCTCCGGTCAGGCGACCGATGCGGCGGCAGTGCTGGAAACCGCTGTCCCCGCCAATATCGTCGGGTTGGGTGAGGGGCGGCAGCGCTACGGAATCTTCACCAACGATCAGGGCGGGATTCTGGACGATCTGATGATCGCGAACCGGGGCGACCACCTGTTCCTTGTGGTGAATGCCGCCTGCGCCGATCAGGATATTGCGCTGCTGCAAAAGCTCGACGGCGTCAGCGTCGAGCCGATCACCGACCGCGCGCTGCTGGCGCTTCAGGGGCCGGAGGCGGTGCGCGTGCTCTCCGGGCTGATCCCGGCTGCTGCGGAGATGAAATTCATGGATGTCGCCGTGTTGGACTGGGACGGGGCGGAGATATGGCTCTCGCGCTCCGGCTATACCGGCGAGGACGGGTTCGAGATTTCCCTGCCCGCCGACCTGGCCGGGGCATTTGCCGAGGCGCTGCTCGCGGATGAGGCGGTTGCGCCAATCGGGCTTGGCGCGCGGGATTCGCTGCGGCTGGAGGCGGGGATGCCGCTTTACGGTCACGACATGGATGCAACCGTCACGCCGGGTGCTGCGGCGCTTGGCTGGTCGATCCCGAAAATTCGGCGGGCAGGCGGCGCGCGCGAAGGCGGTTTTCCCGGCGCGGATGTGATCCTGCCCGAACTGGCGGCGGGTGCCGCGACCAAGCGCATTGGCCTGCGCCCGGAGGGTCGCGCGCCGATCCGCGAAGGCGTGGCGATTTTCGACGAGCCGACAGGTGGCGCGCAGATCGGCACGGTCTGTTCGGGCGGCTTCGGCCCCTCGGTCGGCGGGCCGGTCGCGATGGCGATTCTGCCAGCTTCTCTTTCTGGCGGCGATACGGTCTATGCTGAATTGCGAGGCAAGCGGCTGCCGGTCACCGTGACTGACCTGCCCTTCATCAAACCCGATTACAAACGCTGAGGAGCGCGACCCAATGCTGAAATACACCGAAGATCACGAATGGCTGAAGCAGGACGGCGACGAGGTCACCGTCGGCATTACCGCGCATGCCAGCGAACAGCTTGGCGATGTCGTGTTTGTCGAACTGCCCGAGGTCGGCCGCGAGGTCGAGAAGGGCGAGGAGATCGTGGTGATCGAATCGGTCAAGGCGGCGTCGGACATCGTCGCGCCGATCTCGGGCGAGATCGTGGCTGTGAATGACGATCTGGCCGACAATCCCGGTGCGGTGAATGACGACGCGATGGCGGCGTGGTTCTTTCGCATCAAGCCCGCCGAGGGCGAGGCGATTGACGGCTTCATGGACGAGGCGGCCTATAAAGAGCTGATTGGCTGAGGCCACGCCGGGGGCTGTCTGCCCCCGGGCCCCGAGGATATTTGAGCCAGGATGAAATGCGCATTCTGGCATGGATGGACAGATGACCCGCTGGAACCCGACCGAGTATAATCCCGACGATTTCGCCAACCGCCGCCATATCGGGCCGTCTCCCGCCGAGATGGAGGAGATGCTGGCCGCTGTCGGGGCCGACAGCCTTGATGCGTTGATCGAACAGACCGTGCCCGGCTCGATCCGGCAGGGCGAGGCTTTGGGCTGGGCGCCGCTGTCGGAGGCGGCTTTGCTGGACAAGATGCGTGCGGTCGCGGCCAAGAACGAGGTCATGACCAGCCTGATCGGGCAGGGCTATTACGGCACTGTCACGCCGCCCGCGATCCAGCGGAATATTCTTGAGAATCCGGCCTGGTACACGGCGTATACACCCTATCAGCCGGAGATTGCGCAGGGTCGGCTTGAGGCCCTCTTGAATTATCAGACGATGGTCAGCGACCTGACCGGGTTGCCGGTGGCGAACGCCTCGCTTCTGGATGAGGCGACGGCGGCGGCTGAGGCGATGGCGATGGCACAGCGTGTGGCGAAGTCGAAGGCCAAGGGGTTTTTCGTCAGCGAGAATTTGCACCCGCAGACGATCGCCGTGATCGAGACGCGGGCGCAGCCGCTTGGGATTGAGCTGATTGTCGGCAAGCCCGAGGATCTGGAGCCGGAGGCCGTGTTCGGCGCGATCTTCCAGTATCCCGGCACTTTCGGCCATATCCGCGACCTTACGGCGGAGTGCGAGGCGTTGCATGCGGCCAAGGCCGTGGCGGTCGTGGCAACCGATCTGCTGGCGCTGTGTCTGCTGCGTGAACCGGGGGGTATGGGCGCGGATATCTGCGTGGGCTCGTCCCAGCGGTTCGGGGTTCCGATGGGGTATGGCGGTCCACATGCGGCCTTCATGTCCTGCCGGGATGAGTTCAAGCGGGCCATGCCGGGGCGGATCGTCGGTGTTTCCATCGACGCCAAGGGGAACAAGGCGTATCGGCTGGCCTTGCAGACGCGGGAACAGCATATAAGGCGCGAGAAGGCGACCAGCAATGTCTGCACGGCGCAGGCTCTGCTGGCGGTGATGGCCTCGTTCTATGCCGTGTTCCACGGGCCGGTCGGCCTGCGGGCGATTGCGCAGCGGGTGCATCTGAACGCGGTGACGGTGGCCGATGCGCTGCGTGCTGCCGGGGCCGAGGTCGAGCCGGAGGCGTTTTTCGACACGATCACCGTGCGGGTCGGTGTGGGCCAGTTGGGTATTCTGGCCGCGGCACGGAACCACGGGATCAACCTGCGCAAGATCGGGCGGGATCGCGTCGGCATTTCGGTCGATGAGACCACGGATGCCAGCGTCATCGCGCGGCTGCTGGATGCGTTCGGGATCACAGACCCGGCCACGCCAGCGGTTGCGCCCGCCATCCCCGAGGCGCTGCTGCGCGAGAGCGATTATCTGACGCATCCGGTGTTCCACATGAACCGGGCCGAGTCGGAGATGATGCGCTATATGCGGCGTCTCTCGGACCGAGATCTGGCGCTGGACCGGGCGATGATCCCGCTCGGCTCCTGCACGATGAAGCTGAACGCGGCGGCGGAGATGATGCCGATCACATGGCCGGAATTCGGGGCGCTGCACCCGTTTGCACCGGCGGATCAGGCGGCGGGCTATGCCGAGATGCTGGAGGATCTGACGCAGAAGCTGTGCACGATCACTGGCTATGATGCGTTTTCGATGCAACCCAACAGTGGTGCGCAGGGGGAATATGCGGGTCTGCTGACGATTCAGGCCTATCACCGGGCGAATGGCGACGATCAGCGCGATGTGTGCCTCGTGCCGTCAAGCGCGCATGGGACCAACCCGGCCTCGGCCCAGATGTGCGGCATGAAGGTCGTGGTGGTAAAATCCGCGCCGAATGGTGACATTGATCTTGAGGACTTTGCTGACAAGGCCAGGGCTGCGGGTGACAGGCTGGCGGCGGTGATGATTACCTATCCGTCGACGCATGGGGTTTTCGAGGACACCGTGCGTGAGGTTTGCAAGATCACCCATGATCGTGGCGGGCAGGTCTATATAGACGGCGCTAATATGAACGCGCTGGTCGGGCTGGTGAAGCCGGGAGAGATCGGGGGCGATGTCAGCCACCTGAACCTGCACAAGACCTTTGCCATTCCGCATGGCGGCGGCGGTCCCGGCATGGGGCCGATTGGCGTGAAGGCGCATCTGGCGCCGCATCTGCCGGGCGATCCGCGCAGCGGCGAGGGCGCGGTGAGTGCGGCGCAATATGGTTCGGCCTCGATACTGCTGATCTCATGGGCCTATATCCTGATGATGGGCGGGGCGGGGCTGACGCAGGCTACGCGGGCGGCGATCCTGAACGCCAACTATATCGCAGCCAAGCTGGCCGGGGCCTATCCGATCCTGTTCATGGGCAACCGGGGCCGTGTCGCGCATGAATGCATCATCGACACCCGACACTTTGCAGAGCATGGCGTGACCGTGGACGACATCGCCAAGCGTCTGATCGATAACGGCTTCCATGCGCCGACAATGAGCTGGCCCGTTTCGGGCACGCTGATGGTGGAGCCGACGGAATCCGAAACCAAGGCGGAGATCGACCGTTTCATCGCCGCGATGCTGGCCATCCGTGACGAGATCCAGTCGGTTGCCGATGGTGATATCGACGTCGAGGCCAGCCCGCTGCGTCATGCGCCGCATACGGTTGAGGATCTGGTGGCGGAATGGGACCGGCCCTATAGCCGCGAGCAGGGCTGTTTTCCGGCGGGGGCGTTCCGGGTGGACAAATACTGGCCGCCGGTCGGGCGGGTGGATAACGTCCACGGCGACCGCAATCTGATCTGCACCTGCCCGCCGCTGGAGGACTATGCCGAGGCGGCTGAATAACGCGGCCCGCAGCGGCGATCCGGCACGAAGCGGAGGGCGGTTTTTACAAATCTGCCCCCGCCTGATGTGGCGCGGCTTATGCTGAAAAGCCCGGAAAACCCGCTGCACAGCGCGTACACCGGGCGTACACAGAACGTACACAGCCTGTACACCGGCAGATGACAAGTCCGGTCTGGCCTGCCCAAAACCGCGTCGCCCCTACGGAAACTGAAATATGTCCGACTGGTTAGGATTTTTGCCGCAAACGTGACCGGCCCGGCACGGTGCCACAGCCATTTTTTATTGTCTTGCCCGATTTGGCTGGCACAGTGGTGGGTGAGGCAACAGTGAAAAAAACAGGCAGATGAAAATCAACACAGCAAAGGCCCGGTTTTCCGTGGCCGGTCTTATCGCAGCGTTTGTTCTGGCAGGATGCGGCGGGGATTCCTCGCCCATGCGCCGGGGGTCCAAGAACGATCTGAACTGCATGGAACGGGTGATCTTTTTCGAGGCGAACAGGTCCAGCCGCGCGGGCATGATCGCGGTCGGCAATGTGGTGATGAACCGCGTCGCCTCGGACGATTTTCCGAATACCGTCTGCGGGGTGGTGTCGCAGAAGGGGCAATTCGCGCCGGGGGTGATGACGCGTCCCATGAACTCCAAAGCCCTGCCGGATGTGCGGGAAGCGGCGATTGCCGTTCTGCGCGGTGAGCGGCAGCGGGGGGTTGAGAAGGCACGGTTCTTCCACACCTACGGATACCGTTTCCCCTACAACAATATGCATTATGTGCTGACCGCCGGCGGCAACACCTTCTACGAGAAGCGCAAGAGCCATCTGGTCACGCAGCCCTATCCGCCCGCACCGATTGACTGAGGGGCGGGGCTAGTCGCCCGCCGCTGGCAGGGCCGAGACGGTGGCGATGCAGGCGTCCAGCCATTCGGTCATCATGCGTTCGCGCCTGCGGGCGAAATCGAGGGTCATGCCGCCGAAGATGATCTGGCGGCGCATCTCTGCGCTGCTGGCCTCGGGGAGATGGAGCTCGTCGAAATATTGGCGGAGTTTTTCGTGTTCGGCGCGGCGGGCGTGCAGGACGCGCAGCATCTGGTCGCGGCTGAGCAGGCGACCGAAATAGAGCTGGACGAGGAACGGGTCCTTGGCAATCGCGGGCGGCTGGTCGGTGCCGAGCCAGCCGGTCAGCGCCGCGCGGCCCTGATCGGTGATGGAGAAGACGCGCTGATTGGGGCGGCTGTCGCTGGCGATGGTTTCGCCGCTGACCAGCCCGTCGCTGTCCAGTCTGCCGAGCGTGCGGTAGATCTGGGCCTGATCGGCGGGCCAGAAATGCGCGATGGATTTGTCGAAATAGCGGGTTTTGAGCGTGTAGCCCGACATTGGCTGGAAGGTGAGCAGCCCGAGAATGGCAAAATTCAGCGACATGAGACCGGTTTATAGTAGACGAATCATATATGCGTAGTCCTATATTGGATTCGACGGGTTTCCAATATGGGTGAGTATCATGATTTCGAGACTGTTTCTAAGGGTTTCCGCTGTGGCGCTTTGTCTGGCGGGTGCAGCTTATATCGCGGATACGCTGGTCGACCTTGTCGCCGCGGGGCGCAATCCGGGGATCGGGGGTTTTGTGCCGGTGCTGGGTCTGATCGGGTTTCCGGGGTTCTGGCTGACCCTGCGCCGGGATCATGAGGCGCTGGCGGTGCTGGGCTTTGTGCTGACCGTTCTGGGGCTGGCCGGGTTGGTGGTGGTGACCTTCCTGATGAATTTCCTGTTCCCGTCCCTGATGATGGATGAGGTGGGCGGCGTGGTCACGGTGATCGGCCCGCATCTGGCGGTGATCGGTGTGACGTTCCTGCTGTCAGCACTGGTGCTGGCTGTCGTGGCGTGGCCCACAGGTGGCCGGGTCCGGCAGGGGGCGATCATTTATGCGCTTGGTGCGATCCCGCTGTCGTTGCCGCCGCTGATGCCCGCTTTCATGCAGGATGCAGGGGCCGTGGCGGTCGGGGCCGGGTTGCTGATCTGGGGTGTGACGATGCTGCGCGGCGGCGTTGTCGCGGCACAGCCGGAAATCGCCTGAGGTGTTGTCCCGTCCGGTGCAGCGTCGGGCGGGTCATTTTCCTTTGGGCCGGAAGGCTGCGATCTTGGCCGGGTCGGTCTCGATCCGGGCGGCACCCATGAGGTCGAGGCAGTAGGGCACGGCGGCAAAGACCGCGTTCAGGCAGGTGGCGATGGCCGAGGGTTTGCCGGGGATGGTGATGATCAGCGTCCGCCCCCGGCTGACGGCGGTCTGGCGCGAGAGGATGGCGGTCGGCACCTCGCGGAGGGAGGCGCGGCGCATTTCCTCTCCGAAGCCGGGATATTCGCGTTCCGCGATGTCCATGACCGCCTCCGGTGTCAGGTCGCGGGGGGCGGGGCCGGTGCCGCCGGTGACGAGGATCAGATCGGCGCCGTTATCGCAAAGCTCGCGGAGTTTGGTGGCGACGGTTTCGCGCCCGTCGGGGACGATATGGCGGGCGATCTCCATCGGGGAGGTGATGGTGGAGCGCAGCCAGGCCTCTGCGCCGGGGCTGCCCTTATCCTCATATTCGCCGATGGCGGCGCGGTCGGAGACGGTGAGGATGGCGATGCGGGCAGGGCGGGACATGGCGGGGCCTTTCTGATGATGCGCGGTTATTCTGAGCGCATAACGCCCTGAATGGAAGCGGAGAAATAGGCCGGGCGGTGCGATTGTCAAAATCTGCCTATGAATGCTTCAGGCTCGGCCGTGCGCCATAATTCTTGGCAATTGCGGGGCTGCGCTGTTTCATGGACCGAACCGATGGAGGACCGGCATGACGGACAGACAGTATTACGCACCGACCGGCGGGCTGCCGCCGCAGACGCAGCTTCTGACCGACCGGGCGATGTTCACCGATGCTTATGCGGTGATCCCGAAAGGGACGTTCAGCGATATTGTGACGTCGTTCCTGCCGTTCTGGGAGAAGTCGCGGTTCTGGGTGATTGCGCGGCCGCTGTCCGGCTTCGCGGAGACGTTTTCGCAATATATCGCGGAGGTTTCGCCGGGGGGCGGTTCTTCACGTCCGGAGAGCGATCCGGCGGCGGAGGCGGTTCTGTTCGTCGTCGAGGGGACGGTTACCCTGACACTTGCTGGCAATGAGCATGAGATGGGGCCGGGCGGTTACGCCTATATCCCGCCGGGCAGCGACTGGGCGCTGATGAATGACGGTGGCGTTCCGGCGCGGTTTCACTGGGTCCGCAAGGCCTATCAGCCGGTCGAGGGGCTGGACGCGCCCGACGCCTTCGTCACCAATGAGCGCGATATCGCGCCGACGCCGATGCCGGACACGAATGGCGCATGGGCGACGACGCGGTTCGTCGATCCCAATGACCTGCGCCACGATATGCATGTCACCATCGTGACCTTCCAGCCGGGCGGGGTGATCCCGTTTGCCGAGACGCATGTGATGGAGCACGGTCTTTATGTGCTGGAGGGCAAGGCGGTCTACCGGCTCAATCAGGACTGGGTGGAGGTCGAGGCGGGCGATTTCATGTGGCTGCGCGCCTTCTGCCCGCAGGCCTGCTATGCGGGCGGGCCGGGGCCGTTCCGCTATCTGCTCTATAAGGATGTCAACCGGCATATGACGCTGGGCCGCTGACGCGGAAACGAGTTTTCATTTTCGGACATCATGTCCGGGTCGGGCAAAGAAAAACGGAAAAAAGCACCGTGGCCTGATCGTGAGTTATGAAGTTTATCAGGGAGGGGGAGACCGCAATGGCCTCAGATATAACGGATTTACCGGAAAATAACGTGGATCAGATTTTGCCACCGGCGAAGCTGTTCACGCTTGGTTTGCAGCATGTGCTGGTGATGTATGCAGGTGCCATTGCGGTGCCCTTGATCGTGGGCCGCGCGCTTGGGCTGGAGCCGGAGCAGGTGGCGTTCCTGATCTCCGCCGACCTGTTCGTCTGCGGTGTGATCACAATCGTGCAGTCCTATGGCATGGGGCCGCTTTTCGGCGTCAAGCTGCCGGTGATGATGGGCGTTACCTTTGCCTCTGTTGGGCCGATGGTGTCGATCGCGCTGGCCAATCCGGGGACCGAGGGTGCGCGGATGCTGTTCGGCGCGATCATGGCCGCCGGGGTGATTTCGATGCTCATCGCGCCCCTGATGTCGCGGCTGATCCGGTTTTTCCCGCCGGTCGTGACGGGGTCGATCATCCTTGTCATCGGGGTCAGCCTGATGCGGATCGGGATCAACTGGATATTCGGGCTGCCGGTCGGGCCGACCGCGCCGCGCACGGTGAACCCGGATGCGCAGGCATGGGTGAATACGGTGCAGGGTCTGAACGGTGTCCCGGAATTGCCGCAGGGCTTCGCGCTTGCGCCGACGATGGACAACCCGGCCTATGCCGCCCCGCAGAACATGCTGATCGCGGCAGTCGTGCTGGGCGCGATTATTCTGGTGATGAAATATGCGCGCGGCTTTTTCGCCAATGTCGCGGTTCTGATCGGTATTATCATCGGCGCAGTCGTCGCTGCCGCCATCGGGTTGATGCATTTCGACCGGGTCGCGACGGCGGACTGGTTCGCGCTGATTACGCCCCTGCATTTCGGGATGCCGATTTTCGATCCGATCATGATCCTGACCATGACGCTGGTGATGATCGTGGTGATGATCGAATCGCTGGGCATGTTCCTTGCACTGGGCGAGATGTGTAACCGCCGACCGACGCAGGCCCAGCTTGCGGCAGGTCTGCGCACCGATGGTCTGGGCACGTTTATCGGCGGGTTGTTCAACACCTTCCCCTACACTTCGTTCAGCCAGAATGTCGGGCTGGTCGGTGTGACCGGCGTGCGCTCCCGCTTTGTGTGCGTCGCGGGTGGGGTCATCATGATCTTTCTGGGGCTGGTGCCGAAGATGGGTGCGCTGGTCGAGGCGCTGCCGACGGTTGTGCTGGGCGGGGCCGGGCTGGTCATGTTCGGCATGGTTGCCGCGACGGGTATCCGCATCCTTACAGCGGTGGATTTCAAGGATAACCGCTCCAACGCCTTTATCGTGGCGGTGTCGCTTGGGATGGGGATGATCCCGCTGATCGCGCCTGACTTCAAGATGCACATCCCGCATGCGATTCACCCGCTGATCGATTCCGGCATTCTGCTGGCATCGCTGACGGCGCTGATCCTGAACATGATCTTCAACGGGGCCGAGTCGGTCTCGGATGACGATCTGCGCGAGGCGGCGATGCAGTCCGACGGCGGGCACTGAGCCGCATATGGCGGCGCGAAGGGAGGTCGCGCCGCTGCGTTTGTGCTAACAGGGCTTGCCCTGACACAGCGATATGTTGAAAACAGGTCGGCGGGCGGAATGCCTGCCGATTAATAATATGGGGAAGCGACGATATGGCATATGTTCAGAAATCCGGGTTGCAGGTGGCCGATGAGCTGGCGAAATTCGCTGAGGGTGAATTGCTGCCGGGAACGGGCGTCTCTGCCGAAGATTTCTGGAAGGGGCTTTCCGATCTGGTCGGGCGTTTCGGGCCGCTGAATGCTGACGCGCTGGCCCGCCGTGAGGATCTGCAGGCCAAGGTCGACCGCTGGCATCTGGATCACCGGAGTGCGGCGCATGATGCGTCGGCCTATCGCGCGTTTCTGGAAGAGATCGGCTATCTGGTGCCGGAGGGCGGTGATTTCGTCATCGAGACGGCGAATGTCGATCCTGAGATCGCCACGGTATGCGGCCCGCAGCTTGTGGTGCCGGTGATGAACGCGCGGTTTGCGCTGAATGCGGCGAATGCAAGGTGGGGCAGTCTTTACGATGCGCTTTATGGCTCTGACGCTATGGGCAGCCTGCCGGAGGGCAAGGGCTACGATCCGGCGCGCGGCGCGCAGGTGATCGCCTGGGCGAAGGATTTTCTGGACGGCGCGGTCCCGCTGGACGGGGCGAGCCATGCTGATGCGACGGGATATGTCGTGAAGGGTGGCAAGCTGGTGGTTGCGACCGGCAGCGGCGAGGTCGGGCTGGCCGATCCGACGGCATTGGCGGGCTATATCGGTGCGGCGGATGCGCCCAAGGGGATCGTGCTGGTTCATAACGGGCTGCACATCATCATCGACATCAACCGCGATCACGCCATCGGCAAGACCGACAAGGCAGGCGTCGCTGATGTGCGGCTGGAATCGGCGCTGACCGCGATCATGGATTGCGAGGATTCGGTGGCCGCCGTCGATGCGACCGACAAGGTTCTGGCTTACGGCAACTGGCTGGGCCTGATGAAGGGCACGTTGCAGGAGAGCTTCGAGAAAGGCGGCAAGCAGATGACCCGCCGGCTTGCCGATGACATCGCCTATACCGGCGCGGATGGGCAAGCGGCGAGCCTCAAGGGCCGGGCGCTGATGTTCGTGCGCAATGTCGGCCATCTGATGACCAACCCGGCCGTGCTGACCGCAGACGGCAAGGAAGCGCCGGAGGGGCTCTTGGACGCGCTGTTCACCGTGGCCGCGGCGATCCACGATCTGAAGGGGAAGCAGGCGAATTCGGCCGCGTCGGTCTATGTGGTGAAGCCGAAGATGCACGGGCCGGATGAGGTTGCGCTGGCGGACGATATTTTCGGGGCGGTCGAGGATATTCTGGGCCTGCCGCGCCACACCGTGAAGCTGGGCATCATGGATGAGGAGCGGCGTACCTCCGCCAATCTCAAGGAGTGCATCCGCGCCGCGAAACATCGGGTCGCCTTCGTGAATACGGGCTTCCTCGACCGGACGGGGGATGAAATTCATACCTCGATGGAAGCGGGGGTGATGAAGCGCAAGGCGCAGATGAAGGATGAGACATGGCTGTCCGCCTATGAGGACCGCAATGTCGATATCGCGCTGGCCTGCGGTTTCCAGGGCAAGGGTCAGATCGGCAAGGGCATGTGGGCCATGCCCGACCGGATGGAAGCGATGCTGGAGGCCAAGATCGGCCACCCGAAATCCGGTGCGAACTGTGCCTGGGTGCCGTCGCCGACCGCCGCCACGCTGCACGCGACGCATTACCATCAGGTGAATGTGCATGAGCGTCAGGACGAGATCCTGAAACAGGTGCCGCGCCGGACGCTGGATGAGCTGCTGGAGATCCCGCTGGCGCCGTCGAACCTCTATCCGGATGACGAGATCGACGCGGAAATCCTGAACAACGCACAGGGTATTCTGGGCTATGTGGTCCGCTGGGTCGATCAGGGCGTCGGTTGCTCGAAGGTGCCGGACATCAACGATGTCGGCCAGATGGAGGACCGGGCGACCTGCCGGATCAGCTCCCAGATGCTCGCCAACTGGCTGCATCATGGTGTGGTCAGCGAGGATCGTGTGATGGAGGCGATGAAGAAGGCCGCCGCCATCGTCGACCGGCAGAATGAGGGCGATCCGGCCTATCTGCCGATGGGTGACGGGTCGAATTCGCTCGCGTTTCAGGCGGCCTGCGATCTGGTGTTCAAGGGTCGCGCGCAGCCCTCGGGCTATACGGAGCCGCTGCTTCATGAATACCGGCTGAAATTCAAGGAAAAGCACGGGGTCGCGTGACCGGGACCGTCTGCCATTGGCGATTGCAATATGTCCAAACGCCGCGCCGCATCTGGCGCGGCGTTCGGCTTTATGCGAAAAACGGTGAATCATTTCAAATTTTGCCGAAGATTTCGCATGGCCTATCTGGATAACATCCGCACATTCATTCGCGTCTATGACCTTGGGTCGATGTCGGCGGCGGCGCGGGATCTGCGGATTTCGGCGGCTGTGGCGTCGTCGCGGATCTCGCAGCTTGAGGAACATCTGGGTGTAAGGCTGTTTCAGCGCACCACGCGGATGCTGAACCCGACGGAGCAGGGGCAGATTTTCTATCCCGGTGCCGTCAAGATTCTGGAGGCCGTGGACGAGGCGGAGGCGGAGATCAGCGATGTCACCGCCAATCCGCGCGGCACGTTATATGTTGCAGCACCTCTGGGCGTCGGGCAGCGGCTGATCGCGCCCGCCGTGCCTGCGTTTCGCGAGACATATCCGGAAATCAACATCAGGTTGCGCCTGTCCGACCGGCGGCTGGATATTGCGGCGGAGGGTCTGGATGCGGCGTTTTTCCTTGGCCACCCCGAGGATTCCTCGATGCGGATCAGAAAGATCGCGGATTGCCCGCGGGTGCTTTGCGCGTCACCGGACTATCTGGCGCAGCGCGGCGTGCCGGCCAGTACCGCCGATCTGGTCAAAAGCAAGCATGACTGCCTGAATTTGCGCTTTCCCGGTGCGCCGGAATTTCAGTGGCCCTTACAGACCGATGACGGGATCGAGCGGGTTCCGGTGGAGGGGCCGCTGGAATGCGATCACGGCGAGGTTCTGACCGGCTGGGCATTGGCCGGTCTGGGGATCGTGCTGAAGCCGGTGTTCGAGGTGGTCGATCACCTGCGCGACGGCCGTCTGGTTGCCGTGCTGCCGCATCAACCACCTTTGCCGGTGCAGATGGCGTGTCTGTACACGCATCGGCGCCGTCAGGACCCGAAGACGCGGCTTTTCATCGACTTCATGGTCGATCACATTCAGACGGCGGTCAAAGAGGCCGGTCAGCTTCCGCGATAGGTCGAATAGCTGTAGGGCGATAGCAGCAGGGGGACGTGATAATGGCTCTGCTCTGACATGGTGAAGCGCAGCGGGATCACGTCTAGGAAATCGCGTTTGCCAAGGTAATCCCCGGCATGAAACACCAGCTCATAGCTGCCGGTTGCGAATTCGGCCTCGGGCAGGATCTGTTCGTCCGTGCGGCCGTCATCATTGGTGGTGAGGGTTTTCAGATGGCTGCGGGTTTCGCCGTCGAGCCGGTAAAGCTCGATCTTCAGCCCTTGCGCGGGCGTGCCTTTCGCCGTGTCCAGAACATGCGTCGTCAGATAGCCAGCCATATGCGTTTCCTTGTCCGTGACGATATGATGTGTTGATGAGACCACGCCGCCCTGCGACTCGCAACGCGAAGCTGCTTCTGGAATAATGCGAAAGTCCTGCGGGCCGGGCTGGGCTAGAACACTCTGAGCTTTACGGGAGAGTTTCATGAATCGTTATCCTCGGGACATGCGTGGCTATGGGGCGAACCCGCCGGATCCGAAATGGCCGGGCGGGGCGAAAGTCGCGGTGCAGTTCGTGCTGAACTATGAAGAGGGCGGGGAGAACTCGATCCTGCACGGCGATATGGCGTCGGAGGCATTTTTGTCCGACATCGCCGGGGCCGCCATGTGGCCGGGGCAGCGGCACTGGAACATGGAGTCGATTTACGAATATGGCGCGCGGGCCGGGTTCTGGCGCTTGCATCGTCTGTTCACCGGCGCGGATATTCCAGTGACGATATACGGCGTCGCAACCGCGCTCGCCCGAAGCCCGGAGCAGGTCGCGGCGATGAAATCCGCCGGGTGGGAGATCGCCAGCCACGGGCTGAAATGGGTCGAACACAAGGATATGCCCGCCGAGGAGGAGCGTGACGCGATTGCCGAGGCGATCCGCCTGCACACAGAGGTCGTCGGCGCGCCGCCGGAGGGCTGGTATACCGGGCGGTGTAGCTGCAATACGGTCGAGTTGACGGCGGAAACCGGGCAGTTCGCCTATATCTCCGACACATATGACGACGATCTTCCCTATTGGAAGCGCATCGGCGGGCGGGATCAGTTGATTATTCCCTATACGCTGGAAGCCAACGATATGCGTTTTGCGACCGCGCCGGGCTACATCACGGGCGAGCAGTTCTTCCAGTATCTGAAAGATGCTTTCGACGTGCTTTATGCCGAAGGGGAGGCCGGTGCGCCCAAGATGATGAGCGTGGGCCTGCATTGCCGCCTGATCGGGCGTCCGGGCAAGCTGGCGGGGTTGAAGCGCTTCATTGAGTATATTCAGGGCTTCGACGGTGTCTGGACGCCGCGCCGCATCGACATTGCGCGGCACTGGGCGGCGACGCATCCGCCGCAGCAGCATGATCGCCCGAGCGAGATGGACCGCAGCAGCTTCGTGGCGAAATATGGCGGGATTTTCGAGCATTCGCCGTGGATCGCGGAGCGGGCCTATGGGTTTGAACTGGGACCGGCGCATGACTCTGCGGTTGGGCTGCATAATGCGCTGTGCCGCGCCTTCCGTTCCGCCTCGGAGGAGGAGCGGCTGGGCGTGCTGACCGCCCACCCCGATCTGGCGGGGAAGCTGGCGCAGGCGAAACGGCTGACGGCGGAATCCACGGCTGAGCAGGCCAGTGCCGGGCTGGATGCGCTGACCGATGCCGAGCGGGAGGAGTTCACGCGGCTGAACGACGACTATGTCGCAAAGCACGGCTTCCCGTTTATTATCGCGGTGCGTGATCATGACAAGGCGGGCATCCTCGCCGCGTTCCGCCGCCGGATCGATAATGACCGCCCGACCGAATTTGCCGAAGCCTGCCGGCAGGTCGAACGCATCGCCGAATTGCGCCTGACGGAGGTTCTGCCATGACCCGGCCCGATATCGTGACCGAAGCGCTGACGGCGGAGGCGTTTGCGCCCTTTGGCGAGGTGCTACATATCGACGGCGCGCCGGACAAGCTGATCAACAAGGGCAGATGCGGGCGGCATCACGATCTGGCGCGTCTGGATTTCGGTGACGGTCACGCAGGGATCAGCCTGTTCAACTCTGAACTCGCTGAAATGCCCTATCGGCTGGAGTTGCTGGAGCGGCATCCGCTCGGCTCGCAAGCTTTTATCCCGATGTCGCAGTCGCGGTTTCTGGTGACCGTGGCGGAGGATGATAACGGTGTGCCGGGGACCATCCGCGCCTTTATCGCGCGGGCGGGGCAGGGGGTGAACCTGCATCGCAACGTCTGGCACGGGGTGCTGTGTCCGCTGGACGGGACCGGCATTTATGCCGTGGTGGACCGGATCGGTGGCGGCAACAATCTTGACGAATATCATCTGGATGCGCCGGTGACGGTGCGCTCGGAATAGGGTTTGATCGGCCCCGCGGATCGGTAAAATTGCTTCCAAAGCTCTGTTGATCCGGCGGAACTGATCGCTAGGATTGGACTTGCCCGTCTGACGGGCAGACCGCCATCCTAGCCAGCTCAGGACAGCCCGATGTTCCTTTCCGTATTCGATGTGTTCAAGATCGGCATCGGCCCGTCCTCCTCGCACACGATGGGGCCGATGGTCGCGGCGGCGCGGTTTCTGGACGATCTGCGCGGCAATGTGGAGCGGATACCCGGTGCCGGGCAGGTCCATCGTCTGGGCGCGCGGCTGTATGGTTCGCTGGCGTGGACGGGCAAGGGGCATGCGACCGACCGCGCGTTGATCCTCGGCCTGTGCGGGCTGAGGCCGGAGACGCTGGATCTCGATCAGGCCGATGCGCTTGAGGCGGAGGTGCGGCGGACGGGCCTGATCCGGCCGGACGGACTGGGGGAATTGCGCTTCAATCCGCAGGAGGATCTGGTTTTCGATTTCGGCCCGCCCCTGCCCGGCCATGCGAATGGGATGGAACTCGCCGCCTATGACGCGGCAGGGCATCCCTATCATCGGCAGGTCTACTATTCTGTTGGCGGCGGTTTCGTGGTCACGGAGGCTGAGCTTGAGGCGCAGCGGAGTGATGCGCCTGCCATGCGCGAGCGGCAGGAGGAGATGGCGTTCCCCTATCCCTTCGGGACTGCAGCGGAGATGCTGGAGATGGGCGAAAAATCGGGTCTAAGCATCGCCCGGATGAAGCGCGCGAATGAGGCGGTGCTGCATGGGGCGTCGCTGGATACGAAGATCGACAATATCCTGAGCACGATGGATGATTGCATCGAACGGGGGCTGGGCCGGGATGGCATTCTGCCCGGTGGCCTGAAGGTGCGGCGGCGGGCGAAGGCGATCCATGAGCAGTTGCAGGCGGAGAAGGGCATGAACCTTGCCCAGCCGCATCAGGCGAACGACTGGATGAGCGTCTATGCCATGGCCGTGAACGAGGAGAACGCGGCGGGAGGCCGTGTTGTGACTTCGCCCACCAATGGTGCTGCTGGGGTGGTGCCGGCGGTGCTGCGCTATTACCGCGATCACTGTGTCGGCGCGACGACGCAGGGCTGCCGCGATCTGCTGCTGGTGGCCGCGGCGATTGGCGGGCTGATCAAGCATAACGCGTCAATCTCCGGCGCGGAGGTCGGCTGTCAGGGGGAGGTCGGCTCTGCCTCCGCAATGGCGGCAGCGGGGTTATGCGCGGCGCTTGGCGGGACGAATGCGCAGGTGGAGAATGCAGCGGAGGTGGCGCTGGAGCATCATCTGGGCATGACCTGCGATCCGGCGGCGGGTCTGGTTCAGGTGCCCTGTATCGAACGCAATGCGCTTGGCGCGATCAAGGCGGTTTCGGCCGCGTCATTGGCGCTGCGTGGTGACGGGCAGCATTTCATGCCGCTGGATAACTGCATCCGGGTCATGCGGGAGACCGGGGCGGATATGAGCGAGAAATACAAGGAGACATCGACCGGCGGGATTGCCGTCAATCTGCCGGAGTGCTGATCCGCATCAGCAATGATGCAGGACCAGCGGGCGACCCTTGTGCTGCATGATCTCGACTGGTGTATTGTAGAGATCGGTCAGGGTCTGGGTCGTCAGCACCTGATCGGGTGTCCCTGTCGCGGCAACGCGGCCATCCTTCAGCGCGATGATATGATCCGCCCAGCTTGCCGCGTAGTTGACCTCATGCACGACGACGACGACGCTTTTGCCGGTCTCGCGCACCAGTTCAGACAGCCGTGCCATCAGCGCGCGGGCGTGGGACATGTCGAGATTGTTCAGCGGTTCATCCAGCAGCAGCCAGTCGGTGTCCTGCGCGAAGGTCATGGCGAGGAAGGCGCGCTGTGCCTGACCGCCGGAAACCTCGTCCAGAAAGCGGCTGGACAGCGGGCTGAGGTCAAACGCTTTCAGGGCGGCATCGACCGCCTGACGATCCTGCGGGCGTGGGTGGCCGTGGTGATGCGGCCAGCGGCCAAATCCGACCAGTTCAGCGAGGCGCAGGCGGCTTGCGATTACGGTCTGCTGGCCAAGAACAGCCAGAACCCGTGCCAGTTCGGCTGTGGGGGTGATCCTGATATCGTGCCCGTCCACGACGATCTCACCCGATTGCAGCGGTTCCAGCCGTCCGATCAGCCGCAGCAGGGTCGATTTGCCAGCACCGTTCGGGCCGATCAGCGCGGTCAGCTTGCCCTTGGGGATCCGCGCCGTGATGCCGTGCAGGATGGGGGTGCGGTCAATGTCGTGGCGGACGGCGGACAGCTCGATCATCGGATGCGCCCCTTGAGCAGCAAATAGAGGAAGAACAGACCGCCCGCGAATTGCAGCACCACGGAAAGCGCGGCCTGCTGTCCCATCAGGCGCTCAAACACCGTTTGCCCGATGACGAGGATATTCCCTGCGATCAGTGCTGCGGCTGGTAGCAGCACCTGATGGCGATGTGTGCGGGCCAGCCCGTGCGCGATACCGGCGATGACCAGACCGAAGAATGCGGCCTCGCCGAACATGGAGAGGGGGCCGACAAGCGCCGTGGAGACCGACACGAGGATCGCCACGAGGCCGAGCGTCAGGATCACCATCCGATCATGGCGCAGCCCCAGCGAAACGGCAGCATCGCGGCCGAGGGCCATGACATCCAGCCGGGGGGCAAGGCGCAGCGCCAGCAGGATGACCGCGACGCAGATCGCGGCTCCGACCGGCAGCAGTGTCGCATCGGCGCGGGTGAAGTTGACCACGGTCGCGCCCTGCACGACGGCGAATTCGTTCGGGTCGATCAGCCGTGCCAGCAATGTGCTTGCAGAACGGAACATGACGCCGAGGATCACCCCGGTCAGGATGGTCCGCCCGATATCTCGCGAGCCGCTGCCGAGCAATGTGCCGAACAGGATGACCGACAGGGCGCACATGATCGCGACTTCGGCGAAGAACTTCGCGGTATCGGGCAGGGCGGCGAAACCGGCTGTGCCAAGCCCCGCAACCATTGCGGTTTGCAGCAGGATATAGAGGGCATCGAACCCCATGATCGACGGCGTCAGCACCCGGTTCCCGGCGACGGTCTGGAACATGACGGTCGAAACGCCAACTGCCGCGCCGACTGTCAGCAATGCCACCAGCTTGGTGGCGCGCAGTTGCAGGATGAACGCGCGATTGCCGTCGCCGAGGCCCTGAAACATCCAGAATGCGGAGGCGGCCAGCAGCAGCAGTCCCAGCCCAGTCAGCAGGCGGATGCCGCGCGGCCTCACCCCGGCGGACATATGCAGCGCCGTATCAGCCACGCGCAGGCCGCCGGTAGAGGAGCCAGAGGAAGATGCCCGAGCCGAGGAAGCCCATGACGGTGCCGACCGGGATCTCGAACGGGTAGCGGACAAGCCGGCCCAGCAGATCGCAGGCCAGCAGCAGCGCCGCCCCGGATGCCGCAACCATTGGCAGCGAGCGTCGAAGATTGTCGCCCATGATCCGCGACACGATATTCGGCACCACCAGCCCGATAAATGGGATCATCCCGACTGTCGTCACAACCATCGCGGTCACCAGCGCAATCACCCCGAGCCCGAGCCGCATCACGCCTTTGGTGCCTAGGCCAAGCCCGGTCGCGACCTCCTCGCCCAGTGCAAGAATGGCGAAACGGTCGGCGGCGAACCATGCAAGCGCAGCGGCTGCGGCGGCGATCCACAAGATTTCGTAGCGCCCGGCGATGACGCCGGAGAACTCGCCCGACATCAGCCATGTGGTGATGAACTGCATCAGGTCCGCTTGCCAGGCGATATAGGCGACGACGGAGCCGATAACGCCGGAAAGCACGATGCCGGTGATCGGAACCAGCATGATCTCACGCGGGGGCAGGCGGCGGATCATGGCCATGAACAGCGCCGTACCGGCCATCGCGGACAGGCTGGCGATGGCGATCTTGCCCCAGATCGGCATGCCGGGGGCGAGCAGTGTGACGGCAAGCAGGCCGAGTGCCGCGCTTTCCGTGGTCCCGACCGTATCCGGCCCGACGAAGCGGTTGCGCACCAGCGATTGCAGCAGCATGCCCGCAACTGATAGTGCCGCGCCCGTCAGCAGCACGGACAGCGTCCGGGGCAGACGGGATTCCATCAGGACGAGCATCGCCCAGGGGTCGTTCAGCGCGGCGAAAATATCGACGCTGGCTGCCCCGGTCATGAGGCTGGCCAGCGTCAGCGGCAGGATCGCCGCGATCGTCACGCCGAGCGGGGATGTCACGCCCCAAGCGCCTCGGTCAGGGCGTCGATGACGGTGATGAGCGAGCCATAGCCGCCGCCGCCGATATAAAGCTCAGCCGCAGGCAGGTAGATGACCTGATCGTTGGACCAGGCGGTCGTGCTTTCGACAAGCTGAGATTTCAGCGTTTCCGCAGCGCTTTGCCCCTCGTCACCGACGGCGGCACCACGGTCGAGGATGAGCAGCCAGTCCGGGTTCGCCTCCGCAATCGCCTCATGGGTCAGAACATTGCCGTGATTTTCGGTGCTGGACAGGTCTTCGATTGCGGGTTCCATTCCGGTCGCGTCATGCAGCCAGCCGAAGCGCGAACCCGCGCCGTAAGCCGCCATCTTGGGGCCATTGGTCATGACGATCAGGGCGGTGCCCTTGCCCTCGGCGGCGGCTTTCAGGGCGGCCAGCTTCTCGTCGATGGAGCCGCGCAGTTCGGCGGCCTTTTCCGGCATGCCGAACAAGGTTCCGTAGGCGTCGATCCGTGCTTCGGTCTCCGCGATCAGGTCGGGGCCGATGGTCATGTCGATGGCCGGGGCGACCTGCTCGACGCTGTCTTTCATCGCGGCGGACCGGCTGCCGACGATAATCAGGTCCGGGCCAAGACCGGCGAGCGCTTCCAGATCGGGCTCGAACAGCGTGCCGACCTTTTCGCCCGCGACGTTCTGCAGGGCCGGAATGTAGAGGTTATCCGGCACGCCAGCCAGTTCCACGCCCAGAGCGCCCAGCGTGTCAATCGCCGCGACATCATAAGCAACGACAATTTCCGGATTGGCTTCGACGGTGGCCGCGCCCAGGGCGGTTTCAATGGTCACATCCTCGGCGAAAGCAGTGGTGGCCAGACATGACGCAACAAGGGCAGGCGCAATATAGCGACGCATATTCTTATCCTCTGACGGTTCAGGTGTAGCTGGTATCTGGCTGCACGTGACGGGCTGTATCTAGACCTGCGGGAATGCAGCGTCCAGAGACTGAGTAAAATTCTACGGCTTTTGAGCCGAGTGCTGGGCGTGAGGAATGTCGGTCGGCCTGATCTGCCCGAAGCTGTAACTTGCGGGGAAACAGGTAAGAAATCCGATGGGCGAAACACCCGGCGGCAGAATGTGCAGGCATCTGCCGGTCAGCGGGTAAATCTGCCCATTATGTCGCAGGCAATGATCGGGAGGCCCGGCCCGAGCTTTGCGCCAGCGATTCGCTTTGCCGACCGCTGTTCCCGGTCAGCGGGGAAAGAGCAAAAATTAACCGCGATTTTAAACAAACATAATAGTGCATTGCATCGATGCCCCATTTTGAGGGTAGTTTATGGGTTGCGCATAACGGACAATACGAACGCTATGCTGTAATGCGACCTCAACAGGAGCCGATCTCATGAACCGCTTTTCCACTCTGGCCGCCGCTGTGTTCTGCGTGGCAGGAACCGCCGCCGCGCAGGAAATCACCGTCTCGTCGAAGATCGATACGGAGGGTGGGCTCTTGGGCAATATCATCTATCTCGCGCTTGAAGATGCAGGCCTGCCCGTCGAAAACCGGCTTCAGCTTGGTGGGACGCCAATCGTGCGGGATGCGCTGATCTCCGGCCAGATCGATATTTACCCCGAATACACCGGCAATGCGGCCTTCTTTCACAATGAGGCCGACAGCGAAATCTGGAAGAACCCCGCCGAGGGTTATGCGCGTGCAGCCGAACTGGACGCCGAAAATGGCATTGTCTGGTTGACGCCGTCGCCCGCGAACAACACCTGGGCGCTGGCCGTCCGGCAGGACCTGGCCGACGCGCATGGGCTGGCGACGATGAGCGATTTCGGGGAATATGTGTCCGGCGGCGGCGATGTGAAGCTCGCCGCGTCGACGGAGTTCGTGACCTCGCCTGCCGCACTTCCGGCGTTTCAGGAAACCTATGAGTTCCAGTTGACCCCCGATCAGATCGTGCAGCTTTCGGGCGGCGATACGGCGGCCACGATTGCGGCGGCGGCGCAGCAGACCTCTGGCGTGAATGCGGCGATGGTTTACGGGACCGACGGGGGCATTGCGCCAGCGGGGCTGGTGGTGATGGCTGACGACAAGGAGGTGGAGCCGGTTTATCAGCCGACCCCGATCATCCGTCAGGAAGTGCTGGATGCGAACCCCCGGATTGCGGAGGTGCTGAGCCCGATCTTCGAGGGGCTGTCGCTGGAGGTGCTGCAGGAGCTGAACGGACGTATTCAGGTCGGCGGCGAACCGGCGGAAAACGTCGCCCGCGATTACCTGACCCAGCAGGGGGTTCTGGACTGATAGTGCGGTCCACCTCTTGTCTTTGCCGAGTAGCCAGGTGCCGAAATGACCGACATTCCGATTCCCGGCGCAGTGCGGCGTGACTGGCATCTTAGCCGCCCGGGGGTGCTGTTTGCAGCGCTTGGGCTGATCGCGCTTGCGCTGCCGCTGGTTCAGTTCAAGGCGAACCGGATCGTTCTGGGTGAGGGGGTGCGGCTTGTGGCGGCACTGGACCCGGCGGGATGGGCTGCTGCGGCGATCCTTGCGGCGGGGTTTCTGGCTGGTGTGAGCGGCAAACTACCGGGCTGGCTGCGGCTCGCAATTGGCTGCGGAGGGGTGGTTGCGGCGCTTCTCGCTCTCGGCGGGGCGGCGCGCAGCCTGACGCCCGACGGCGATACGATGGCGCGTGTGGCGCCAGCCTCAGGCTTCTGGCTGCTGTTTCTTGCCTTTGCGCTGATGGCGACCGATGCGCTGTCGAGGATGCATTTGTCGCTGCGCGGCCAGTGGGGGATGCTCGCGGCGTCAGTCGCGGGGACGCTCTTGCTGGTCGCCTCGGGCTGGCTCGATGCTGTGTCGGTGATGCGGGAATATGACGCGAGGCAGGCGGTTTTTGTCAGGGAGGCGTCGCGGCATCTGCTGCTGGCGTTCGGGTCGCTGGGGCTCGCTATGCTGATCGGGCTGCCTGCCGGGATCCTGATTTATCTCAGACCCCGGCTGCGCAGGCCGGTGCTGGGCGTACTGAATATTCTGCAAACCATTCCGTCGCTTGCCCTGTTCGGGATCATGATCCCGATCTTCGGCTGGATTGCGGCGAACATATCGGGCGCGGCGGAGCTTGGGATCGCCGGGATCGGGGTGTTTCCGGCCCTTGTGGCGCTGTTTCTCTATTCGCTGCTGCCAGTGGTATCGAACACGCTGGTCGGTCTGACCGGAGTGTCGCCCGCGGCGCGAGAGGCGGCGTTCGGGCTCGGCATGACCTCCGCGCAAGTCATGCGGGGCGTGCTGATCCCGCTTGCCTTGCCGGTGCTGCTCGCGGCGGTGCGGATCGTGCTGGTGCAGAATATCGGGCTTGCGGTGATCGCCGGGCTGATCGGCGGCGGCGGTTTCGGCACATTCGTGTTTCAGGGCCTCAACCAGAACGCAATGGACCTTGTTCTGCTGGGTGCATTGCCGACGATTGCGCTGGCGCTCGTGGCGGGTATCGCGCTCGATCTGCTGGTCGAGGGGCTGGATCACAGGAACCGCAAAGGACGCGCGGCATGATCGAGATTCAGAACCTGACCAAGCGCTACGACATGACGACTGTGGTCGACGATGTCAGCTTTTCCGTCGAGAAGGGGCAGATCGCGGCGCTTGTCGGAACGTCGGGTTCGGGCAAGACGACGCTGCTGCGAATGATTAACCGCCTTGTCGAGCCGACATCCGGCACCGTACTGATAGGGGGGGAGGATACCGCGACGATTGCCCCGCATCTGCTGCGCCGCCGGATCGGATATGCCATTCAGGGTCACGGTCTGTTTCCGCATCGGACGGTGGCGCAGAATATCGGCACCGTGCCGCAATTGCTGGGCTGGAGAGAGGCGGAGATATCGTCCCGCATCGATGAGCTGCTTGAGATGTTCCAGATGGAGCCGGGCGAGTTTCGCGACAGGCTGCCGCATGAACTGTCCGGCGGTCAGCAGCAACGTGTCGGCGTGGCGCGTGCGCTCGCCGCGCGGCCTGAGCTGCTGCTGATGGATGAGCCGTTCGGTGCGCTCGATCCGGTGATCCGCGCCAAGGCGCAGGAGGATCTGCGCAGCCTTCAGCGCCGGCTGGGCACCACGCTGATCATTGTGACGCATGATATGGAAGAGGCGGTGGCGCTCGGCGACCGGATCGCGGTCATGGATCAGGGTCGCTTGCTGCAATATGGACCGCCCGCCGAGATTCTGACCGCGCCTGCCGCGCCTTTTGTCCGGGAACTGATCGGTTCGGGTGAGCGGCCATTCCGGTTGCTGTCCCTGACCCGCGTCGCGCAGGTTGCCTGTCCGGGTGAGGCCTCGGGGGCTGAAATCTCGCCCGATGCCAGCTTGCGCGATGCGCTGGCCGAATGCCTGTGGTCGGGGCGGGATGCTCTGCCGGTCGCGGGTGGTGGCGTGGTCACGCTGGATGCGCTGCGTGCGCATGCCGATGG
The DNA here is from genome assembly GCF_027912675.1 of Paracoccus sp. SCSIO 75233. Taxonomy (NCBI): domain Bacteria; kingdom Pseudomonadati; phylum Pseudomonadota; class Alphaproteobacteria; order Rhodobacterales; family Paracoccaceae; genus Paracoccus; species Paracoccus sp. SCSIO 75233. The sequence goes on along the minus strand of NZ_CP115757.1, from coordinate 2,615,030 downwards.
CGAGGCGGCATGACGGGTCGTGTGCTTTTGGCCTGTGCCGTGCTGTTTCTGGTGGCCTTTCTGAGCAGACCGGAAAGTTTCGCCGCCTTGTTCAGGCCACTGACCAGTAACAATGCGCCGCCGATATATACCCAGACCAGCCTGTTGCGTCTGACGGTTTCCCATATCGGGCTGGTGCTGGCGGCGGTTGTCGCCTCGACCGTCGTGGCGGTTGGGCTCGCGATCCTCGTGACCCGGCCCGCCGGGCGTGAGTTCCTGCCGCTGGCCCGGACCGTGACCGCCGTGGGCCAGACCTTCCCGCCCGTTGCCGTGCTGGCGCTTGCGGTGCCGGTCTTGGGTTTCGGCGCCTGGCCGACGCTGGTGGCGCTGTTCCTGTACGGGCTGCTGCCGATTTTCGAGAATACGCTGACCGGGCTGACCAATCTGCCCCCGCAGGTTGTCGAGGCGGCGCGTGGTATGGGGCTGACCCAGCGTCAGCGCTTGCTCCAGATCGAGCTGCCGCTGGCCACGCCGCTGATCCTCGCCGGGGTGCGGTTGTCGGCGGTGATCTCGCTTGGGACGGCGACGATTGGCTCTACGGTCGCGGCCAAGACGCTGGGTGAGACGATCATCGCCGGGCTGCTGACCTCCAACACGGCGTTTGTCGTGCAGGGCGGTCTGGTGGTGGGCATCCTGGCCGTGATGATCTATGAGGCGTTTCAGGCGCTCGAATCCCGCGCCGCGAAACGGATCGGCCTGTCGCGGGCCTGATCCCGTCTGATGAGTGAAAAATCATGCCAGCACCCGAAATCCGCCGTTTCCCAATTACCCTTCGTGAATTGCAGGTGGTCGCCGTTCGCGATCTGTCGCCCCGGATGCGCCGTATCACACTCGGCGGGCCGCAGCTTGGCGCATTCGAACTGGACGGGCAAAGCTATCCGGCCTTTGAAAGCCCCGGACCTGATCCGCATGTGAAGATTTTCCTGCCGGACCCTGACACCGGGGAAACCGTGCTGCCGACGCGCGGCGACGGGCGGCTGCACTGGCCCGATGATCCGCCGGCGACGGCACGGGAATACACGCCGCGCGGCTTCGTGGTCGGGGCGGAGACGCTGGATATTGACTTTGTCCTTCACGGGCATGGTGCTGCCGGACTCTGGGCCGCGCAGGCCGCTCCGGGGCAGGTGCTGCATATCGGTGGCCCGCGCGCCGCGAGATTGCTGCCGGAGGCGGCGGGCTTCTTGCTTTTCGGAGATGAAAGCGCCCTGCCCGCAATTGCGAACTGGCTGGAGCAGTTGCCAAGCGATGCAAAGGTGACAGCGCATATTCTGATCGAGGCGGAAGAAGCCCGGCTTGATCTGCGCGCGCCGGATGCGGCGCATATTCACTGGCATTCCTACGATCCCGCCGATCCGCAAACCATGGCGCGGCTGGTGGATGACGCAGATATTCCGCGTGACCACTACGTCTGGGCCGGGGGCGAGCGTGGCGCCATTGCGGCCCTGCGGGAGGTGCTTGACGGCCGCGATCTGGACCCGGATCACGTCCGGCTGTCGAATTACTGGACGCTCGGGCAGGCGTCGGATTAACCCTCCCGCGCCAGCAGCTTCTCGGCGATCATATCCCCGATCGGCATGGCCGATGTCGCAGCTGGCGAGGGGGCGTTGCAGACATGCAGCATGCGCGGGCTGTCCAGAAACAGGAAGTCATGCTGCATGCTGCCATCCGCCATGACCGCCTGTGCCCGGATCCCGCATTCCATCGGTTTCAGATCGTCCAGCGTCAGGGACGGGCAGTAACGCTGGCAGGCGGCGAGATAGCGGCGCTTGAACAGCGAATCCCCCATTTCCTTCAGGCCGGGGCGCAGGTTCGCGGCGATGGATTTCCAGAAGCCCGGAAAACGTGCCATATCCGCGACGTCTCGCAAATTAGTGGAGAACTTCGGATAGCCCTCCCGCGACAGGCCAAGAACGGCGTTCGGACCCACGGTGACGGATCCGTCGATCATCGGCGTCAGATGCGTGCCGAGGAAGGGCAATCCCGGCTCCGGCACCGGATAGATCATCGCGCCCACGATATCGTTGCAGCGCGGCGCCAGCCGGTAATACTCGCCGCGAAACGGCACGATGCGATGTTTCAGCGTCATCCCCGCCATGCGGGCGATCCGGTCCGATTGCAGTCCTGCGCAGGCGACAAGCATGTGGGCAGAGATGGTGCCGCTTGCTGTTTCGATCTCCACCATATCTGGGGTTTCGCGGATAGCATCGGGCGTGGTGGCAAGGCGAATATCCGCGCCAGCCTCGCGCAGCTCTTCCGCCATCGCGTCGAGGATCGCCTTGTAGCTGACAATCGCTGCGTCCGGCACCCAGAGGGCCTTAAGCCCGGTAATGTTGGGCTCCCTTTGATGGATTTCAGCGGCGTCGATCATGTCGACCTTGATCGCGTTTTCATGGGCGCGATCATGAAGGGCATCGAGCCGTGGCACTTCGTCGGGGCGAGTGGCGACGATCAGCTTGCCGCGCGGCTCATAAGCGATGCCATGCGCGTCGCAAAATGCCTTGCTGCGCTGCGCCCCCTCACGGCAGAGCCGCGCCTTGAGGGAGCCGGGCTGATAATAGATGCCGGTATGGATGACGCCGGAGTTATGGCCGGTTTGGTGACGCCCCAGCCCGTCCTCCTTCTCCAGCAGCACAAGCGACGCGCCCGGACGACGGTCAAGCAGTGCGCGCGCCGTGGCGAGCCCGACAATGCCGCCGCCGATAATGGCGAAATCATATATCATACCGATGCCCCTTCTGCGCAGCATCCCTGCACCGTGCGGGAGGAAAGCGAAGCGGGTATCTCACGTCAAGCCTAAGTCCCGCCCAGCTCCGCCACGAGGCGGGCAATTTCGGCAAAACGCTTGGCGAGCGGGCTGGACTTGCACCACACCATGCCAATGGTCCGACCGGGCCGGGGCGCAGGCAGCCGTGCGACCGATATGCCTGCCGTGCGGGCCTCGACCGGGACGGCCATCTCCGGGATCAGCGTCACACCGATCCCGGCCCCGACCATCTGCACGAGGGTGGAGAGCGAACTGCCCTCCATCAGCCCGCGCGGCGCTTGCGGCAGCTTGCAGAAGGACAGGGCCTGATCGCGGAAACAATGCCCTTCTTCCAGCAGCAGCAGGCGCATTTCCTGCAGGTTCTCGGCGCTCGGAACTGGCTTCTTGGCATCTGCGGCCGGGCGGACGAGCATGAATTCTTCGTCGAATAGCGGTTCTTCGTGCAAGGCAGGTTCCGAGACCGGCAATGCGACGATGGCAATGTCGAGGCGCGATTCCAAGAGGTCTTCGATCAGCCGCGCCGTGACCGTTTCACGAGGCTGGGGGTCGAGGGCGGGAAACTGCTCTGCAAGCCTGTGCATCAGCCCCGGCAGCAGATAGGGCGCGACGGTCGGGATCACCCCGATCCGCAAAGGGCCGGAAAGCTGATCGCCATCGGCGCGGGCCAGATCGCCCAGCTCGTCCACGGCATGCAGAATGTCGCGGGCGCGGATGGCGAATTGCTCGCCAAGCGCCGTCAGACGTACCTGTCGCGCCCCACGTTCGACAAGGGGTGCGCCAAGCTGCGCCTCGAGCTCCTTGATCTGCATGGAGAGCGCGGGCTGGGTGATCGCGCAGTCCTCAGCCGCGCGACCGAACTGACAGTGGCGGGAGAGGGCTTCAAAATAGCGGAGCTGTTTGAGCGTCAGGCTTTGCATCAGGCAAGCTTATAGTATCGGTAAGAAAATGCAATTATTCATGATCTTATTGTCTTGTTAGACTGAGCCCCGAAACGGCGCGAGCAACGCCTGTTCCGGACGAATTACCGTCCGGGATCAGCCAGCTAGGAGTTTGATATGGACGGCAATGATATCCCGCAGGGCAAATGTCCGGTAATGCATGGCGGCAATACCGCCAGTGGCGATTCGGTGACTGAGTGGTGGCCGAACGCGCTCAATCTCGACATTCTTCACCAGCATGACAGCAAGCCCAATCCGATGGGCGGCGAGTTCAACTATCGTGACGAACTGAAAACGCTCGATATCGAGGCGTTGAAGAACGATGTGCGCGCGCTCATGACCGAGAGCCAGGATTGGTGGCCGGCGGATTGGGGCAGCTATGTCGGCATGTTCGCCCGCGTCGCGTGGCACGCGGCGGGTTCGTACCGCCTCGCCGATGGCCGTGGTGGTGGCGGGACCGGCAACCAGCGTTTCGCGCCGCTGAACAGCTGGCCGGACAACGCCAACACCGATAAGGGTCGTCGCCTGCTGTGGCCGATCAAGAAGAAATACGGCAACAAGATTTCCTGGGCGGATCTGATCATCCTGTCCGGAACGATTGCTTATGAGGTCGCGGGTCTGAAAACCTTCGGCTTCGCCTTCGGTCGCGAAGATATCTGGCACCCGGAGAAAGACGTTTACTGGGGCGCGGAGAAGGAATGGCTGGCCCCGTCCGATGGCCGTTACGACAATGTCGAGCAGCCGGAGACAATGGAAAACCCGCTCGCCGCTGTGCAGATGGGTCTGATCTATGTGAACCCGGAAGGCGTGAACGGCCAGCCGGACCCGCAGAAGACCGCCTATCAGGTGCGCGAGACCTTCAAGCGGATGGCGATGAACGATGAGGAGACCGCCGCGCTGACCGCCGGTGGCCACACCATCGGCAAGTCCCACGGCAATGGCCGGGCCGAAGACCTGACCGACGCGCCCGAAGGGGCGGATATCGAGGAGCAGGGCCTCGGCTGGGTGAAGAAGCAGGGCCGTGGCATTGGCCGCGATCAGGTCGTCAGCGGTATCGAAGGTGCCTGGACCAAGAACCCGACGAAATGGGATATGGGCTATTTCGACATGCTGCTCGACCATGAGTGGGAGCTGAAGAAAAGCCCCGCCGGTGCGTGGCAGTGGGAGCCGGTCGAAATCGCTGAAGAGGACAGGCCGGTCGATGTCGAAGACCCGTCGATCAAGACAACGCCGATCATGACCGATGCAGATATGGCGATGAAGGTCGATCCGACCTACCGCGCCATTCTGGAGAAATTCCGCGCTGATCCGGCCTATTTCGACGACACTTTCGCCCGTGCGTGGTTCAAGCTGACGCATCGCGACATGGGTCCGAAGGATCGCTATTTCGGCCCGGATGTTCCTGCCGAGGAGCTGATCTGGCAGGACCCGATCCCGAAAGGTCCGACTGGCTATAATGTCGAGGCACTGAAGGCGAAGATCGCGGCCAGTGGCCTGTCGATCCCTGACCTGGTCTCGACCGCGTGGGACAGCGCCCGGACCTATCGCGGCTCGGACATGCGTGGCGGTGCCAATGGCGCGCGCATCCGGCTCGCTCCGCAGAAGGACTGGGACGGCAACGAGCCTGCCCGGTTGCAGCGTGTGCTGTCGGTGCTGGAGCCGATTGCGCAGGAAGCCGGTGCCTCGCTGGCCGATGTGATCGTGCTGGCCGGTAATGTCGGTGTCGAGCAGGCGGCGAGGGCGGCTGGCCACGATGTCAGCGTGCCGTTCTCGCCCGGCCGTGGCGATGCGACCGACGCGCAGACCGATGCGGAAAGCTTTGAGCCGCTGGAGCCGCTGGCCGACGGCTATCGCAACTACGCCCAGAAGGACTATGTCGTCTCCCCCGAGGAGATGATGCTGGACCGCACCCAGCTTCTGGGCCTGACCGCACCGGAGATGACGGCGCTTGTCGGCGGGATGCGGGTGATGGGCACCAATCACGGCGGCACCAAACATGGCGTGTTCACCGAGCGCGAGGGCCAGTTGACGAACGACTTCTTCGTCAACCTGACCGATATGCGCTATAGCTGGGTTCCGACCGGAAACGGGCTTTATGACATCCGCGACCGGCAGACCGGCGAAACCAAATGGACCGCGACGCGGGCCGATCTGGTGTTCGGATCGAACTCGATCCTGCGGTCCTATGCCGAGGTCTATGCGCAGGACGATAACGCCGAAAAATTCGTGCGTGATTTCGTGGCGGCGTGGTCCAAGGTGATGGAGGCCGACCGCTTCGATGTGAAGCTGGCGGCGTAAGCGGCTGAACTATGACAGAACACGGAGGGGCTGGAACACCGGCCCCTCTTTTTCCTGAGCAAAGAACCCCTCGATGCCGAAGCTACGGGACAGGTTGTCCGGCGTCAGCACCTCGGCGGGCGGGCCATCCGCGACGATACGGCCCTGATCCATCAGCACCAGCCTTGTGCAATGCCGCGCTGCCAGCCCGAGATCATGCAACGAAACGACGACCGCGCGCCCCTCATCGGTGAGGCTGCGGAACAGCGTCATGGTCGAGATCTGATAGGCCGGGTCCAGCCCTGCAATGGGTTCGTCGGCCATCAGGATCGGCGTGTCCTGCGCCAGTGTGCGGGCGAGCAGGGTGCGGGCCTGTTCGCCGCCCGATAATTCGGTGACCTTCCGGTGGCGCAGTTTTGTGAGGTTCATCCGGTTCAGTGCCGCTTCGATATGCGCCGGATCGGCATCCGGGCGGCGATGCGGAATGCGACCCAGCCGGATCAGTGTTTCGACGGTGACGGGCCAGGCGGTCTCGCGTGTCTGGGGCAGCCACGCAGCGGCAAGGGCTCGGCGGGCAGGGGGCAGGGCGGTGAGGTTCGACGCCCCGTCCGCCGGGATCAGCCCAAGGGCCGCGCGCAGCAATGTCGTCTTGCCCGCGCCGTTCGGGCCGATCAGCCCTACGCATTCGCCGGGACTGATGGTCAGCGAAGCCCCGTTGAGCGTGATGTGCTGCCCGCGCCGGACAGTCAGGCCTGTGATCACAAGCTGCATCAGAACGCCTGCCTTTGCCGCCAGATCAGATGCAGGAAGATGGGCGCCCCGATCAGGGCCATCACCACCCCCAGCTTCAGGTCGCGTCCGGGCAGCACCACCCGAACTGCGATGTCAGCGGCCAGCACCATTGCCGCCCCGCCAAGCGCCGATGCCGGCAGAAGCCGCCCCGGCTCTGCCCCGACTGCGCCGCGCAGCAGATGTGGCACGACCAGTCCGACAAAGCCCACAGCCCCCGCGACGGCGGTTGCTGCGCCGACCATGGCGGCGACGCCAAAGATGATGCGCAGCCGCAGCAGCGGCAGGCTGACGCCCAGTGAGGCGGCGGCGTCCTCACCCAGTGTCAGCGCATCGAGGCCGCGACCGATACCGAACAATGCCGCTGCACCCGCCGCCATGACCGGGGCGGCAATGGCGACATGCAGCCATGACCTGTCGGCCAGCGAGCCCATCATCCAGAACACGATCTCTCCGGCGGCGAACGGGTTGGGCGACAGGCTCAGCACCAGCGAGGTGAGCGCCCCGGCAAGCGCCGACACTGCAACCCCGGCGAGGATCAGCGCCAGCGATCCCCCGCCCGGCCCTGCCATCAGCACCACCAGCCCGACTGCGAGCCCCGCCATCCCGAGCGCCGCGAGTGGCAGCGCAAGCGCGAAAGCTGCGGCGAAGCCGGTTTGCAGCGCGATGACTGCGCCGAGGGCAGCGGAGGCGGAGACACCGATCAGCCCCGGTTCGGCCAGCGGATTGCGCAGATAGCCCTGCATCGCCGCGCCGGAGAGGCCGAGGCAACCGCCGATCATCAGGGCAAGAACCGCACGCGGCAGCCGGATTTCGCGCATGACCAACCCGGTTGCGCCATCACCGCTGACAAGCGCGCGCAGGCTGTCGGTGATACCAATATTGGCGGGCCCGATGAGCAGCGAGGCACAGAAAAGCCCCGCACAAAGAAGTGCCAGCGGAACTGTGACCTTCATTGCGCGAGCCTTGCGATGGTTCCGGTCACGGCGGGCAGCCCGCACATCCAGTCCCTGTCGGCTGTCATGAAGCGTTCAGCGGTCATTGCGGCGATTGCCGGGTGGTCAACGATCGCTTCGGCGCGTGAAGGTGTCTCGTATCGGCTGCCAATAATCAGCATTTCCGGCTCGGCCATGACCAGCTGTTCCAGCGCAAGCGCCCCGCCACTATGTCCCAGCCTGTCGGCAAGCAGAACCAGACCGGCGCGGCGCATCATATCTGCGGAAAGGGACTCCGCGCCGTTCGCGAAGCTGTTCGCACCGTAAGTGGTCGCGACTTTGCCGCGGCCTTTCGGAAGCGCCGCCAGATCGGCGTCAAACTGTGACAGCAGTCCCGCAGCGCGGTCGGGCTGCCCGAGCAGTTCGCCCATAAGGGTGATATTGGCGCGGATATCTTCGACGGAGTTCGCGGGCGGAACCGTCTCCACCCGGATGCCGAGCCGGGTCAGCATGTCCACGGTCGCCCGCGCCGCGAAGGGTCCGGCCAGAACCAGATCGGGACGGGAGAGGTAAATCTCCTCCGCCCCGGCATGGTTCAGCCCGACCTGCCGCGCCTCCTCCGCCATCAGTGAGACCGACGGATCGGCGGCCAGCCATGACACTGAAACAAGCTGACCGGGCGTGGCAATCAGCATTGCAAGCTGATCGGTGCAGAGATTGACCGACACGACCCGCCCGGGCGCCGCGTTCGCCGCGCTGGCGAACAGAAAGGCAAGCGCGGCGAGCATTCTTACCATCTGGCTTCTAGGCCCAGATAGGCTTTGCGGCCTGGCGTGGCGTAGCCCCATGTTTCGGCGTAGTCCTCATCGAACAAATTCGTCACACGCCCGGTGACGCGGACTTTATCCGTGAGATCATATCCAGCCGCGATATTGACCACGGTGTAATCCGGCAGTTCTTTGGTTTCGTAGCTGCCGAAATACTGGGCGTCATCGTTCCCCGCGACATAAAGCAGATCGCCTGACAGGCGCGCACGGCCTTGCGCGAACAGATAGGCCGCGTTCAGCCCCAATGTATGACGCGGGCGGCGGATTTCGACCTGTCCATCCGGGTCCTTCGCGTCGAGATAGGTGTAGTTGCCGCCGATGCGCAGCGAATCCGTCGCCTGAATGTCGAATGACGCTTCGACGCCCTGCCGCGCGCTGGTGCCGGTCTGGTTGTAGTAGTTCGTTCCGTTCGCCAATGCGGTGCCGCTGAAGCTGATCTCATTCTCCAGATCCTCGCGGAAATAGGTCAGATCGACGGTGCCGCGACCGGCCAGGACCGTCGCCTCAACGCCGATGTCGAAGCCACGGTTCTCCTCCGGTTTCAGATCGGGGTTGCCAGCATAACCATAGCCGCCGAACAACTCCAGATAACTCGGGTTGACGACACCTGTGCCGGCAGAGGCATGAAGGCGCAGCGGCGCGTTCGGTAATTCGTAGGACAGTCCGAGCGACCATGTCGTGGCGTCCTTGAACAGGTCGTTATTGTCGCGCCGCAGTCCAAGCTGAACATCCAGCCCGTTCCCGAATGCCCCGCGATATTCGAGGATGGCGGAATCGCTGCGGCGGTTCTGGTCGGTGGCGACGCTGTTTTCGTCCTTGCGCTGCTCCAGCCCAAGGGCGAGCGTCTGGTTGGCCGTCGCATATGCCCCGTCGAGACCATAGACCGCGCGATATTTCCAGATGTCAGTCCGGGCCTTGTCGGCGGGCCCGTCATTCTGGCTCAGCTGGAACCGGGTCTGATCGTAGGAGAGGCTATGGAGCAGGCGACCGTTCATGGTTTCGAGTTTTGTCCAGATCTGGCCAGCGGTCTCGTCGCGCTTACCGTAGTCGCCGCTGTCGATGACGTATTCGTCTTCTGTCGCAGCGGTCCATGAGGTGCCGTCGTAATCATATTCTTCCCGTGCGTCGCGGATCATGAAGCCCGCGCTAAGGGTATCGGTAAGCTGCCGGTCGAAAGACAGTTTCAACTCGCGCCGCCGGATGCCGTCATCTTCGCCGCCGCTGCCGGAATGGTCGTAGCCGTTATCGTCCCGCTTCATGGCGGTAAAGTTTACACCGCCGCGCTCGTCCCGGCGGCTGGCATGAACGGCGGCGGCCCAGCCATTGCCGATTTCGAGCTTGCCGCCAGCTTCGGTGCCGACACCGGGTCGGCGGGTGATGATGTTGACCACCCCGGCAGAGGCGTCGGCGCCGAAGAACACGGATTGTGGCCCGCGCAGAACCTCGATGCGGTCGATATTGGCGGTATCGAGACCGGAGAGGTAATATTCACTGTCCCCCGCAGCCGCGCGGACGCCGTCGATCAGAACGAGGGTATGGTTTGCCTCCGCCCCCCGGATGCGGATCTGGGTATTGCTGGTGCCGGAACTGCTGACGGACAGCCCGGCCAGGCCGCGCAGTGCGTCCTGTACCGTATGGATGCCACGCGCCTCGATATCTTCGGCGGTAATGACACTGTTCGCGCGGCCATATGCCTGCGCTTCGATGGGTGTCAGCCCGGCCTCCAGATAGATCGTGTCGAGCAGAATTGGTTTTTCCTGTGCCAGTGCGGTTGCGGGGATAAGGGCGGCGGATAGCAAAAGGGATAGGCGCATCGGCTTGCTCCTGTACGGGCAAAGCCCGGAAGTTGGTTTGCGTCTGCGGGATTGCGCCCGCAGGGTGATAGGGTTCACCGCTGCGGATCGTGCCGCTTCCCTGGCGCGCCCCGCACCACGAAAAGGGTGATCGCCCGGGCAGGTCTCCTGGCTTGCGGGTCACGGCTCCGCCGACCTTCCCGGGGATTGCCCCAGTGGTGTTCCGGCGTCGCTCTCCGCTTACAGTTGCGGGGGCAGCCACGGTTTCGGCACATGTCCGGCCCGTGTTCCCTTTTTCACCGACGCGCTAACGCCGGACCTGAGCCCGGTCTCAATGGGGCAGTGGCGGCCAGCGGTCAAGTCTCTAACCTCGCGTCGGGTGCGGCGTTTTCGCGGGTTGGTGGGGCTGTTCGCAGACAGGAACCCGTAATTGGATAAAATGGTCGGCATTGCAACGATTGCGCCGGACGCGCCACTGCGGCAATCTGCGATCCTGCGGAGAGAGGGGATTATGGGCCGTTTGCGGAAGAATGATCTTTCAGGATTTGGGTGCGCTGAGGCCATTGATGCCGTTGATTGCCCGTCATCTGGCTGGCGACAATGACGGAACCGGCTTTCCCGCGGATCGCGTTTTCCGGGCTTGATGGTCTTGTCGTGTCGTTCTCGGAGAAATTTGATGACACTGCCAATCGCGCCGCCCTGTCTCTGCGCGCCGAGATCGAGCGCGGCGCATGGCCGGGCGTGGTGGAGACGGCAAGCTCGCTGGTCTCCACCCTTATCCGCTTTGACCCGGCGGACGTGCGGCCCGAGGCGTTGCGCGACCAGTTGGCGGAGATGCTGGCCGCGCGCGATTGGCAAAAGGCTGATCTGCCGCGGGACCGGCGTTGCCTGACGATCCCGGCTTGTTTCGATCCGGAGGTTGCGCCGCAGATTGACGAGGCTGCCGAAGCAGCGGGCTTCCGGGATCGTGACGCCGCCATCGCCAGCATCTGTGATGCTGAGTTGCGGGTTCTGACAATCGGTTTTGCCCCCGGTCAGCCATATATCGGGCAACTTCCTGAGATATGGGACCTGTCCCGCCAACGGAATCTTAATCCGCGCGTTCCGGTAGGTTCCCTTGGCCTCGCAATCCGGCAATTTGTGTTATTCGCGGTCGAGACGCAGACCGGATGGCGGCATGTGGGCCAGACAGCGATGCGCTTGTTCCAGCCCGAAGCGAAAGACCCGTTCCTGCTGCGCCCCGGCGACTCGCTGCGGTTCGAGCCAGTGAGTCCGGCGCGATTGCAACCGCTCTGGGATGACCCGAGGGGCGGCGCTGTCATTGGGGCGGCCGAATGAGCGTGGTCGAGGTCGTTTCTGCCCAAGGGACCGTCACGGTTCAGGATAGCGGTCGCCCGGGCTGGCTGGCGCAAGGTATTTCCCGTGGCGGGGCAGCGGACCCGATCGCGATGGCCGAGGGCGCAGCCCTGCTAGGGCAGGACGCGGATCTGGCGGCTATTGAACTGATGTCGGGCTCCCTGAAGCTGCGTTGTGAGCGGGCATGCCGCATCGCCCTGACCGGCGCACCGATGCGCGCGCGGCTGGAGGGTGCCGGGGGTGGTCGTGGCCTTGCCTGGCATGGCAGCCATCTCGTCCCGGCGGGGGCCGTGATCGGGATTACGCCCGGCCCGGCCGGAGGATTTGGCTATCTCCATTTCGGCGGCGGCATTGAATCGGAGGAATGGCTCGGTGCACGTTCGGCCCATCTCGCTGCGGGGATCGGTGGCCCCTTGCAGGAAGGCGAAAAGCTAAGGCTGGGTGAGGATCGGGGCAGCACCGTCGATCTTGTCATAGACCCGTTGCCACGGCTCGAGGGGGGTGAGATCCGCGCGGTCGAAAGCTTGCAGACCCGGCTTTATCCGCCGGAGCAGGTGGCACGGTTACAGCAGGTCGAGTTTCGCCGCGACAGCCACGGGAACCGGATGGGCGTAAGGCTCGATCTGGACGGGGCGGAAGGCTTCGCTGCACCGGGCGGGCTGAATATCCTGTCCGAGATCGTTCAGCCGGGCGATATTCAGGTGACCGGCGACGGTACGCCCTTCGTCCTGATGGCGGAGTGCCAGACAACCGGCGGCTATCCCCGCATAGCAACAGTGCTGCCGTGCGATCTGCCGATTGTCGCGCAGGCGCCGCCGGGGACAGGGCTGCGCATCCGTCTGATCGAACGCGATGCCGCACTGCGGATCATGCAGGCGCATGCTGCTGAACTGGGCGATCTCAGGGGGCGTATCGGTCCCCGGCGTCGTGATCCGGCGCAGATGGCCGATCTGCTGAGCTTTAATCTGATCAGCGGGGTGGTAGATGCCGCCCGCCCGGATCATTTTCCCGATCACGTTCATCACCCGGAGGAGATTTCATGAGCGCGCTTCGCATCGACCTGAACGCCGATATGGGCGAGAGCTTTGGCCCGTGGCAAATGGGCAATGACAAAGCTCTGTTGGAGGTGATTTCCTCCGCAAATATCGCGTGTGGCGTTCATGCAGGTGACTGGGATGTCATGGCCGAAACCATGCGGATCGCCGTCGCGAACAATGTCGGAATCGGCGCGCATCCGGGCTTCCCCGACCTCCAGGGGTTCGGTCGGCGCAATATGGTCCTGCCATATGAGAGCGCTGCGAATCTGGTTCGCTGGCAACTCGGCGCGGCACAGGGCATGGCGCGTGCGTCGGGTGGCGCGGTCAGGCATCTTAAGCTGCACGGCGCAATTGCCAATATGGCGTCCCGCGATGAACTTCTGGCGCGGGCCTGTTACGCAGGCGCGCTTTCGGTCGATTCGGAGATCATTCTGGTCGTGCTGGCCGGGACGGCACAGGAAAAAGCGGCGCGGGATCTGGGTGCGCGCCTCGCTTGTGAGATATTCGCCGATCGCGCCTATAATGATGACGCAACCCTCGTCGATCGCAGCCAGCCCCATGCGCTGATCCATGATGCTGATGTTGCCGCCCCGCGGATCGTAGAAATGGTGCGCACGGGCGCAATCATTGCTGCTTCCGGCAAGAGAGTGCCGACCCGGATCGACACGATCTGTCTGCATGGCGACAACCCAGGGGCGCTGTCCATTGCGCGCGCCGTCAAGGACGCGCTTCAGGCGGCAGATATCACGATTCGCCCTTTCGACGGTGATCGCTGATCGCGCTTCGCTATTGCTCCGGCGGCATCTGCGCCAGAGCGTCAGTCTCCGCCATGGTTCTCAGGCTCTGCTCCATCCTGAAGCCGCAAAGCATCTGCTCCTGCGCGAAAATGACATGCTCCCGCATCGCATTCTCCGCCTTCTGTGCCTCGCGGGTCTCAAGAAGACGGACGATGCGGCGATGATCGTCCTGCATGCGTTTCAGAAGGTGAAAGTCGTTCCAAAGTACCGTCCGGTCGGAACTGAGCATGACATTTCTGAGGCTACTGGCGAATTCCGTCACCCACGGGGATCGCGCCGCGTCCTGAATGAGGGTGTGAAAGCGTGAGTTGTTCTTCTGATAGGGAACCTGTTTGTCCTGCGGAAGATGCCCGGATTCGAGAAAATTCTCGCCCTCATCGACAAGCTGATGCAGCTCGTGCACCTCGTCCGCAGTGATGCGGTTTGCCGCAAGCCGGCAGGCAAGAGCTTCGATCTCCGCACGAATCATGAATGCGTCGTTCAACTGCTCCCGTGAAAGCTCGCGGACGCGGTAACCTCGGTTGCTTTCATAGGTAACCAGCCCCGAATGGCTGAGCGCCACCAATGCTGCGCGCAGCGGGGTGCGCGAGATGCCAAACCTTTCGGCCAACGAAACCTGATGCAGTCGCGCACCGGGCGGAATTTCCCCGCATAGAATGGCTTCGCGGACCCGCTCAATCGCGTGCTCGGTGGTCGTTTGCCCCTCTTCCCTAACGTCTTCCAACTTAAAATCCTACTCCAAATACAACCAATGGTTGTTTAATATCTGGCCTGATCCGGAAATAATAGATGAATGCAAATTTTTTGTTGATTATCAGATAGGTATGTCCGTGCGGCCACATCAAGAAAAACAAAGAAAGGCGCTTTCTGACAGCGATCAAAAATGATATTCTCGGGTTCGCCGCAGGTTTTGAAGCGAAACACTTAGGCCCGGCAACAGCAGGCAAAATGGGGGGCGATTTCTGGTCGCGGTCAGGCTGATATGGTTTCGGGAGAGCGATCCATGAAAAAGAACCCCCTCTCCGAAGCGGATCACATCATATGATCCGGAAAAATGGCAGCTTTGCGTGGTCACTCAGCGTTCGGAAACTGCATGAAATGGGGGCCATGCTTGGTTAAGTTGTGTTTGCGAAGGCTATGCCCGCACACATCACCGACCGCGCGGAAGAATACATCTAATTGAAGATAACTTGGGCTTGATGCAGCGCGCCGCTTTGCGTTCTAGTGGCGGCAAGCCGCGATCAAAAAGGGGACCGATTGCTATGAAAAACCTGGCGAAGATTGTCGCGCTTGGCATCGCTGTGTCAGCGCCGGTTTCCGGGGCGGTTTCAGCCCAGACAGCGTTACAGCAACCATCTGGGGATGGGCCTTTTTCCACCGAAAACCTTGTGGGCGGGCTGGTGCGCATCCTTGTGACTTACGCCCGGTTGGTCGCTGAGGTGCGTTACGAATCATTGCAGATCGACGCGAATCGCGGCGCGCTTGTCATGCGCGATCTTGAACTGAATTCGATTGGCGGCAATCAGGATTGTCGGGCCTCGGTCGGCCAGATTTTGCTGACCGGCTATCGGTTCTGGGGCGCGGAAGAGACCCAGATGCGCATGAATATCTCCGATCTGAGTATCGCGAATAACTGCTTCGGGCCGCGCGCGGCGATGATTGGCATCGTCACGGGCAGGCCGGAAATTATGCTTCAGTCGCTTTCGGTCGACAGTTATCAGGAAACCGGCAGCGGCAAGATGATCACGAATATCGAGGCCGTCAGCCCGGAGATTGCCCGAATCGATGCCAGCGCTGATTTCGATTATTTCTCCGTCTACATGCCATATATCCTTGAGGAGCTGTCCGGCGGCGATAATACCGATTTTCTGGTGCCCGGTATCGATGACCCGAACGCTGGTCCGGACCCCGAAACGCTTTTCAACGATGTCCCGCAGCAGCAAGTGCCGATCCGTGCGATCCTGCGATCTGCCCATGTCTCGGCAGAAGATCTGGGCATATGGGAGCGTATTCAGCCCATGCTTCCGCCCGATGCGTTGAGCCCGGATGCGATAGAGGCGCAGATCGTCGTCGCGCCACCTGAAACGGAGCTGCATGATTTTCAACTTGCGCTCGCGGAGGTGCTGCAGGGTTTTCTTGCCGATCCGGGACGCGTGACCGTCGAAATCCGGCCGGATGCGCCGATTGAAATTGATGGCGCAACGCTGAACGGCGCCGAGCAGTTGATTTCTCTGCTCGATCCGCGTTTCTCGAACACAGACCCAAGTCCGTCGGTTGATCTTATTGCGAGCCCCGACGCCGTTTCTGACCCGCTCGCATTGGGGCTGGCGCTGGCAGAGGGGCGCGGTATTCCGCAGGATAAGGCGCGCGCAATCGACATACTCTCCGGACTTGATGATCCGGTCGCGGTGCTGAAACACGCGGAACTGATCGCCGATACCGATCCGGCCGGGGCCTATCTGCTGAGTCTGCAAGCTGCGGAGGCGGGCGCCGCTGGCGCGGTTTCATTGCTGGACCTAATCGAGACGCGTCTGACCGCTGATGCGATTATCGGCGCACAAAATACGGTCAATGCCGATTTGCCTGAGGATGTCTTCTCATCGATAGCCTCGCTGCGTGATGCAGCGCTGGTTCTTGAACGGGGCGAGGGGACCCCCCGCAACTACGCGCAGGCCTGGCGGTTGGCGGCATCCGCTGCCGCTGCGGGGGACGGTGCTTCCCGTGCGTTGATGTTCAGGCTCGATACGCGCTTCGGGCGAGATCCGGCATGGCCCGAAATGCGTGATCGTGCGGGAAAACAGGCGATGTCAGACTGGCAGGACCGCGATCTCGCCGTGGTCCTGGCCGGACAATCGGACTGAGGCCCGGCTAAAGCGGGGGGGAAACCCGGGTGCCAAACAATGCCGTAGCGGTTTCTCTGGCTATACCGCCCCCGCAATGTCAGCCCTTGCTGCCCCAAGGTCCATGCGGGGCGTCTTTTCCGTCAACCCGCTCAAAACCATGTGCGCCGAAGAAGTCCCGCTGCGCCTGAATCATGTTGGCCGGGGTCCGCCGCGTGCGCATCGTATCGAACCAAGACAGCCCGGCGGCGAGTGCTGGCACGGCGATGCCGGCGCGGAAGCCCGCGATCACGATGTCACGCAAAGCAGCCTCGTTCTCGCGCAGCATTGTCGTGAACGGCTCGGCGAAGATGAGATTTCCCTCGGGTGCCTCTTCCAGAGCCTTCGCCATATCGTTCAACATGGCCGACCGGATAATGCAGCCCTCACGCCATATCCGCGCGATTGTCGGCATGGGCAGGGACCAGCCATATTCGCTGGCAGCCTTTGAGAGCATTTCGAAACCCTGTGCGTAACAAAGGATCTTTCCCGCAATAAGCGCCTTTTCAAGCGTGGCCGTATCGATGCCATCTGAGGAAATTGCCTGTGGCATCGTCCCGAAGACATCCGCCCCCATCTGCCGCGCGTCGAACCGCGAAGACAGGTTCCGGGCAACGACTGCTGCCTCGATCACGGGGACGGGGACGGCAAGCTGCTGGGCCTCGATCGCCGTCCAGCGGCCTGTGCCTTTCTGCCCGGCCGTATCGCGGATCGCGTCCAGCATTGGCCCGCCGGAGATTGGGTCCGTCGCGCGCGCGACCTTGCCTGAAATTTCGATCAGATAGGATGAGAGCGGGCCTTCGTTCCAATTCTCAAACGTGGCGGCGATCTGATCGGTGCCGAAACCCAGGCCGTCGCGCATCAGGCTGTAACATTCTGCGATCATCTGCATATCGGCGTATTCGATGCCGTTATGGACCATCTTCACAAAATGGCCCGCCCCGCCCTTGCCCATAAGCGCGGCACAGGGCTGCCCTTCGTATTTCGCGGAAATCGCTTCAAGCATTTCGCCCACGCGATCCCATTGTGCGGGTTCGCCGCCCGCCATGATTGACGGTCCGTGACGCGCGCCCTCCTCCCCGCCGGAAACGCCGATGCCCATGAAGTCATAAGGCTGGTCCGCAGCAGCAGCGAAGCGGCGCTGCGTATCGGCAAAGTTCGCGTTACCAGCGTCTATAATCAGATCGTCTTTCGAAAGAAGCGGACGCAGCGCCTCTATCTGTTGATCCACGACCGGACCGGCGGGGACCATCAGAATAACGGTGCGCGGCGTGGCCATGGACTGAACGAATTCTTCCAGAGACTTCGTCGGCGTCAAGCGCGAGGCAAGATCGCCGGCGTTACGGATGAAATCGTCGGTGACCTCCGCCGTTCGGTTATACACGGCAATGGGATAGCCATTTTCTGCGATGTTCAGCGCCAGAGCCGCGCCCATTGTCCCAAGCCCGATCAGGCCATAATTCGGTGCATCCGCCATTCCAATCACCTCGCAGTTTTCATGAAGCGTCCCAACCAGACGTCCTTGCTTGAAACAGTTAGCGCTAAAATCGACGCGGCACCAGTGTCAGGCGTGGGCCGGGCATGTGCAAATAAGAAGTGGCGGGAAAGAACCCCGCCACGTCTTTGGATTTTGGTTTGGCCTCAGCCGAGAATTTCTTCGATGGCAGCTTTCGTTGCCTCGACGATCTGGTCGGCCTCGTCCTTCGTCAGGCATAGCGGCGGCGCGAAGCCCAGAATATCGCCCTGCGGCATGGCGCGCGAGATCACGCCGCGCTTTGCCATTGCGCCCACGACCTTGGCCCCTTTGCCCTCGAACGCGGGGAAGAACTCGCGCTTCTCGCGATCCGCGACCAGTTCGACCGCGCACAGCATCCCCTCGCCACGCACCTCGCCGACATGGGCGTGATCGCCTACGGCATCATGCATCGCCTTGGTCAGATAGCTGCCAACCTCGTCCGCGTTCTTAACCAGCCCAAGCTCGTCGATCAGCTTGAGGTTTGCGACGCCCGCAGCGGCACCGATGGGATGGGCCGAATAGGTCCAGCCATGGCCCAGCACGCCGAATTCATCTGCGCCCTTCATCAGCACATCCCACATGCGCTGCCCGACGATCGTCGCGGACAAGGGCGCATAGGCTGAGGTCAGCCCCTTGGCGCAGGTAATCAGATCCGGCTTCAGCCCATAGTGATCGGAGCCGAACATGGTGCCAAGCCGCCCGAACCCGGTCACGACCTCATCGACGATCAGCAGAATGTCATGCTTGTCCAGCACCTTCTGGATCGCCGCCCAATAGCCTTCCGGCGGCGGTACGATGCCGCCCGTGCCCAGAACCGGCTCGCCGATGAAGGCGGCGATGGTATCCGCGCCCTCGGCTTCGATCAGCTCTTCCAGCTTCTGCACGCAATAGGCGGTGAAATCGGCCTCGGACATGGCGGCGTCGGGGCGGCGGAAGTAATAGGGCGCTTCGGTGTGGATCACCTGCGCCAGCGGCAGATCGAATTTCTTGTGGAACAGTTCCAGCCCGGTGAGGCTGCCGGTCACAAGGCCCGATCCGTGATAACCGCGCCAGCGGCTGATGATCTTCTTCTTCTCGGGCCGACCGAGGATATTGTTGTAATACCAGACCAGCTTGACGTTGGTTTCGTTCGCGTCCGAGCCGCCCAGCCCGAAATAGACCCGGGCCATGCCTTCGGGCGCTCGCTCCATGACCATCTTCGACAGGGTGATATTGGCCTCGGAGCCATGGCCGGCATAGGCGTGATAATAGGCCAGCTCATGCGCCTGTTTCGCGATCGCCTCGCTGATTTCGGTGCGGCCATAGCCGACATTGACGCAATACAGCCCCGCAAAGCCATCAAGCAGCCGGTTGCCGTCGCGGTCGGTGATGAACGCGCCCTCGCCGCCGGTCACGATGCGCTGCGCCGCCTCGCCCCGGGCGAATTGCGACAGATGGGTCGAGGGGTGCATGAAGTTCTCGCGGTCCCATTTGGCGAGTTCGTCATTGGTCAGCATTTTTGGTTCCTTCTTCGTTCAAACTTTATTCGGGCAGCGGGTCAGTGTCCGACAGCGGGCCGATGTCCTTGATCCGGGCCTTGTGTGTTGTCCATCCGTCAACGTTTGCTTACCCCCAGTCACGGCAGACATATTTGATTTCCGTGAAAGCTTCGAGGCCCTGCCGTGCGCCTTCGCGCCCGATGCCGGACTGCTTCATCCCGCCAAAGGGGATGGGTGCGCCGGTGACTTTGGTCCGGTTCACGGCAACCATGCCGTATTGCAGCGCCCGCGTGGCGCGATAGATGCGGCGCGGGTCAAGGCTGTGGACATAGGCCACCAGCCCGTATTCGCTGTCATTGGCGCGGCGGTAAACCTCGTCTTCGCTGTCGAATGGTGTGAGCGCCGCTACCGGGCCGAATGTCTCCTCCGACATGATCGCCGCATCATCCGGCACGTCGGCTAGCACGGTCGGCTTGAAGAACAGCGGCCCAAGCTTCTCCTCCACCTCGCCCCCGGTCAGCAGCTTCGCGCCCTTGTCCAAAGCATCCCGCACATGCGCTTTCTGCTTTTCGATCTGGCGGTCATGGATCAGCGGGCCGATATCGGGGTCGTCCATCCCGCGTCCGAGGCTGAGCGCCTGCGCTGCCTTTGTGAAGCGGGCGCAGAACGCGTCATAAATATCGCGATGGATATAAAACCGGTTCGCGCCGAGGCAATCCTGACCGGAGGTGGCGAATTTCGCCTTGATGCCCTCGGACACCGCACGATCCAGATCGGCGTTCTGGAACACGATGAACGGCGCATGACCGCCCAGCTCCATCACCAGCCGTTTCACCGTATCCGCCGACTGCCGATAGAGCAGCCGCCCGACCTCGGTCGAGCCGGTGAAGGAAAGTGCGCGCACGCGTTTATCGGTGGTCCACTCGCCCACGATCGTTGCGGCGTCGCCGATGACGGTGTTGTAGACGCCATCGGGGAACCCGGCCCGCCGTGCCAGCACCGTCAGGGCGAGTGCTGAAAGCGGCGTTTCCGCCGAAGGGTGGATCACGACTGTGCAGCCCGCACCCAGAGCCGCCGCTGCCTTGCGGGTAATCATGGCGCAAGGGAAATTCCACGGCGTGATCAGGGCTGCGACACCCACGGGTTCGCGCCAAAGCTCCATCTCGGCATCGGGCAGGTGGCTGGTGATACCTTCGATATTCGGGCGCAGCGCCTCTTCGGCGTAGAACTGCACGAAGCTGGCGGCATAATCGATCTCGCCGCGAGCTTCGCTGACCGGCTTGCCCTGCTCGGCCACCATGATCTTCGCAAGATCCTCTTTTGCGGCAATGATCAGATCGTGCCAGCGATGCAGGATTGCGGCGCGGTCCTGCGGCAGCATGCCCGACCAGCCGGGAAAAGCGTGCTGGGCAGTGTCAACCGCCGCGCGGGCGTCAGACGCGCCGCTCATTGTGACCTTGGCGACGATATTGCCGGTCGCCGGGTCGCGCACGGCCAACCTGCCCTCGCCCGCGAAATCGCCGGTGCTACAGAGCAGGTCTTTGTCAGCCAGTTGCCCAGCCAGATCGGTTTTCGGGTCGTCGAGCATTGCGCACCTCCTTGTCATCGCCAGACTAGACCTGAGAGAGGAGGGAGTTTCTCTGAAGTTTGGGGCTGCGGCAGAGGATATTTCTTTTATGCGCCGCTCCGGCAGAGAAGTTTTCCCGTGCCGTCCAGTTCCCGTAGGGTGCGCTGAAGCGCACCCTACGGGTGGAGAAGGGCGGATGCGGGGGAGACGTTCTTCACCGGCTTGGTCACGATATAACTATAGTAGCGGCGAACACCGGCACGGCTTTCCAACAGCCCGTCCATAAGTGTTTGAAACGCAGCGACGTCCACGGTGACAACCTGCATAAGATAGTCATATCCCCCGCCTATCGCCCAGCAGCCTGTGATCTCGGACATGGCGGCGACGATGCGTTCGAATGTCTGGAAGCTCTCGGCACGGTGGCTTTCCAGCTCTACCGTAACGAAGACCTGCACATGCGGACCCAGCGTGGCGAGGTCAATCTCGGCCTGATAGCCCCTGATATACCCGGCCTTCTCCAGCCGCTTCATTCGTTCCCAGCAAGGCGTCGGTGACAGGTTCACCCGCGCGGCAAGGTCGGTCTTGGCGATGCGGCCCTCACGGGAGAGGGTCGCGAGGATGGCAATATCCCGGTCATCAAGGCGCGGCGCGTTCATGTCGGGCATCTTCACGCGGCACAGGGCTTTGTCAATGCGGGGCAATTTGGCTTGGATTGCGCGCCGCGAGAAACCCGGAACTCTGCGCCGTTAATCTGGTTGTTTGACAGGCCACAGCTGAATTGCGATGGTTTGAATTCAAGAATTGACCTGATTGGGGGTGTGACGATCCAGTCCCCCCGGTCACCAGGCCGGAGCGGCCGGGTCAATAAAACCCGAGGTCCCCGGCACGATGCCGGGCGGACCGTCAACAGGAGAGAATATGACCTACAAGACCCTCACAGCCGCCAGTGTCGCCGCGCTTCTGCTGGGAACCGCCGGTGCTTCGGCAGATACCTGGCGCTATGCGTTCGAAGAGGCTCTCGAAGAGGTGCAGGGCATCTATGCCCAGAAATTCAAGGAAGAGGTGGAAGCCAATTCCGATCATACGGTCGAACTCTATCCCTTCGGTACGCTGGGCGAATCGGCTGACATCATGGAACAGACCCAGTCGGGTATCCTGCAATTCGTTGACCAGTCGCCGGGCTTCACGGGTGCGCTGATCCCGGAGGCGCAGGTGTTCTTCGTGCCGTATCTGCTGCCGGAAGATCAGGACGCGCTGTTCAGCTTCTTCCGCAACTCCAAGGCCATCAAGGAGATGTTCCCGCCGCTTTACGCGGAGCAGGGGCTTGAGCTGCTGACCATGTTCCCGGAAGGCGAGGTCGTGATGACCACGCAGGAGCCGGTGAAATCGCCGGAGGACCTGAACGAGGTCAAGTTCCGGGTCATGACCAATCCGCTGATCGTCGAAAGCTATCAGGCATTCGGCGCGACGCCGACCCCGCTGCCGTGGGGCGAGGTGTACGGCGCCATGCAGACGGGTATCATTCAGGGTCAGGAAAACCCGGCCTTCTTCGTGGAATCGACGAAGATGTATGAGGTGACGGATCACATCACCCGTGCGGGTCACAACAACTTCACGACCGCTGTCATGGCCAACAAGGAATTCTATGACGGGCTGTCCGATGAGGACAAGGAAGTTGTGCAGAACGCCACGCAGGCCGCCTTCGACTATATCCTTGAATATCAGGATGGTCTGACGGAGGAATCGCTTCAGAAAATTCAGGATGCGAAACCTGAAATGACCATCACCACGCTGACCGAGGAAGAGCGCCAGCCATTCAAGGACACGGCGGCGTCGGTTGAGGCTGAGTTCCTTGAGATTGGTGGCGATCAGGCGCAGGCGATCCTCGATCAGATGAAGGCGGACCTTGCTGCTGCGTCTGGTGGTGCGGATGCCGGCGAAGCCGCTGCCGAAGGTGAAGAAGCTCCTGCCAACTGAGCTTCATATCACCTGAACCGGCCCGGCTGGCGCGCGCGCCCGCCGGGTCTTTGAGTAGCTTCGAATACGTTACCAGTGAGGCATTGCGGCATGACGCTCGATGACAAGCACGCCCCTGATCCCGACCCCGATCTTATTGCCGCGGCCGAAACCACTGCTGTCGATGACGATATCGACGATTCCAAATATGTGTCCGGCTTGCCCGGCTTCTTGGGTGTGATCGACGTTGCCATCGCCCGGATCGAGGCGGTTTTGCTGGCCCTCGGCGTTCTGCTGATGGCTGTGAATACGGTGGCGAATGTCGTCGGGCGGGTGATCGGGCAGACGATCTTCTTTTCGGAGGAGCTGAATCAGGCGCTCATTATCCTGATCACATTCGCCGGAATCTCCTACGCCGCGCGTCATGGCAGGCATATCCGCATGTCCGCCTTTTTCGACGCCATGCCGTTCAGGATGCGCAAGATGATGATGGTCATCATTGCTGCCGTTACGGCGGCGATAATGTTCCTGCTGACATGGTACGCGCTTGTTTACGTCACGGAGCAGGCATCGCGCGGACGGTTGCTGCCGGCGCTTCAGATCCCGCAATGGTGGATCATCGTCTGGAGCCCGCTGGGGTTTTTCCTGACCGGCGTGCAATACGCGCTGACCGCCATCAAGAACCTGATCGACAAGGATATCTGGCTGTCGACCAGCACGCTTGAGGGCTACGACGACACTGCGGAAGAGGAGGTCTGAGCGATGACCTGGGCAATCTTCGGGACCATGATCGTCCTTCTTCTGCTTGGTTTTCCAATGATGATCCCGCTGATCGCCGGGTCGCTGATCGGGTTCGTCGCGCTTTTCGGCGGTTTTGGGAACCTGGATACGATGGTGCAGCAGATCCTCGCCGGGATTCGTCCGGCCAGCCTGATCGCCGTGCCGATGTTCATCTTTGCCGCCGACATCATGACGCGGGGTCAGTCTGCGAACCGGCTGATTGATCTGGTGATGGCTTTCGTCGGCCATTTGAAAGGCGGGCTGGCAATATCGACTGCGGGGGCCTGTACAATGTTCGGCGCGGTCTCGGGATCGACCCAGGCGACCGTGGTCGCCGTCGGTGGTCCGCTGCGCCCGCGGATGCTGAAGGCGGGGTATAATGACAGCTTCGTGCTGGCGCTGATCGTGAACGCCTCTGACATTGCGTTCCTGATCCCGCCCTCCATCGGAATGATCATTTACGGTGTCGTCTCCGGCACCTCGATTTCGGAACTGTTTATCGCGGGGATCGGGCCGGGGCTTCTAATCCTGCTGATGTTCTCCTTATACAGCTATTTCTATGCGGTCAGGAACAACGTGCCGGTCGAGCCCAAGGCGACATGGGCCGAGCGTGGAACGGCGTTCAAGCGCGCGCTCTGGCCGCTGGGTTTTCCGGCGATCATCATTGGCGGGATCTATGGCGGGATTTTCTCCCCGACCGAGGCGGCTGCGGCATGTGTCCTTTATGCCCTGATCCTTGAAATGATCGTTTTCCGGGAGATGAACTTCAAGCAGCTTTATTCGACGGCGAAATCGACCGGGCTGATTACGGCTGTCGTGTTCATTCTGGTCGGCGCAGGTGCGGCGTTTTCCTACGTCATCAGTTTCGCGCAGATCCCGCAGCAGGTGCTGGCCGGTATCGGCATCGACCAGATGGGGCAGTATGGGGTCCTGTTCACCATCTCCATCGCGTTCTTTGTCGGCTGCATGTTCGTCGATCCGATTGTGGTCATCCTGATCCTCGTGCCGATCTTCGCGCCCGTGGTGCAGAATGTCGGCCTTGACCCGGTGCTGGTCGGGACGATCATCACGCTGCAGGTTGCCATCGGCAGCGCGACGCCACCTTTCGGATGCGACATCTTCACGGCGATTGCTGTGTTCAAACGGCCCTATACCGAGGTTGTCAAAGGCACGCCGCCCTTCATTTTCATGTTGCTGGCGGTTGCGGTCTTGCTGATCTTCTTCCCACAGATCGCGCTGTTCCTGCGTGACCTCGCCTTTGCGGAATAAGGACGCTGCATGTTCAAGAAAATTCTTGTGCCCTATGACGGATCCAATGGCGCGTGGCGGGCGCTTGGCAAGGCGATTGAACTGGCGAAGCTGTGTCAGGCACATCTGGTGATCCTGACCGTGTATCGTCATCATTCGATGCTGGAGGCCTCGTTGTCGATGGTACGCGGCAATATCGAGCGCGGCGGCAATCTCGATCAGGAGATGCGCGAAACGGCGCGGGAGGCGGCGGATTTTGCCAAGAAACACGCAAAGGAAGCCGGCGTCGAAAATGTCAGCGCCTTTATCAAGGCGGGTCAGCCGGCGCGGACGATCATCTCGTTCGGCAAGGAAAAGGGCTGCGATGCGATTGTTGTCGGCTCACGCGGGCTTGGCGCGACAGAAGGGTATCTGCTCGGCTCGGTCAGCCACAAGGTGACCGGACTTGCCGATGTTCCGGTGCTGGTCGTGTAAGGCGGGACGCAGCAAAGATGTGGCGCGACCCCGAGCATCCCCGCTTCGGCCTGATCACCCTCGCGACCGATCTCACGACGGAGGGCGACGCCGTCCGGTTGTTGCCGCCTCATTGCCGCCTGCATGTCACGCGCATTGCGTTCGACAACCCGACGACACGGGAAAACCTGCTGCAAACCGGCCCGCGGCTGCGCGATGCGGTTGATCTGCTGGTGCCGGGGGTCGAACTGGCCGGTATCGGTTTTGCCTGCACCTCAGCCTCGGCTGTGCTGGGTGAGCAGGTGCAGAAATTGCTGGGTGACCGTGCGCCGGTGACGACTCCGGCAAATGCGGCTTTGCGTGGCTTTGCGGCGCTCGGGGTTGGGCGGATCGCACTGATGACGCCCTATCTTGCGGCGACGGCGGATCTGGTCGGAGACCACTTCGAGGCGCACGGCCTGTCGGTGTTGCGGCGCCATTCGATGGAATTCGAGGATGATCGGGATATGGCCTTCCAGCCCGCTGACCGCATCATCGACTTTGCTGCCGCTGCCGATCACCCGGATGCGGAGGCCATGTTTATTTCCTGTACCGCGTTGCCTGCCGTTTCCGTCATTGACCGCATCGAAGCGCGATTGGGAAAGCCCGTCATCAGCTCTAACCTGGCGATGTTTTGGGCGATGCTGGATCAGGCGCAGATCCCGGCTGACGGGCCGGGGAGTTTGTTCGGGGTGCGTACATGGTGAAGTCATTTGAAGTCTCGCTGGATGATATTCGCGGCGCGGCGGAACGTATCCGTGATATGGTGCGCGTCACACCGTTCAGATCATCCCTTCGCCTGTCACAGGTGGCGGGCAGGCCGGTCTGGCTGAAATGCGAGCATGAGCAGATAACCGGGGCGTTCAAGCTGCGCGGTGCGTCGAACGCGGTCGCCCGGCTTCGCAATGTTGCCGGGGTCACCACGGCCTCCACGGGAAATCATGGCCGTGCGCTGGCTCACGCGGCGCGGCAGGCGGGGTTGCCAGCGGTGATCTGTGTGTCGAAGCTGGTGCCGCAAAACAAGCTGGATGCGATTGAAGCGCTTGGGGCAGAAGCGCGCGTGATCGGCGAAAGTCAGGATGACGCCTTTGAAGAGGCGCGGCGGCTGGAGCGGGAGGAAGGATTTGCCCTGATCCCGCCCTTCGACCATCCCGATGTCATCGCAGGGCAGGGAACGCTCGGGTTGGAAATCCTGGACCAGATGCCCGATGCCGCCGCGATTGCGGTTCCGTTGTCCGGGGGCGGCCTGCTCGCCGGGGTCGCATTGGCGGCGAAATCGCTGCGGCCTGATATCCGTATCATCGGGATCAGCATGGAACGCGGCGCGGCAATGGCCGAAAGCCTGCGCGCGGGAAAACCGGTCGAGGTGACGGAGTTGGAGACGCTTGCCGACAGTCTTGGTGGCGGGATCGGATTGGATAATCGTTTCACCTTCCCGATGGTCCGTGACCTCATGGACGATCTGATTTTGCTGACCGAGACCGAAATTGCCGCTGGCATCCGGCATCTCGCTGTAGAAGATGGTGAGACGGTCGAGGGCGCGGCTGCCGTGGGGGCGAGCGCGATCCTGGCGAACAAGCTGAGGGGAAGGGGTCCGCTGGTGCTGATCTTGTCTGGCCAGAACATTGATCCGTCGCTGCATGAGGCCATCGTGAAGGGTGAGAGATGAGCGATATTCTGATCCTCCACGAAGACCGCCTTCGTGAACGCGTTCATCTGGATGACGCCGCGATCAAGGTGGTCGAAACCGCGTTTGCCCGACTGGCGGAAGGCGGGGTGGAGATGCCGCCGGTCCTGTCGATGCATATGCCGGATGTGAATGGCGAGGTGGACGTCAAGACCGCCTATGTTCCGGGCCTGCCGGGATTCGCGGTCAAGATCAGCCCCGGTTTCTTTGACAATCCGTCGAAGGGTCTGCCGTCCACCTCCGGGATGATGGTGGTGTTGTCGAGTGAGACCGGGCGGGTACAGGCGGTACTGTTGGATAATGGTTATCTGACCGATGTCAGGACCGCCGCCGCCGGGGGCGTTGCCGCGAAACATCTGGCGCGTTCGGACGCGACGCGGGCGGCGATTTTCGGTGCTGGTTTGCAGGCACGCCTGCAGTTGCGGGCGCTGCGGCTGGTGCGCCCGATTGCAGAGGCCGTGATCTGGGCCCGCGATCCCGCAAAGGCGCAGGCGATGGCAGCGGAGATGAACGGCGATGGTCTGAGCGTTCGCGCCGAACCTGACCCCGCCAAGGCAGCCGCTTTCGCCGATATTATCGTCACCACGACACCGGCAAGCCAGCCGATCCTCAAGGCTGACTGGCTGCAAGCTGGCCAGCATGTGACGGCTATGGGCAGCGACCAGGACGGCAAGAACGAACTGGACCCGCACTGTCTGGACCGGGCCGATCTCTATGTCGCTGACCGGGTCAGCCAAACGCAGTCTCTGGGCGAATTACAGGCGGCGCTGAACGCCGGTCTGATCGCCGATACGACCGAGATCCCGGAGCTTGGCGAGATTATCATCGGCCGACATCCCGGCCGCACCCATCCCGATCAGATCACCATCGCTGATCTGACCGGCACCGGCGTACAGGACACCGCCATCGCAACCCACGCGCTTGCCGCGTTTTCGAAAGAACCGTGAATGCCCGAACTGCAAAGGACACCCGAGAGATTCTCGACCGCCGAATATGAGCGCCGCCTTCGCCAGACCCGCGAAAGCATGGCAAAGCTGGGGCTGGATCTGCTGATCGTCAGCGATCCGTCGAACATGGCATGGCTGACCGGCTATGACGGCTGGTCCTTCTATGTCCATCAATGCGTGATCGTCGGCCCGACCGGCCAGCCGATCTGGTTCGGGCGCGGGCAGGACGCGAATGGCGCGCTGCGCACCGTCTGGATGAGCGATGACCAGATCATCGGCTATCCCGATTACTATGTGCAGTCGGTTGAACGGCACCCGATGGATTACCTCTGGGCGCAACTGGCCGACCGGGGCTGGCATCGCGGCTTTATCGGCGTCGAGATGGACAATTACTGGTATTCCGCCAAGGCGCATGAGCGGCTGACCTATGGTCTGCCCGAGGCCGAGATTCTGGACGCGACCGGTCTTGTGAACTGGCAGCGCGCGGTGAAATCCGGCGAAGAGCTGGGCTATATGCGCAAGGCCGCCCGGATCGTCGAACGCATGCATCGCCGCATCGCTGACAAGGTCGAGGTCGGGATGCGCAAATGCGATCTGGTGGCCGAGATCTATGATGCGGGCCTGCGCTATGATGAATGGTCGGGGCATGGCGGCGATTACCCGGCCATCGTGCCGCTGCTGCCCTCGGGGCCGGATGCCGCCGCGCCGCATCTGACATGGGACGATCTGCCGATGAAGCCCGATGAAGGCACCTTCTTCGAGATCGCCGGCTGTTATCAGCGCTATCACTGCCCGCTGTCGCGAACGATCTTCCTCGGCAAGCCGCCGAAAAAGATGATCGACGCCGAAAAGGCCGTGCTGGAAGGCATGGAGGCCGGGCTAGATGCCGCCCGCGCGGGCAATACCTGCGAAGACATCGCAGCGGCGTTTTTCACCGTGCTGGACCGCTATGGCATCGTGAAGGACAACCGCACCGGCTATCCCATCGGGCTGTCCTATCCGCCCGACTGGGGCGAGCGCACGATGTCCCTGCGCCGCGGCGACCGGACCGAGTTGAAGCCGGGCATGACTTTCCATTTCATGACCGGCCTGTGGATGGAGGATTGGGGCTATGAGACCACCGAATCCATCATCATCACCGAGGGCGCGCCGGAAATGTTCTGCGCGCTTCCCCGAAAGATGCTGGTGAAGGAATGAGCGCGAACCCGATCCGCCCGACGATCCCGCTGGACGGGCAGGGCAAGGCGCATGGGTTCCTGCGCCTGCCCTATTCCCGCAATGACAGCGCATGGGGCAGCGTGATGATCCCGCTGACGGTGATCGCGAACGGCGACGGCCCCACGGCGCTGCTGACGGGCGCCAACCACGGTGACGAATACGAAGGCCCGATTGCCCTGCAACAGCTTGCGTGGGAGATCGAGCCTCAGCAGGTTTCGGGCCGGGTGATCATCGTGCCTTATCTGAACTATCCGGCCTTTCGTGCAGGCACACGGGTCAGCCCGATAGATCAGGTCAATATGAACCGCGCCTTTCCGGGCCGCCCCGATGGCACGCCCAGCCAGAAGATCGCCAATTACTTCAACGATGTTCTAGTGCCGATGGCGGATCTGGTGCTGGACTATCACTCCGGCGGCAAGACGCTGGATTTCCTGCCCTATGCGGCGGCACATTATCTGGATGACAAGGACCAGCAGGCGAAATGCGTGGCGGCGGTGCAGGCCTTTGGCGCGCCCTATACGATGATGATGCTGGAGATCGACAGCGTCGGCATGTTCGATACTGCTGTCGAGGAACAGGGCAAGGTTTTTGTTACCACGGAGCTTGGCGGCGGCGGAACGGCAACGGCACGCTCCGCCGAGATCGCCATTCGCGGCGCGAGGAATGTGCTGTGCCATGCGGGGATCCTCGCCGGAGAGGTCGAGACGGCGGACAGCATCATGCTCGATATGCCCGGTGATGACTGCTTCCACTTTGCCACGCGCGATGGCCTTCTGCATCCGCTCGTCGATTTGGGCGATGAGGTGAAATCGGGTCAGGCCCTTGCCCGCATCTGGCCGCCGGACCGCTCTGGCGTGGAGCCGGTAGAGGTTACCGCCAATCGTGATGGCATTCTTGCCGCGCGCCATTTCCCCGGGCTGGTGCAAAGCGGGGACTGCCTTGCGGTCATCGCCGTTACCGGGGAGAAGCAGGGCTAAAAGGGTCGATGCCGCCGCGCGAGAACGTCCCGCCTTAGCCGCCAGTGCCGTCACATTTCCATCATGCCTCCGTTGTATTCAGCGATCATGGCCGATATCAAATTCGATAAACTACTCCGTCAGTTCGGGCAGACCAAAGCCGTCGATCATGTTTCGGCGGAACTGGGTTCGGGCCGGTTTGTCGCCCTGCTGGGTCCGTCTGGCTGCGGTAAGACGACGCTCTTGCGACTGATTGCAGGGCTGGAGCGGCCCGATAGCGGCACGATCACTTTGGGGGAAGAACTTGTCGCCGGACCCGGTCACTTCGTCGGCCCCGAAAAGCGCCGTCTGGGTATGGTTTTCCAATCCTATGCCCTCTGGCCGCATATGACGGTTGCCGGGAATATCGCTTTCGGGTTGAACCAGCTTCCAAGGGTCGAACGCGATGCCCGTGTCAGCGATGCGCTGCGCATGGTCGGCATGTCCGCAATGGCGGATCGCAAACCCCATGCTTTGTCCGGCGGGCAGCGGCAACGGGTCGCCCTGGCCCGCAGCCTTGCCGCGCAGCCGCGTATTCTGCTGCTAGACGAACCGCTGGCCAATCTGGACGCGCATCTGCGTCAGTCCATGCTCGCCGAATTCCGGCGGATACACGCCGCGACCGGCTGCATGATGGTCTTTGTGACCCACGATCAGAATGAGGCGATGGCGGTCGCGGATACGGTTGGTGTGATGGATCGCGGCCGGTTGGAACAGCTTGCCGCACCGATGGAGTTGTTTGACCGTCCGGCCTCACCGATGGTGGCGCGATTTGTCGGGCACGGGCGGACCTTGCCGGTTCAGGTAGCGCAGCGGGATACTGATGGGAACTGCCATATCCGTATCGGAGATGTGCCCGTTGTCGTGCCCGGTCTGGTGGCCCGCGGCCCCGCTTGGCTTTGCGTTCATGCCCGCGATCTTGTCATCGGATCGGAAGGAATTGCTGCGACCGTGGCGTCGGTCCGGTTCGAGGACGGATACCATGTTGCCGAGCTTCTGCTGGACGCGCTGCCGGAGGCGGATACGCTTCCCGTTCGGCTCGACAGCCCCGCGAAACAAGGCGAGGCGATACGGGTCCGGCTGCGTGGTGGTTGGGTGTTGCCGCGAGGGGGCGCCGCGCACCCGAAAGCTGATGTCGCGATGTCCGCCGACAGACATCGGGAGCCAGCGTGAAACGGCTGACGGCATTGGGCGGGTTTGACGCCAAGGGGCCTGCCTGCTTCCTGCTTGAGATCAATGGATCGCGGCTTCTGCTGGACATGGGGAAAGGGCCGGATGCAGGTCGTCGACCGGACCTCGACGGGATTGGATCGGTTGATGCGGTTCTGATCTCGCACGGACATGGGGATCATATCGGTTCGCTTGATTGGCTGGACCGGGTCGGAAATCCGCCCGTCCATGCGACTGCGCCGGTCCGGGCGCTGGCCGATCTGCCTGTGTTGCGCGATGCGGATGATCTGCCCCAAAGCGCAAGGATTGCGGGGCTGGATGTCGAAACCGGCCCTTCCGGCCATGCGCCCGGGGCGGTCTGGATGCGGATAGGCGGCGCTCAGGGCGTTTTTTACAGCGGCGACTATGCCGACGGGACCGGCCTGTTTCCCGCCAGCGATCCGCCGATGGCGGAGGTTGCCGTTCTGGACTGCTCCTATGGCGCGGAAACGGACAGTATTCCGGCGCAGCGGGCGCGCTTGCTTGCAGCGATCGGCGATGGTCCGTGCTTGTTGCCCGTTCAGCCAGCAGGGCGGGGTGTGGAAATTGCGCTGGCCTGCCTTCAGGCGGGGAAAGACATCGCGATCTGTGACGATATTCGCCGGGTCGTCGAGGTAATGTGCCGCTTCCCGGAATGGCTTGCGCCCGGCAGTGACGAGGCGCTGCGCCATCTTCTGCACGCGGCGCGACCGCTGACTTCCGACAGCCCGCTCAGTGGCGTCATGATTGCTGCTGGCGCAAATTGCGGCAGCGGCATGTCTGCGGAACTGGGGCTGCGCGCGATCGGGACCGGAAACGTGCCGGTTATCTTCACCGGCCATTTGTCGAAAGGCGCCCCTGCCGGGACATGGGTTGAAGACGGCCTCGCGCAAAAGCTGATGTGGAATGTGCATCCCGATCTGATCACCATCCGGCGGCTTTTGTCCTGCAGCGGGGCGAAACGAGTGCTGGCGGCTTTTGCGCCGAAGGCCGCGCGCGAGGCGCTGTCTGCCGCGATCCCGGAAGCCGGATGGGTCAATACCGGAGTGATAGAGTGGTGATCGTTCCTGACAATGGATTTCTGTTCATGCGTCACGGCGAGACGGAGGCCAATGCTCGGGGCATCATCTGCGGTAGCACCGATCTGCCGCTGAACCGCGTGGGCGAAGAACAGGCGGATAGAACGGCAGAATTCCTGCGTGGGACGAATATCCGGAAGATCGTTACCTCATCGCTGCTGCGCGCCCGCCAGACTGCAGCTTCTGTCACAAGGGTTACCGGAATTGAGCCGCAGTTGGTGTCCGGGCTGGAAGAACGCAACTGGGGCGCGTGGGAAGGGCAGCCGAGATCGGTTCTCAGACGCGACGAAACGCCGCCCGGTGGTGAAAGTCCCGGTGATTTTCGCGCGCGCGTTATCGCTGCCTTTGAGGGCCTGCATCTGAACGAACCCACCCTGATCGTCGCGCATTCGGGTGTTGCGCGTGAAATTCACCTCTATCTGACCGACCAACCGCATCGCCGGATGGAAAATGCGGAACTGGTCTTGTGGTCGCGAATATCGGGGCAATGGAACTGTCATGAATGTTTCAAACCCGGGGGATAGGCATGGCAGGTAAATCCGATACAGGAGTAACGAGATGAAGAGTTTCCGCAACGCCGCGATTGCCATATTCGCGATGGCGTCTCCGGTTCTGGCGCAGCCTTCCGGGGCGATCACCGTCTATACCTCTCAGCCGCAGGAGCAGATGGCGACCGTGGTTGAGGCGTTCAATGCCGACTACCCGGATGTGCAGGTCGAAATCTTCCGCACCGGCACCACGGAGCTGATGTCGAAGCTGCAGGCCGAATTCGCCGCCGGGTCGACCCCGGCCGATGTTCTGCTGATCGCGGATGCCGTGGCGATGACGCAGCTGAAGAATGACGACCGGCTGCTGGCTTATGCGGATGCGCCCCTGGACGGTATCCCCGCCGATGTCGTCGATGCGGATAAGACGTTCTTCGGCACCAAGCTGATCACCACGGGTATCGTGTATAACACCGGCATGGTCGATCAGGCCCCGACCTCGTGGGACGATCTGCGCGCGCCCGAGGTGGCCGGTTCGCTGATCATGCCCAGCCCGCTTTATTCCGGCGCTGCCGTGATCCATGTCGGCACCGTGACCCAGCAGCCCGATCTCGGCTGGGGTTTCTATGAGGAGCTGGCCGCCAACGGTGCGGTTGCCGGTCAGGGCAACGGCACGGTGATCGAGGCCGTGGCGCGCGGCGAGAAGGCGTACGGCATCATCATCGAATACATGGCCATGAACGCCAAGGCCGATGGCTCGCCCGTCGATTTCGTCTGGCCGGATCAGGGCGTCAGCGCGATCACGCAGCCTGTCGCCATCGTCAAGGGCACGGATAACGAAGAAGCCGCAAAGGCGTTCGTTGACTGGCAGCTGTCCAAGACGGCGCAGGAGCAGTCGGTGGCGCAAGGCTACTTCCCGATCATCGAGGGGGTTTCTCCGCCCGAGGGATATCCGGCACTTGAAGCCCTGAACATCATGCCGCTCGACGCGGATAAGCTGATGGCCGACGATCAGGCCAACAAGGAGAAATTCGCTGAGCTTTTCGGCGGCTGATATCCGGCTTCGAAGCAATGCAGGGGGCGGCGTTCATCTGATCGTCGCCCTCCTTGCCGCATATGTTCTGCTGACCGGCGCCTGGCCGTTGCTGCGACTTTTTGCGCTGGCGCTGATGCCGGGGGATAGCGGTCAGACGCTGGGTCTTATGCGGGAGACTCTGGGCTCCCGTGCGTTTCAAAGTGCTTTCAGCAACACGCTTGCGGCGTCCGGCGGATCGGTTTTCATTTCCACGGTTCTGGGTGGGGTGCTGGCTTTCGCGACCGGGCTGCTGCGACTGCCGGGGCGTGCGTTGATCAGCTTTCTGGCCCTGTCGCCGCTGCTGATTCCGTCCCAGATCATGGCGCTGGCATGGATCGAGATGATGGGCAGCGGCTCGTTCGCGCTTGGCCTGTTCGGACTGGCACCGCCGCCCGGTGCTTCAAATCCGATGTATTCAGGCGCAGGTGTGGCCTGGCTGATGGGGCTGGAGCATATGCCGCTGGTCTTCATCGCTGTCCGGGCCAGCCTGTCGGCCATCCCCGGTGACCTTGTCGAGGCGGCGCGTATCGGTGGTGCGGGGCAGGGGCGCATCGCTGCGAGGGTTATTTTCCCGCTGACGGTGCCGTCCCTCGCTGCGGGTGCGGTTCTTGCATTCGCCGCGGCCATCGGCAATTTCGGCGTGCCGGCGCTTCTGGGTATTCCGGGGCGGTTTCCGGTTCTGACCACCCTGATTTATCGCCAACTTAACGGCTTCGGCCCTGCCGTGATGGGTAAGGTGGCGGTCATGGCGCTGGTTCTGGTTTTGCTTGCGGCGTTGGCGCTTCTGTTGCGGCAGGTTGTGCTGAGGCGCTTATCCGTGCCGCTTCCGCCGGGGGCAGGGTTCGCCGGGTTTGATCCCGGTCGCGGCAAGTGGGCCTTCCTTGCGATATTATGGCTCGTGCTGCTGTGGCTGTCGATCCTGCCGATCATCGCTTTGACCACAACGGCGCTGGTTCCCGCACTTGGTGTTCCCTTCGGGCTGGAGACCGCAAGCCTGAAGAATTTCGACGCCGCAATTGCAAATCCGGCGGTTCGGCGGGCATTTGCGAATTCCTTCGGTCTGGCGGGGCTGGCCGGGTTCATGTCTGCCTTGGTCGCCATTGTCCTGGGTTGGCTGTCCGTCACGGCGCGCAACCCGTTTGCCAAGGCGCTGAGCTGGCTTGCCGATGCGGCATTCGTGGTGCCGGGAACGGTGCTCGCCCTGTCGATGATCCTCGTCTATCTGCGCCCGCTGCCGGTTATCGGTGTGTCGATATACGGAACCGCCCTGATCCTGCTCATCGCCTATCTGGGGCGTTTCCTGCCGATGGCGCTGCGCCCGGTCGAGGCGTCGATCTCCGCCACCGATCCGTCATTGGACGAGGCGGCGCGGATCGCCGGGGCAGGTGTTTTACGGCGCATTGCCCGGATTGCCGGACCGGGGGTTCTGCCTGCGGCGATTGCAGGCGGGCTGCTGATCTTCATGACCGCTGTGAATGAACTGACCCTGTCTGCGCTGCTCTGGTCGGCGGGGCATGAGACAATCGGGGTGCAGATATTCTCCATGCAGTATGAGGGCAATTCGACCGGGGCCGCTGCGCTTTCGGTCATGGCATTGGCTCTGGTTGGGTTACTGGTGCTGTTGACAGACAGGTTGGGCGGGCGGTTGCCCCCCGGAACCCTGCCGTGGCGATCTGCGTGAACGGATTGCTGTCCGGATCGTCGGAAAGCTACCCGGACTTGCCCTCTGCCTGTTTCAGCATCAATTCAGGTTGTTCCGGCAGGAAAATATCCCCGTGTCCGTCATCCACCAGCTTCTGCAATGTGTCGCGGACCGCAGCGGCGACCAGATCGGGCGTGCCCAGCTCTGCCGTCATGCGGTTATAATAGCTCAGGTCCTTCAGGCTGTTGTTGATCGTAAACCGCATCTGATCGACGGCGCCTTCCAGCAGAAAAGGCGACAAGCGATCAAGTCCGGCGCCATGACCGCCGCCGCGGCGTAGGCAGTCCACGAACACCTCATCGGGAATGCCCGAACGACGGGCGGAGGCAGCAGCTTCCGAGATCAGCGTCACCG
Source organism: Paracoccus sp. SCSIO 75233 (assembly GCF_027912675.1). Classification (NCBI taxonomy): domain Bacteria; kingdom Pseudomonadati; phylum Pseudomonadota; class Alphaproteobacteria; order Rhodobacterales; family Paracoccaceae; genus Paracoccus; species Paracoccus sp. SCSIO 75233. Next base: position 2,578,832 of record NZ_CP115757.1, on the reverse strand, counting down.
TGCCGAGCGAGACGAAATTATGCAGCAGCTTCAGCCGGTGACCTGCGCCAGGCGGACCGGCATGAAAGCGGTTTTCGGAAAACGTCTCAAGAAGCGGCGTGATCCGTGCGACGACCTCCGGCGCGCCCCCGATCAGCAGGTTGAGCCTTCCCTCCTCCGCCTCTTTCGGGGTACGGGTCATGGCCGCGTCGACGAAATGCGCGCCTGCACCCTGCACCTTTGCGGCAAGCGCCACGGTCGATTCCGGCACGGCGGTCGAGCAGTCGACGACGACGGACCCCGGACGCAGCGCGCCCAGAACCCCGCCGGACCCGAGCAGCACGTCTTCCACCTGCGGCGTTCCCGTCACGCAAAGCAGCACCACGTCGCTCTCCGCCGCCATTTCGGCTGCGCTGTCGAAACCCCGTGCGCCTGCCGCGTCCAGATCATCGGTCGGCTGATTGCCCGGATGGCGCAGATAGGCGAGCGGCCAGCCATTTGCAGCGATATTGCGGGCGATCCCGTGGCCCATCAGCCCGACACCGACAATGCCGACTTTCATCTTTTCCATCTTTCGTCCTTTCCTCAGCCCAGAGCGCGGCAGATCGCCTCGGCCACTTCGCTGCATCTTGCATTGCCGCCGAGATCGCGGGGCACGGCGATATTCTCCGACAGAACCCGGCCCGCTGCTGTCTCGATGCGGTCAGCCGCCTCGGCCAGTCGCGGGTCGCCGTGGCGATCGTTCAGCCAGCGAAGCATCATGACGGCAGACAGCACGGTTGCCATCGGGCTGGCCGCATCCTGTCCCGCAATATCGGGGGCGGAGCCGTGTGCGCCCTGAAACAGCGCATGTTCGTCGCCGATCTCGCCTGACGGGGAAATACCCATACCCCCCGCCGTTGCTGCGCCGAGGTCCGAGATGATGTCGCCGAACATATTCTCCGCCACGATCACATCGTAGAACTCGGGCCGCTTGACCATATGGACCGTGATCGCGTCGGCATAGGCATAGTCAATCGCGACATCAGGATGCTGCTGATGTACCTCGTCGCAGATCGCGCGGAAAAACGCGTAGCTGCGCAGGATATTGGCCTTGTCGCAGACGGTGACACGCTTCTTACCGTCGCTGAGCGCGCCATTTCGGCTTTCGGCCAGCCGGAAGGCAAACTCGGCCACACGTTCCGTCCCTTTGCGTGTGGTCACAAGACTGTCGGAGGCGAACTCATCCCGCAGCAGAACCCCCGCACCACGGCTGGCATACAGCCCTTCGGTGTTCTCGCGCACGATGACATAGTCGATCCCGCCGCCCTCATATCCGCGCAGAGGGGATACCACGCCCGGCAGCAGCTTGACCGGGCGGACATTGGCGTAAAGGTCCAACCGGAAACGCAGGCGAAGATGCAGATCGTTGCCGACCTCGGTCCCGTCAGGATAGACGACGCCGGGCAGACCTGCCGCACCGTGAAGGATCGCATCGGCCTCGCGGCAGGCGTTGAACGTGTCCTCTGGCAGGACTTGGCCGGTCTTCTGATAATGCCCGGCGCCGCCGTCGAGCATGTCGAAATCCAGCATATCGCCGCAGGCGGTTTTCAGAACACGGAGCGCCGCCTGAGAGACCTCCGGCCCGATTCCGTCGCCGTCGATGGTTGCGATTCTGTAGCGCTTCGTTGTCATTCGCTGATCCGTTCCGGAAAAAACATGATGTGCCTCTCGCCTACATTGACCGCGTCAGAAACAGGCTGATCTGGGGCACATAGGTGATCAGCAGCAGGGCGATGATGACCGTACCAAGCGGCATCAGCAATGTCTTGAACATCCGCTGCACCGGAATCCCCGCCACAGCTGAAGCCGCAAACAGGTTCACCCCGAGCGGCGGCGTGATCATGCCCATTGCCAGATTGACGATCATGACGATGCCGAAATGCACCGGATCGACGCCGTAATTGATTGCGACCGGCGCGAGGATCGGGCCGAGGACGAGGATTGCCGCCGATGTCTCCACGAACATGCCGACGAAGAACAGCAGAAGGTTGATGAACAGCAGGAAGCTCCACTGGCTGCTGAAATTCCCCTCGGCCCAGCCACCAATTACCTGCGGCAGCCCCGATAGGCTGATGAGGAAGGACAGCAACCCGGCGGTGCCGATGATCAGCATGATCGCGCCGGTATTCACGACAGCGGTGCGGAAAATCTCCGGCAGGCCGCTGAAGGTCAGTTCCTTGTAGATGAACAACCCGACGAACAGCGCATAGGCGACGGCAACTGCCGCAGCCTCAGTCGGGGTGAACACGCCGCCATAGATGCCGCCAAGGATGATGATCGGCAGCATGAGCGCCCAGAACGCCTTGTAGGTACTGCTCAGGATCGACAGGCTCTCATCGCCGTCATTCTTGCCGTAGCCCTTCACGCGGCACCAGATCTGCACCATCAGGATCAGCATCCCGGCAATCAGGATGCCCGGCCCGATCCCGGCCATGAACAGCCGCGAGACCGAGGTTTCGGTTGAAACCGCATAGATGATCATCGGAACGGAGGGCGGAATAATCACGCCCAGCTCGGCGGAGGATGCCTGAATCGTCGCGGCCATTGGCGTCGGGTAGCCGTGTTTGACCATTGCCGGGATCAGGATGGAGCCGATGGCGAAGGTGGTTGCGACCGATGAGCCTGAGATGGCGGCGAAGATCATGCAGGTCACGATACAGGTGCTGGCCAGCCCACCCTGCATTCCGCCGACGATGGACTTTGCGAAGTCGACCAGCCGGCGCGACACGCCGCCGTGACTCATCAGATTGCCAGCGAGGATGAAGAACGGCACCGCCAGCAGCGGAAAACTGTCGAGGCTGGTGAAGATTTTCTGCGGCACCACCAGCAGCGGGAGATTGGAAAAGAAGGTGATCCCGAAAACGGAGGCCAGACCGATGGCAACCGCAACCGGGACGGAGATGATGAAAAGGACGATAAGCGAAACGGCGAGTGCGGCGTTCATTCGATAATCTCCTCCTCATTGCGCTTGACCGGCGCGAAATGCGCCAGCAGAACGCCGGGGATCGCCAGCAGGCAGCCAATGGGGATAGCGGCATAAAACCAGCTCATCGAGACGCCGAGCATTGCAATCCGCTGGTTCTGCACCCGCAGGGTCATTTGCAGCCCGTACCAGGCGAGAATGCCGAGGAACAACAGCGTCAGCCCGGTCACGACCCACATCAGGATATTGCGCGGCCCCGGCGGCAATACGCCGCGGATGAACTCCAGAGAGATCATCGCGCCGATGCGGAACCCGACACCTGCGGCCATGAACACCATCCAGATCACCGTGCCGCGTGCCGCGACCTCTGACCAGCCGGCGGAATGGCCGATCACGAAGCGGGTGAACACCTGATAGACGACCAGAAACGACGCGAAGGCGAGCAGCAGCGCCGCGAGATTATGGGTCAATGAAATCAGCCGCTCGGCGGCTTTCTGAACGGGTCCGGCCATGAGAACCTCTTTGACGGAGGTGAAGAATGCGGACGCCGTCACGACGCCCGCATGTCAGGATTACTCTTGCGCCGCGCGGATGCGGTCCACAAGATCGGCAACGCCATATTCTTCGGCGAGCTTGTCATAGGTCGGCTGAACGGCTGCGGCGAAGGCTTCCTTGTCGACGTCCTCGACCACTTCCATGCCGTTTTCGCGCATCATGGCGACGCCGTCGGCCTCGTTCTGATCGACGACGGCGCGGTCGGCTGCGGCTGCGGCCTTCGCGGCCTCGCGCACCCAGCCCTGCTGCTCTTCGCTCAGTCCGTCCCAGGTTATCTGCGACATCACGATCACGGCGGGCGAGTAGACATGCTGGGTCATGCTGGCATAGGGCTGCACCTCCCAGAGATTATTCGCCACGATGATCGGGATCGGGTTTTCCTGCGCGTCAATCGTGCCCTGCTGGAGCGAGGTGATGACTTCGGTCCAGCTCATCGGGGTCGGCGCGGCACCCATTTCGGAGAAGGCGTCCAGATGCACCTCGTTCTCCATCGTGCGGATTTTCAGCCCTTCGACATCAGCGGGCGAACTGATCGGGCCGCGTGAACTGGTGATGTTGCGGAACCCGTTTTCACCCCACGCCAACCCGACGAGGCCGACATCGCTGAACTTGTCGAGCAGTTCCTGACCGATCTCACCATCCAGCACGGCGCGCGCGCTTTCATAGCTGTCGAACAGGAACGGGAAGTCGAGCGCATAAGTTTCCGGTATGAAGTTCCCGATTGGCCCGGTGGAGCTGATGCCCAGCTCGATGGTGCCGATCTGCATCCCCTCCAGCATCTCCCGCTCGCCGCCAAGTACCCCGCCAGCCTTGACATTGACGGTGATGTCGCCGCCCGAAAGCTCGGCCATCTGTTCGGCGAAGGTGGTTGCGGCAGCGCCATAATGTGACTCTAGCGGCGGCGTAAGGGCAAAGTTCCATTCCGCTGCCTGAACTGCGACGACGCTGGTCGCGGTTGTCAGGGCGGCGGTGCAAAAAGCAACGAATTTCATATGATTTCCTCCCAGAAATGAGCGGGATGAAGGGTTCCAGTCCCGCCCCCTCGCATCTGATTGCGAATACATGACAACCGACGCGGTATAAAATTCCTGACAATCCCATCACGGCTTGTCAACGACATTCCTGAGCGCCCCTGCCGCCTTTTCCAGTGCTTCTTGCGCCGCGCGCGGCAGCGGTAGATACTGCCGGGCAATTGTGGAATGCCGTATTGCTGCCGGGGAAAACACCGTGATCAGGCGCTGGCCTGCCGGTCAATCTGCGACGGCTTCAATCCCAGGAGGATGATATGAAAATCGCAAATTCGCTCTGGTTCGATCCGACGATGATTTATATCGGCGGGCAGTGGCGAAAGCCCGGCCATGCGGACACGATCCCGGTCGAAAACCCCTCCACCGGCGAGGTGATCGGAGAGATCGGGCAGGGCAGTGCCGCCGATGTGGACGCTGCCGTTGTTGCCGCCGAAGCCGCGATGGAGGGCGAATGGGGACGCACCCCGGCGGTTGAGCGGGGGCGGCTGCTGGCGCGTATGGCGCAGATGGTGCTGAGCCGCGCCGAAGAACTCGCCTATCTGGAATCAACCGATGTCGGCAAGCCGATGAAGCAGGCACAGGCCGATGCGGTCAACCTCGCCCGCTATCTGGAGTTCTATGGCGGTGCGGCGGACAAGGTGCATGGCACCACGATCCCGTATCAGGAAGGCTTTACCGTCTACACGCTGCGCGAGCCGCATGGCGTGACCGGGCATATCATTCCGTGGAACTACCCGATGCAGATACTGGGCCGTTCGATCGGTGCGGCTTTGGCTATGGGCAATGCCTGCGTGCTGAAACCGGCGGAGGATGCGTCGCTTTCCTCGCTGGCCTTTGCGGCGATTGCGGCGGAGGCGGGGCTTCCCGCAGGGGCGCTCAACGTGGTGACCGGCTACGGGGCAGAGGTCGGTGCCGCGCTTTCGACCCATCCCGATGTCCATCATGTCTCCTTCACCGGGTCGGTCGCGACAGGACGCCACATTCAGGAAGCGGCAGCGAAGAACGTGGTTCCGGTGACGCTGGAGCTTGGCGGCAAATCGCCGCATATCGTGTTTGACGATGTCGACCTTGACGCGGCGCTGCCGACGCTGGTCGGGGCCTGTATGCAGGCGGCAGGGCAGACTTGCTCGGCTGCGTCGCGGGTTCTCGTGCAGCGTGGCATCTATGAAGAGGTGCGCCGCCGCATGGCGGAGGTCTATGGCGGCCTCGTTGTCGGTCCTGCGCCGGATAACTGCGACCTCGGTCCCTTGGTGTCGAAGAAGCAGAAAGACATCGTGTCCAAATTTATCGAACTCGGGAAGCAGGACCTGACGGTCGCGGCAGAGGGCAAGATCCGGGATGATGCGCCAGCCGGTGGCAACTATGTCGCGCCGGTTCTGTTCGCCGATGTCTCCCCCGATCATCGTCTGGCGCAGGAGGAGATCTTCGGCCCGGTTCAGGTGATGATCCCGTTTGAGGACGAGGCCGACGCGATCCGCATCGCGAATGGCACCGAATATGGGCTGGTGGCGGGTGTCTGGACCCGCGACGGCGGGCGGCAGATGCGCATGGCGCGCAAGCTGAATGTCGGGCAGGTCTTTATCAATAATTACGGCGCCGGTGGCGGGGTCGAACTGCCCTTCGGCGGGGTCGGCAAGTCCGGTCATGGCCGCGAAAAAGGGTTCGAGGCGCTTTATGGGTTCTCACGCCTCAAGACCGTGACGGCGCAGCACGGCTGATCTTTCGCGCCGCCTCTTGCCAGACGAGCGGCAGGCGGCGCGTTTTTCTTGCCGCCGAACTTCGCCAATGACGCGGCAAGCTCCGGATGGGTGCGGGCGGCATCGTCCAGCGTTTCACCTGCTGCTGCCGCGTCCCATGCCTGTCGGATCGCCCGGACCCCGGCGGCGGGACCCATCGGGTGGCCATGAATGCCGCCGCCTGCCAGATACATCAGGTCCAGTGTACGCCCTGTGTACGCATAGGTGTCGACGGCCTGCCCGCCCCATTGACCAGAGCAGACCACTGGTAAGGGCCTGTCAGCGTCGGAAAAGATCGGGGTCATACAGTCCTGAAAGCTGCGCACGAAGCTCTCATCCGGTTCCCAGTATTTCGCGCGGATGCCATTGATCTGAAACTGGTCAACGCCCAGCAATCGCCAGATTTTCTGATAGGCGCGAAACTCCATCCCCAGCCCGGGATGCCGGGTCAGGATGTCCCAGCCATTGCGATGCGCGTGAAGGCAAAGCGCCGAGCGTTTGCGCAGGAAACTCATCCCGCCATAGCCGATGGAGTTGATATTGATGACCGCCGCATTGCCGCCTGCCTCAACCACCATATCGTGATTGCGCATCATCGTGTCGGGATCGGCGGAGGAGATGCCGAACGCATACATCACCCGCTTGCCGGTCCGCTGCTCGTGGTCGCGGATGACCGGCATGATTGCGTCGATCCGGGCCGAGAGCGGCGAATAGGCCGGGCTCATCAGTTTTTCATCGTCCTTGATGAAATCGACCCCGGCGGCGCAAAGCTCTGCGATGACCTTGGCGGTTTCCTCCGGCGTCAGTCCCAGCGAGGGCTTGATGATGGAGGCGATGATCGGTCCCTCGGTCACGCCGGTCAGCCTGCGGGAACCGTCGATGCCGAATTGCGGACCGGGATGTTCGGCGTAGACGGGCGGCAGGTCGAAATCCATCACCCTGATGCCGCTGAGGCCGCGCGCCGAATAGACGCCGCCGACTGTGATTGTCATCAGCGCCGCGAAGTCGGTGCCGACCGCGTCCAGCGGGTAGGCGATGACGGCGTCGGTGCGGTTGAACGGGCCGACGCCGTCCGTCTGCGGGAAGGAGGGGCGCTCGACCGGGGGCAGGGTGCGGACATCCTCGACCCTCGCGGCACAGCGGTGGCGGACATCTTCGGTTTCTCCGGGCAGTTCCGTAAAGGTGCCGGTGGACTGGTCTGACGCGATTTTTGCCGCCATTGCCGCGGGATCACCCGCGCATTCGATGCGGTAGGTCACGCGGATGAAATCATCGCTCATCGAAAAACCCTCTGAAATACGCCTTCTGATATGTACTGCTCATTGTGGGCGTGGACAACATGACCCGCTTTGGATGCCGTTGTGGATTGCGCTTGAACAACCGATGAGCAATGTGATCATGTGATGATACCAGTATGGAGGCGAGTTTCACCAATGGTATCCAGCCACGGGTCAGACGATGACAGGATCGTCAGGCGAAAGCTGTCGGATCAGGTGTTGGAGCGGCTGCATGACATGATCCGCACCCAGGAACTGAAACCCGGCGATGCCATGCCGTCCGAACGTGCGCTGATGGCGCGATTTGGGGTCGGTCGACCGGCTGTGCGAGAGGCGCTGCAGTCATTGCACAATAGCGGGCTGATCACGATCAGCCATGGCGAGAGGTCGCGTGTGAATGAGATCAACCCGGCCACGGTGCTGAACCACACGGATGGGCTGGCGCGGCTGGTTCTCGGACTTGCGCCGGGAAATCTCGATCACCTCAAACAGGCCCGCCAGTTGTTCGAGGTTGGTATGGTGCGCATTGCTGCCGCGAAAGCCTCTGTCGATGACATTGCCGAACTGCGCGATCTGGTGGCGCGGCAACGGGCGGAACTCGACAGCGGAGATGCGACGTCTTTCATCTCCGCCGATATGGCGTTTCATCGCAAGATCGCGTCGCTCAGAGACAATCCGATCATCCTTTCGGTTTCGGAGGCCATGCTGGGCTGGTTGTTCGAGTATCATGTGGCCCTGCTGCACCGCTTGGGCAGCGAGGAGGTGACCCTGAGGGAACATGCCAAGATCGTCGATCATATCGAGGCCCGTGACCCCGATGCTGCAGGCGAGGAGATGCGGCGGCACCTTGAACGCTCACGCGCCTCGTTCGAGACGCAGGGCTGACTGACGGTTATCGCGGCCCGCCACCGTCGCGGATCCAGCCGAAGAAATCCTCCGATCCCATCTGTCCGCCCTTTAGTGCGATCTCCAGCCCGTCATTCGGTCCGTCGCCATAGGCTCTGCACAGGGCCGCGCCGGGTATGGTCGGTGCTATCGCCTCCAATGCGGACAGCCCAAGCTGGCGCATGCCGTGACCCGATGTGTCCCCGCCGGAGATGACAGCGCGCCGGATGCCTGTCTGCTGAAGTACCCGGTTCAGGATCCGCCCAAGCGTCTCACCGATGCGGCGATTGGCGGTTTCCTTATCCATCCCGCTGGCGGCAAGCGCGGCGCGATAGCGGGCGACCGCCGGTCCGTCATGTCCCGCAGCAGAATGAACCAGCGGGCTTGAGCCGCTTTTCGCGGCGTCGATTGCTGCCGATGTCAGCCGGTCTTCTTCGGCTTTCAGGGCGCTGTCGTCTGCGCAGACAAGGCTGGCGTCGAATTCCAGCAGGGAAAAGCCGTTCTTGCCAGCCCAAACAAGCTGCTGGGCGGTCACGGGCGCGACCGACCCGGACACGGCGGCGATCCGGTCGACCTTGCCTGCGCTGCCAGCGGGGTCGGGCCGAGTTAGCTTCCCGATCTTCTGCCAATGCCGGACAAGCGCATATTCAACGCCCTGCGAACCGACCACGAAGCCGAGCCGGTCGCGATTTTCCCAGATAAGCGCGCCTGCCGCCGCCTCGGACACCGGCTCCATACTGTCGAGGGATATGATGCGGGTGCCGCTGTCCAGAAGCGCCTCCAGCTGGCATTGGGGGTCACCCCATAGCGTCTCCAGATCGATCAGCCCGCCGGGCAGCCGCGTCTGCGCTGCAAGATGCTGCAACAGATCGGCCTCTGCCATCGGGGTTACGGGATGGTTCGCCATGACCGGGTGACGGTCCAGCCGGTAAACCCCCTCCGTCGTTCCGGCAAAGAGGTGTCCGAAGGCCTGATAACGCCGCATCTGTGGTGCGGCGGTCAGCAGCGGCACGGCTGCGGCCGGACGAATTTGAAGGCCCAACTCGATTGCCTGCCCGATTGAGCCGCTTTCGGGCGAAGAGTCGAAGGTGGAGCAAATCTTGTAATGCAGGATCGGTGCATCGAGCCGATGCAGGAATTCCAGTGGGGACGGGAGGTTTGCCCTCATCCAGGCCGGGTCATGGCTTCGTGCGGTCGATGCGATGCCAATGCCCGGCTTGTCTGCGAAGCGTGCCAAAAGTTCTGGCGTCGGGATGTCTGAAAACAGCACTGATGGGATGCCCGCAAAGGTCAGCACCTCCATGACCGCGGCGGAACCGGTGAAATCATCGCCGTACCATGTGATCCAAGGCGTCTGAGCGGTGTTCATGCTGACCCTCCCGTCTTCTTGCTTGACAGATAGGTTATATTATCATCTTATCATACCAGTTGATCAAGCCGTTTATATCTACCTTGGGGGTGAGAAATGACCAAAGTCGCGCTGTTCGGGGCTGGCGGGAAAATGGGCGTACGCCTGGCGACCAATCTGGCCAGGACCGATTTCGATGTCAGCCATGTTGAGGTGAGCGAAGGCGGTCGTGCGCGGCTGAAAGAGGCGCTCGGCTTTGACTGTGTTGATCAGGATGAGGCCCTGAAGGCGGCGGCGGTCGTCATTCTGGCCGTGCCGGATACCGTGATCGGCAAGGTTGCAGCAAGCGTGGTTCCGGCAGTGGAGCCGGGCACAATGGTCGTCATCCTCGACGCCGCCGCACCTTTCGCCGGGCACCTTCCGGAGCGCGAAGATATCACCTATTTCGTCACCCATCCCTGTCATCCGCCAATCTTCAATGACGAGGATACGCCTGAAGGTCGCGCCGATCACTTTGGCGGCATCGCCGCAAAGCAGGGTGTGGTGAACGCGCTGATGCAAGGCCCGCGAGAGCATTACGAGCTTGGCGACCGCATTGCGCGCGCAATCTACGCCCCGGTCGTGCGTACCTATGAGGTGACGGTGAAACAGATGGCGATGCTGGAGCCGGGGCTGTCGGAAACCGTCTGCGCCTCGCTCCTTGTCGTGATGCGTGAGGCGATGGACGAATGCATCGCCCGCAGCGGGGTCAGCAAGGAATGCGCCCGCGACTTCCTGTTGGGACACATGAATATTCTGGGCGCGGTTATCTTTGAGGAGCGCGAGGGCCAGTTCTCCGACGCCTGCAATAAGGCAATCGAGTTCGGCAAGCCGATGCTGATGCGCGACGACTGGAAACGGGTCTTCGAATGGGACGAGATCGCGGAGAGCATCCGGCGGATCACCTGAGGCCCCGCCGGCTGCCTGCTGCCGACCTATCGTCTTACATTGAAAGAGAATTCCAGATTTTGGGCGGCTGCGGTCGCCCGAACCGATTTTGATATATTTTGTCAATTTGCTTAAAATAATAGCCAAAAAGCTATGGTGCCATGACCTCGCCGGTCGCTAGTATCTAGGTATTGAATATTTGCGCGGATCGGCAGCGACCGGCCTGCGATTGCTTGATCTGGAAGGTTGCTTATGAAAATTGCCGTTGCGGGTCTTGGTTATGTTGGATTGTCGAATGCAGTTCTGCTGTCCCAACAGAACGAGGTGGCTGCCGTTGACCTCAATCCGGCCCGGGCGAATATGGTCAATGACCGTGTGTCGCCAATCGAGGACAAGGAAATCAGCGAATGGCTGTCCGAAAAGGAGCTGAAGCTGACCGCAACCACGGACGCGCGAAGCGCCTACCGAGACGCAGATTTCGTGGTGATCGCGACACCGACAAACTACGATCCCAAATCCAACAGATTCGATACCTCCAGCGTGGAGGCCGTGATCGCTGAGGTGCGTGAGGTCGCGCCGGAAGCCACGATCATCATAAAATCCACCGTTCCGGTCGGGTTCGTCAGCCGGATGCGCGAGGAGACGGGCTTTGACGGCATCATCTTCTCGCCGGAATTTCTGCGCGAGGGCAAGGCGCTTTACGATAACCTCCACCCGTCGCGTATCGTTGTCGGCGATCGTAGCGAGGCAGCCCGGACATTCGCGGATCTTCTGGTCAAGGGCGCAATTCGCAACAACATGCCTGTGCTGTTCACCGGCGCTGTGGAGGCGGAGGCGATCAAGCTTTTTTCCAACACCTTCCTTGCCATGCGGGTCGCCTATTTCAACGAACTCGACAGCTATGCCATCGCGCATGGGCTTTCGACGCGGGAAATCATATCGGGCGTCAGCCTCGACCCGCGTATCGGCGATCACTACAACAATCCGAGTTTCGGCTATGGCGGCTATTGCCTGCCGAAGGACACAAAACAGCTTCTGGCGAATTACGATCAGGTGCCGCAGAATCTGATCGCCGCGATTGTGGAATCGAACCGGACCCGGAAGGATTTCATTGCAGACAAGATCATCGACAAAAGACCGAATGTCGTTGGTGTATATCGTCTGGTGATGAAGGCGGGTTCCGACAACTTCCGCGACAGCTCCATTCAGGGCATCATGAAGCGGATCAAGGCCAAGGGGATCGAGTGCATCGTTTATGAGCCGGTGCTGAAGGAAGACGATTTTTTCAAAAGCCGGGTTGAACGCGATCTGGAGAAATTCAAGGCAGAAAGCGATGTCATCCTCGCCAATCGCCTGCACGCGGATATCGCAAGCGTTGCGGACAAGGTGTTCACCCGCGATCTGTATGGTATAGATTGATGCGCGTTCTTGTCACCGGAGCCGCCGGGTTCATCGGCTACCACCTCTCCGACCTTCTCTTGTCAGAGGGTCATGAGGTGGTCGGGATCGACAGCCATAACGACTACTACGATCCGGCGCTCAAGGCGGCGCGGGAAACCCGGTTGAAGGAGCGTAAGGCCTACACGTCAATCCGCGGCAAAGTCGAACAGCCGGGACTGTTGATGGAGGCGTTTGCATCCCATCAGCCCGATGCGGTCGTTCATCTGGCAGCACAGGCGGGCGTGCGATATTCGATCGAAAACCCGCGAGCCTATGTAGAGGCGAACCTGCTCGGCAGTTTCGAATTGCTGGAAGCCGCCCGGGCGCATAAGCCGAAGCATTTGCTGATGGCGTCGACCAGTTCCGTATATGGCGCGAATACGCAGATGCCGTATCGCGAAACCGATAAGGTCGATACGCAGATGTCTTTCTATGCGGCGACCAAGAAATCGAACGAGGTTATGGCGCACAGCTATGCCCATCTGTTTGATATTCCGACAACCATGTTCCGTTTTTTCACCGTCTACGGACCTTGGGGCAGGCCGGACATGGCACCCTATCTGTTCACCAGTGCGATTATGGAAGGTCGCCCGATCAAGGTGTTCAATCACGGCGATATGCGCCGCGATTTCACCTATGTCACCGATCTCGTCAGGGCGATACGGCTGCTGATCGATGTCCCGCCTGTGCGGCCCGGTCAGCCTGAAGAGATAGTGGACGGGGATAGTTTGTCGCCAGTTGCGCCGTGGCGGGCGCTGAATATCGGGAATGGCGACTCGGTGCAGCTTCTCGATTTCATCTCAGCGATTGAGGCTGCTGCGGGGCGTGAGGCGATCAAGAACATGATGCCGATGCAGCCCGGCGATGTCCCTGCGACTTGGGCAGATACGACGTTGCTCCGGCGTCTGACGGGCTATGCCCCCCAGACATCGGTTCGCGAGGGGGCAAAAGCCTATGTCGACTGGTTCCGCGAATATTACGACATCGGCGGATGACCGGGGGGGCTGATATCCCTGTGCTGATCTCCTCCGCGGGTCGTCGCGGCGCATTGGTGCAGGCGTTTCAGCAGGCGGATGTCGGTGCAGGCAGGGTTGTGGTGCATGGCTGCGACATGCAGCCTGACCTGTCCGCCGCTTGCCTGTTGTCAGACCATGCCCACAATGTGCCCCGTTGTGGCGACCCTGATTTTATTGACCGGGTGGAGGAGATCGTCAGGCAAAATGGCATTCGTTTGATCGTGCCGACCATCGATACGGAACTTGCGGCATATGCAGACGCTGCGGCCCGGTTGGCGGAGGCAGGCGCGTATGTTCATGTGTCCCCGCCAAATGTCATCTCGGTCGTCCGCGACAAGGTGAAGACGATGAGCGCGCTGCGATCTGTCGGCGCACCGGTTCCCGCCACAATCAATGAGGCGGAGCTTCGGGCCGAGCCGGATCGTCTTGGATGGCCGCTATTCGGAAAACCCGTGGGTGGCAGCGCAAGCCGTGGGTTGGGCGTCTACGAAGACATAGATGACCTGCCGGACAGCTTCCATGAGCCGATGATGTTTCAGCCGGTTCTCAGCGGTTCGGAATACACGATCAATATGTTCATTGACAGGAATGGCGCCTTGCGCTGTGTGGTGCCGCATGAGCGCCTGCAAATCCGCGCGGGCGAGGTGGAAAAGGGCCGCACCACACGCCGCGATGACCTGCGTCTGTTGGCGGAGCGCGTGCATCAGGCGCTGCCGGGCGCGCGCGGTGTGCTTTGCTTTCAAGTGATAGACGATACGAAATCCGGTCCGCAGATCATCGAAATCAATGCCCGGTTTGGTGGAGGATATCCGCTTGCGCATCATGCGGGCGCGCGCTTTGTGGATTGGTTGGTTCAGGAAACAACTCATGGGGCGTGCGCGGCGCATGATGATTGGCGGGACGGGGTGACAATGCTGAGATATGACGATGCCGTCTTCACTGAATAACCTCATCGTTTTTGATCTGGACGACACGCTTTATCTGGAGCGTGACTTCGTCTTCAGCGGGTTTTCGGCTGTGGGGGACTGGGTCGCCGCGCGGCACGGCATTGTGAACTTCTCAGGCGTTTGCCGCACATTGTTTCACGCTGGCCATCGACGGTTCATCTTTGACGAGGCGCTTGCGCAATGCCGGCTGACCAATCGCCAGCATGTTGCTGAACTGGTGAAGATCTACCGGGAGCATAAGCCGGAGATCTCCCTCTGCCCGGATGCCGCGCGATATCTCCAACGCGGCAACGGCGGCTTCGGCCTGATAACGGATGGACCGGAACGCACACAGCGTCACAAGATCGCGGCGCTTGGGCTGGGGCCACATTTTGAGACGACAATTCCGACGGGCCAATGGCCGGAAGGTTTCGGCAAGCCGCATCCTCGCGCCTATGAAGAACTTGCGGCGAGGGCCAATGGTCGGCGCTGTGTCTATATCGCGGATAATGCGGCCAAGGATTTCGTTACACCAAATCGTATGGGCTGGCTAACGGTACAAATCCTGCGCCCGGAACGGGTTCATCCCGGTGACGCTCCGGATCGGGCATATGCGGCGCAGGTGAAAATCCAATCGCTTGATCAGCTTGACGAGGTGCTGACGACTTTTTGAGCCGGGCTGATCCTTGGTCTGCTCTGTGCGGTTTCGTCAATCAGACGATCCCATTTTGCCATGATGCGCAGCTTGTCAAGACGCTCAACCATGATTTCGGGAGACGAGGCTAGTCGCTTGCGCAACTCAGGGTCACGGGCCAGCCGGTCCATCGCTGCATTCATAGCATCGACGTCACCATTTGGGATGAGCAGTCCGTTCTCCTCGTTTCGCACCATCTCTGACGGTCCGTATGGGCAGTCGAAGGAAATGATCGGAAAGCCGGAACAGGTCGCTTCGGCTACGACATTACAGAAACCTTCATAGCGGGAGCTCACGACCAGGACGTCGCCAGCCCCCAGCCAGTCCGCCGCTGTCGGCACCAAGCCCGCCAATCGGATGCGATCCGTGAGGCCGGATCTGGTGATGAGGTTCTGCAAACTGTGGTGCGCCTCCCCCTCGCCAAATATGGACAGGGTCGCAGGCAGATCGGCAGGCAATTTTCCAAACGCCTCAATAAGCAGATCAAAGCCCTTCTGCTCCGTCAGGCGACCAACGGCAACAAAACGGCAATGGTCCGCAGCCGGTGCGGGTACGAAGCTGACCGGCAGGCAATGGTTGGGAATGACATGGGCGCGTTTGCCTTCTGCTGGCGGCAGATCTTTCGCCGCCGCGTGGGTTTGCATGGCGATCCCGGCTGCGCGCTGCGCAAGCAGGTTTTGAAGCCGCCGCCAGAAACGCGGGGCCTGGGCGCGAGGGTTATTGCGCTCCGAGATAATGACGGGGATGCCGGTTCCCGTTGCGGCGAGAAGGGTGAGGCAGTTCACTTTGGTCAGGAAGCTGATCACGAGATCCGGCCGCTCCGCCTTTATCAGCCGACGGATTGCGCGTGCGCGACGCGGATGCAACAGAAGCCCCGGTTTTGCGTCAGGCCGATCGAGAACACGCAGTTCGACAGATTCGGGATAGGGGAAGAATGAGCGTGCTCCGGGCATTTTCATCGCGCCCACAACGATCTGATCGCCATGCTGCACACGATGCGCGGCAAGGTCAGCCATCATTTTCTCAGCCCCGCCTGCGCCGAAACCGCCCTGAAGCATCAGGATTTTCATATCGCCCGGCCTTTTCTATTCCGCCGCCCGTATGTCCGAGGCATCGGACCGCCGCCCGAACCGCAGCCACGGCGGCGGCTCTTCCGCACAGTATTTGCTGAGCAGCCTCTGGTCGCGCATCGTGTCCATAGGGTGCCAGAAATCGTAGTGGCGATACGCCATCAGCTCCCCATCCATCGCCAACTGGGCGAGAGGCGCGCGCTCAAGCGGGACCTGATCGTCGACAAGATAGTCGAAGACGGCAGGTTCGAAGACGAAGAAGCCGCCGTTTATCCATGTCTCGTCACGCCGGACAGTTTCTGTAAATGCGGTCACCCGATTGTCGAAAAGTTCGAGACCGCCGCTGCGCGCGATCGGGCGAACGGCGGTAACCGTCGCCAGCTTTCCGTGATTTGTATGGAATTCCAGAAGCGCATCTATGTCGATATTGCCGAGGCTATCGCTGTAGGCGACCATAAAGCTTTCGTCACCGATCCAGTCCCGAACACGCCGCAAGTTACCGCTACTTGCGGTTGCGGTGCCCGTGTCGATGACGCCAACCTTCCACCCCGCACCAATTGCCGGGCGCAGTTCAACCTCGCCAGTGTCGATAGACACGACCACATCATTCGCCATGAGGTGAAAATTGGTGAAAAACTGCTTCATCAGCACGGATTCACCACCCGTCGATACGATGAAGTCCGTATGGCCGAAATGTGCGAAAATATCCATGACACGCGTCAGGATCGGGCGCCCCCCGACCTCGATCATGGATTTTGGCTTATGGTTGCTTCCGGCTTCGACAGGCGTGGAATCAGAGCAGCCAGCAAATAGGATGGTTTTCAAGGTCGCTATCCCTCCCCGGGGCTGGCCAGTTGGGACCAGGCCAATTCGGGCTTCGGTGCGGCAAGTGAGGTCACTGTCCCGTCGACATGGCGATCAAGGACGGATTGGCCGCTTTTCGGTTCAAGACCCATCTCGGTCAGCAGAAGCCGGTTGACGATATGAACGTCGTTTCGTTCGCAAACCCGTTTCCGGGCTTTTTGGCCAAGGGTCTGGGCCAACTCAGGCTCGACAATGAAGCGTCGCATTGCTTCGGCCAGTTTTTCGGGTTCCTGAACTGGTACAACGATGCCGCTCTCGCCATCGCCCACAGTCTCACCACAGCCGGGCGCATCTGTGGTAATGACGGCGCGGCCTGATGACATGGCTTCGAGGATGGTGCGCGGAATGCCCTCGCGCAGCCGGGTCGGCAGGACAAAAACATGACACGCTGCCAGATATGGACGAACGTCACGGGTTGATCCGTGATAGCTAACCTCACCGACATCATGCCACAACTTGAGGGTTTCGGCGTCGACGGCGTCGGGGTTGCTGTCGGTCGGACCCAGAAGTTCGAGCCGGAATTCATGTCCTTCGGCGCGCAGGATCGCGGCGGCCTCCAACAGGTCCTCCAGTCCTTTCGATTTCAGCATTCTTGCGACGAAGAGAAATACCGGCGGACCGTCTGGAAACGGTTGTGGCAAGAAACGGGCCGTATCTATCCCGGAGCCGGGCACCATCACCATCTTTGTCTCATCGGGGATCATGTCGAAACGACGCAAATCCTGCAGGTCAGCGGTGTTGTAGCAAAACCCGAGCTTTACCTTCTGCAAGGCGCGGCGATGCAACTCGATGGCAATGCGGCGGACCAAGCGGCGCTTGCCTCTTGGATCGGGGTCAGAAAACGCATAGCCGAGGCCGGTGAACAACGGATAGCATGGCGTGTTCCCGCTGAGCCCTGCCGCAAGGCTGCCGTAGATGATTGGCTTCATTGTGTAGGGCAGGATGATATCGGGCCGCGTTTGCCTGATGACACAGCGCAGCGCGTTGAGCGTCGCCAGATCCTGCAACGGGTTTAGCCCGGTCCTGTTCATCGGAACGGTGATGGGTTCGATACCTTCTGCGCGCAATACGGCTTCAATCTCCTGATCAAAGTCCGGGGCTGCGGCGAGGACCCTGTGGCCGTTTGCGAGCATTCGACGCATTAGATCCAGCCGGAAATTGACCAAGGACCATGCCAAACCAGCGATCAACAATACGGTCTGGCGTCCGTCAGCCGAGGGCGAGACCGTGGTAGCGTTCGTGGTATTATCGCCAGAAGTCATGCCAGAATGCGGCTCTTTTCCAGATTTGCGTAGTGGATCAGCCCGCTTGGCTTGGTAATCGTCACAACGCCCTTCTGCTTTGGCTTTGCCGGCGCGGAAACCTTGCCGGATTCAACCTTATCGCCTTCGCCCCGTTCACTGGCGAAGCCGGGAACCAAATCGGCAAGGCCGGCCCGAACGGCTTCGCCATCGCCGGCGCGCGCGGATTTCTCCAGCCGCAGCAAGGATGCCCGAAGGCGTGAAATCGGCACCGGGTTCGGGATCGCGCAACTGACGCCTGCGAAACCGGCCGGCGTGATGACCTCGCTGTGGTCGAACAACTCTTCAAACAGCTTTTCGCCGGGGCGAATGCCGATAAAGTCGATCTTGATATCCTTGCCCGGCTGTTTGCCAGCCATCCGGATCATGCGCTCGGCCAGGTCCACGATACGCACGGGCTGACCCATGTCGAGCACATAAATTCTGCCGTTATCTTCATTTGCCTTCAAACCCTGTGCGGCGGCGACAAGCGTCAGCTCGACGGCCTCGCGAATGGTCATGAAATAGCGTTCCATATCGGGGTGCGTGACCGTCAGGGGACCGCCCCGTGCAATCTGCTCCTGAAACAGTGGGATCAGCGAGCCGGAGGAGCCGAGAACATTGCCGAAGCGGACGGCGAAAAACCGTGTCATGCAGCCGATATCGCGCGTTATCAGATCCTGGGCCTGACAATAGAATTCCGCGACCCGCTTCGTGGCCCCCATGATATTCGTCGTATTGACGGCCTTATCAGTCGAAACCTGTACAAATGCTTTTACGCTGACAGATCGCGCTGCGTCACAGACATTCCGTGTTCCGATCACATTGGTCAAAACCCCTTCGCAGGGATTATTCTCGACCAGCGGCACATGCTTGAGCGCGGCGGCATTGAACACCATATCGGGGCGATGAATATCGAAAATTTTCTCGACATGTTCCCGATCGCGAATGCAGCACAGATGCAGCGTGCGGGGAACGTCAGGGAAATGACGGGCGAGCAACCGGTCGACCTGATAGGCGTTGAATTCGCAGTTGTCGATGAGCACCAGCTCTTTCGGCTTCAGCGACGCGATCTGCCTGACCAACTCGCTGCCGATTGATCCTCCGGCGCCGGTGACCAGCACGCGCTGGTCGCGATATGTGTCGCGCAACAACCGCAACTGCACGGTCTTTTGGGGGCGAGTCAAAACGTCCTCGGGGTCTATATTGACCACGTTGGTCGCCTGTCCGGGCGCACCGGCCTGCGTTTCGGTCAGGTTCGGCAGGGAGCGCACCTTGATCCCTTGCGCCTCCGCCCAGCCGATCAGCGCTTCGATCCCTTCGCGATCAAACTGGGTAACGGTTTCGGTGAGCAGCAGAATGCGCGGCAGCTCTTTTCCAGCCATCAGACGCTCGATGATGGCATCGGGTTCGCGGACGGAACCGAGGATCGGAACGCTGTGAAACAGCAGGTCGGTGCTGTCCATCGCATCATCGATAATGCCGAGGATTCGATACTGGGACAAACCCTGATGAACCGCGCGCATGAAAAGGTCGCTGGTCGCGCCGAGACCTACCAGCACTGCCGGTATGGCGTCGTCCGATGGCTTGGCGGCCCTTGGCGCGTGACGCCGAACCGCCCGTTGCCTGGCGACAAGCCGGGCCGTCGTGATCATGCACAACTGTATCATGAACATGATCGGGAACGTATTGAGCGGAATCTGGGGCAGCCACCCGGTACCTTTGGTGACAAGCGCGCTTATCGCAACCGCGAGCGCTGTGCCGGGAACGATATCCCATAATCCGGGTACGGTCGCGAAATGCCGGTGTCTTCTGTAGAAGCCGGCGGCGAGCATGATTGGCATTGACACGAATAGAGATGCCAGAACGAATTTCGGCAATATTTCCGTTTCGACAAAACTGTAATGCGGCCAAGCGGCCAGAAAAACCGCGAGCGATGCGGCGATTGCAACCGAAAATATATCCGCGAAGACAAGTTTCTTGTTTCTGCGAAGTTCGGTTGCGCAATAATTAATTCTGCCCGGAATTTCAGCCGAAACACGTTGGAATTCTGAAATGGTTCTACCCATAGATGTACACCCATCCAGCCCTGGAACATCGTTCCACGGTGGAAATTTTAGACGATATATATTTCCCCATCAGTATGATGACATGCTGCTCGACTGAGGAACCCATTATTTTTAATAGGTGGCGATATTTGCGATTCATGCCGTTAAAATCGCAATAGTTTGAGTTATGGATTGTCCTTAAAGATAGGATTGGGTTGTTGAACTTTCCTTCTCGCGGTAGGTGGGGTGACGAAAAAACAACTCAAAATTGCTTTTTTGATATCCAGCTTTCGCGGTTTATTGCTGATGGACTGGAATGTACAAAATAAAATTTCACAACCGACAGGAGGAAACGAATCACTGAGGGTGATGATCCGCCTGTGAAGACCGCCAGATCGAGAAGTCCCCGCCCGTCAGTTTTTCCAGCCTGTCAATCTGCGGTCGATAGAATGAAGCGAGCTCATTGCGCAGTGAAGCGTCAAATTCAGGGTATCGCTCCGGACGCGCGACCAGACCACGAAGAAAGATCATCGCGCGGGTATCACGGAACGGGTCGAGAGCAGGGCGGAACGGGGCCAGAAATTTGCGCATCGGGCGCGGCACGATGGCCGTTTTTGCATCCTTAACGCGGTTCGAAACCGGCGGGGCGAGCTGGAAGTTCAGGTCAAGATGGGTGGCAAGCCGGTCAAGCTGTCCAGCCGGGTCATTGGCAACGTCTTCATATCTGAGGACCGCAATCTGCGAAGGATCAAACAATGCGTAGAAACGCTCAAGATGCTCTGCATAACGCCCATCGTGAATGAAACGGCCCTCTGCCGCGCGGTCCGGGTCGAGATATTTGTGGATATGCTCGTCGACCTCGCCACGCCGGTACAGCATGGCGTAGTCGGAATAGGCGCGCGCGACGGGGTCGCGTAGCTGGAATATCAGTTTCACGTCGGGAATATGCGCGCGTATCCGGGCGGCGGCCTCCGGCTCCGTCAGGTAGCTGTTTGATTTTTCGCCCAGAATGGCACTATTGGATGCCTTCGCAAAATCCGCGCGATAGTGTTCGATGCCCTTGTCATAGAAGCGCGAAAAGAAATGCGGCTCGTGGTCCGGCATGAAAATTTCGCTTGAATTCTGCAGTGAGCGCTGTAACCATGTGGTCGCAGATTTCGCGGCACCAGCGATGATAAAGCTGGGAAGCCGTTCGGGAAGACGGTTCATCTTGCGTCGCTCCCCATGTCAGCGCCTGCATCCGGCGAAGGCAGTCTGACTTCCAGCGTGTCGCCAGGCTGAAGCTGTGTTTCGGGCTGGGCAGGTTGCTGACTGCCATCACGATAAAGCAGGAACTCGGGAGCCTCCTGATCGGCAGATGTCGGGCCTTGGGGTAATAACCCGGTAAGGGCCGCGTATTGTGCCTCCAGCGAACTGACTTGGATCGCGCCTGCGGCGATTTCCGCCTCTAAATCCACCAACCTGCGAAGCCGTTCCGCCCTGGCATCCGTTGATATCGTATCACGCTCGCGGGCAGCCTGATTAAGCTGTTCGTCTAGCAAGATCATTGCGGTTTCCAATTCCAGCCGCTTCGCTTCCTGATCGCTCAGCGTTGCGGCCAGCGCAGTCACGCGGGCGTTCACTGCGAGGCCCTTTTCGTTAAGCGAAGTTATGCCCTCAAGCTGCTCTTTGCTGGCCGCGATCTGCTGGTCGCGAAGGACCATTTGCTTGGTCAGCCGATCCTCTCGCTCCACCAGCAGCTGTTCCAGAAGATCATAGCTTTCGATCCGTGTGTCGCGCGCTTGCTGCTCCGCGAATTGGAGGCGGGTCTGGAATTCGCTCTCGGGTCGCGGTTCGGCGGACGGGGCGGCGATGCCTTCAAGTTCGTCCAGTTCTCCTTCAAGGCGTTCTTTCTCAGCCCGCAGCCATTTCAGCCTATCTCTCGCACTCGCAATCTCCCCGCTTAACGCGATGCTTCGGGCGGGGTCGGCTCCGGTCTGGGCGCGCGGAAGTCCGCCGGCCAGCGCGAATGCTTGTCGGACCGTCAGTCCGGGACGGAAATCGACCGCGCCGCGGGCCTCGACCGCGCCGAGCATGTAGACCGGCAGGCTGCTCACCAGCTCGACCGACAGCTCTGGCGGTTGTTCCAGCCCCGCACGCCGATGGAGCAATTGCGACAACGCCTCTCCGAGTTCGGCTTGGGTCAGCCCTTCCGCCTTGATCATGCCAACGAGCGGCAGCCGCAACTCGCCTTCGGGGCTTATGCTGTACTCACCTGAAAGATCCTGCCAGCCTGTCAGGCTGTTCTGGCTGTAATCCCAGGTCATGATGCGAATAAGAAGCCGGTCCTGCGCGAAAAGACGATATGGCTCAGCGATGGCTGCCCACGGCAGACAGATCAGAGCGGAAGCCAGAAAGAGCCTGCGCGCAGGCTTGAAGGGGGCGGCCATAAGGTCAAGACATATGCGAATGCTGCGAGTGCTCACGCATCACCAGCAGGTTTGGTGCATGAAGCTCCCATGACCGATAAGCCGCCCATGCCCTTCGATGGGTAGGCCGTGTGGCAACAGTTGGCGCCGCGAGCAGCAGCATACGGACCCGAAACTTCATCCACCACATCTGTCGGATCAAGCTTAATCACAGGCAACGGGACTGGAGACACACTATGGTCGGAGCCGCTAGTAATACCCATAGCTGCCGCCCAGATTCATTTGCCGGAAGTGCCGCTGATTTACGTCATTTATGACAGTTCCGGCGAGTTTGACCCCGCTATCCTCCAGCCGCTCGATGCTGCTTCGCAGTGCGTTCTCCGGCGTTTTCCCGGCCCGGACGACGATAAGCGCCTCATCGGCCAGCGCTCCGAGCCGTGCCGCATCCGCCACGCCAAGCACAGGCGGGGTGTCCAGAACGATCAGATCGTAGCTGGAAATCAGCTTTGGCAACAGTTTCCGGTTGATCTCAGCTACAAACTGCTGGGTCAGCCGATCCTTCTGGTTAAACCGGATGAAGTGGAGCGACTCCAAATCTTCGACTTCGGTGACAGCATCTTCGACGGAGATAGACCCATCCAGCAGGGATGATATGGAATGCGCCTGAACATGATCGCCGATAATCTTGCTGGCACCGGCGCGTTGCGTATCGAAGTCCAGCAGAATGACCTTCTGGTCCTCAAGCGAAGCGACTGCGGCCATTGAAGTCGCGACGGTAGATTTCCCCTCATTCGGCAGGGCAGAGGTGATCATGGCGACGCGGGGCGCGCGGTTGTCTTTGCCCTGACTGGTCCAGATCGTCAGGAGCGACCGCATGGCTTCGCGATATTCGGATCGCGGATTGTTCAGCAGATACTCGATCGGGCGATGGCGTCGCCACAGGAAGCCGCGGCCGGGAATGCGCGGCAGATTGCCGAGATTTGGCAGCTGGCTGGCATAGCTTGCCTGTGCGCCATTCCATATCTGCCGGTTCATGCTGCTGCGCAGGAGGGCGAGGATAAACCCCAGAATCAGCCCGGCGGGGACCGCAAAGGCAAGTGAGGTTGGAATATTGGGCCATGACGGTTCAAACGGCACCTCGGCAACGGTAATCTGGCGTGCATCGGGCTGGATCTGATTGCGCTGCGGCTCCAGTTGATTCAGACGCTCGACCAGTGTTTGATATCGTGTTTCAAGCAGTCCGATGCCGCGTTCCATCCGGCTCAACTGAAGCTCACTGCGTGTGCGTTCAAGAAGTTGCGCCTCCACATCCGCCAGATTGGCCTCAAGGCGGCGGCGCTCGGCTGTGTTTCCTTCATTGCGGCTGTTCATCACCTCCAGAACTGACGCGGTTTGGCTGCGTTCGCGGCGCAGGCTTTCGGGCAGTTCGGCGTCGTCCAGTACGTTTTCCCGAATGAATTCAGCCAGCTTCATCTGATCGACCGTCAGCTGTTCGCCCAGCGCATCGACCTGTTGCTTCAGGTAGCTGGTCGACCTTTCAAACGTCTCCATCTGCCGGTTGACTGAGTCGTTGACAAAGGTCTCGACCACGCCATTGGCGATCTGCGCCGCCAGTTCGGGCGAATTCGCTTCGGCGAGAATGGTGATGACAAGACTTTCGCCGGATCGTTCGACATAATAGGCCGCCTGCACCATGTCGATGACGGCGCGCGCCCTTTCGACGCTGCCCAATGCCGGGCCATCATCGGCAACCGGAAGAAAGGTCGTATCGTCGAACAGGTCCAGCGATTTTGCCAGATCTTCGGCAAAATTCCTCGATTTCAGGCGATCAAGCTCGGTCTCGACCCGTGCGCGGGTCAGGTCATAGACCTCCATCTGGGTGCTGACCTGACTGATACGAACCTCGGAGTTGGTCAGCGCCATAGCCGATTGGGCGCTATAGAGGGGTGCCTGACGCGACAGGTAATAATATGTTCCGCCGACCGAAACGGCGACCGTCAACAGGATAAGCCAGATATTCCGACGGAGTAGCTGAACGAATTCCTCGCGGTCGAGCCGTGTGTTCTGGTGACGTGCGACCTTGCGCCGGATCGGGGTTTGCGGGGAGTTCACAAAACTGCCCCCCAATAGCTGCATGAGCAGCGTTGCTCCCGGTAGATTCTTGCCTGGCGCTCGACCTGTTTACGCTTTGCGCCACGCTTGGCTTCGTCCCCGTTTCGGGCTTCCGGGACTGTCCGAATCGGGCGGAGAAAGGAGGCGTTCGCTACGGAAGAACCCCAAAAAGATGACCGCCGCACCGAATCCGAAGCGCGTAGATGCTCAAACAGCATTTGATGTGCACCACTTGCGGCTGTCCGAGAAATATTATCTGCAATTACCGGATGATCCATGACCAGAAATCAAATTATTACGAAACTACTACACATAATAAGGCTAGTCCGTTTGTGACCGAAAGCAAATAAAAACTATAAAATGCTAGGTATATATTCCTAAATTCTGTCCAAATTGGTAGTCTACAAAGCTGAAAGCTGGCTGCTACTATCAGGGCAGGCAGATTGTTTTCCATAATGAGTGATAAAGGAATTTGACCGTGAACAGGACGCAGGAAAAACTGTTATCCATTTTCCTGCTCGCGATTTCGTTACCAATTCAGCTTTTGGTTGCGATCGTTATTTCAATGCAGCTTGGTAGGCCGGTTCTGTTTCATCAGCGCCGTGCAGGACTTAATGGTCGAACAATAATGGTGTCTAAATTCCGGACCATGACCGATGCGCGGGACTCGGCGGGAGACCTGCTTCCGGACGACCAGCGCCAGACGAAGCTTACGCGTCTGATCCGAAGATTGCGCCTTGATGAGCTGGTCCAGCTTTTCCTGATCTGTCGCGGGGATATGTCTCTTGTCGGGCCGCGACCGCTTCTTCCCGAGACGCTGTCGTCCTTTGGCCGGTTGGGTGAGGTCCGCAATTCTGTGAAACCGGGCCTCACCGGTTGGGCGCAGGTGAGTGGTAATACGCGACTGACGGATAAGGAAAAGCTGTCACTTGATCTCTGGTATGTCGGTCATCGCAGCTTTGCGCTTGATATGCGGATCCTGGCGGAAACGCTGTTGGTCCCGTTTCGGGGGGAGATCCGAAATGACCGGCGGCTTGATGACGCGAAGGCGTGGCTGCGCCAGTCACCCGAAAGCCCCGCCAGCGCAGAACTTGTGGGGGGCTTGGCATGAAAACCGTATTAATCGGCGCGGTCGAGGGATCGGCAATGGCTTTGGAGGCACTGTGTCGGGCAGGGCATTCGCCTGACCTCGTTGCGACACTGCCGCTGGAGCGCAGCGCGTCGCATTCGGATTTTGCCGATCTTGGCCCGATTGCGGAACGTAACCGGATCGCAGTTGAGCGTATAGCGCGCAGTGACGCGCCCGAATTCCTCGCCTTGCTGCGGGATATGGTGCCGGACCTCGTCATGATCATCGGCTGGTCGCAACTCGTCGGACCTGACCTGCTATCCCTGCCCAGGCTGGGTGTTCTCGGTTTCCATCCATCGCCGCTGCCGCGCATGCGGGGGCGGGCGGTGATTCCCTGGCAGATATTGACGAGCCAACGTCAGGGCGGTGCGACGCTTTTCTGGATTACCGAAGGCATGGATGACGGACCGATTGCGGCGCAGCGTGTCTTTGACATTGATCCGGACACCGTAACCGCGCGCGAACTCTATGATCGGTCGGTTTCGGAGATGACGCGGATGCTGCCGGGCTTGCTTGATGCGCTCAGGGACGGTCAGCGCCCCGCATCTCCGCAGGATGAAGCCCGTGCCACGATATGCGCGCGCCGCCGCCCGGAGGATGGGCGTATCGACTGGTCCGGTCCCGCAGGCGAGATCGAGCGCCTCGTCAGGGCCGTCGGTCCGCCCTATCCGGGGGCGTGGACCACTGATGCGAAGGGCGAGACGGCCGTCATTCTGTCAGCGCGCCTGTCCCGGCGAGAGGGATATTTCGTTGGCCTTCCCGGACAAGTTCAGGAGGTCGGCGAAAGCCATGTCACGGTCATGTGCGGCGACGGGCGCTGTCTGGATATTCTGGAATGGGGCGGCGATGCCTCGCTGACCCGACATGCGATGCTGGGAGCTGGA
The DNA here is from genome assembly GCF_027912675.1 of Paracoccus sp. SCSIO 75233. Lineage (NCBI taxonomy): Bacteria > Pseudomonadati > Pseudomonadota > Alphaproteobacteria > Rhodobacterales > Paracoccaceae > Paracoccus > Paracoccus sp. SCSIO 75233. The sequence continues at coordinate 2,552,261 of NZ_CP115757.1, read as the reverse complement.
TGATGCTAGATGATCTTTGTCATGAAGAGCCGGTATTGGTAATCGCGCCACATCCCGACGATGAGGTGCTGGGGGTTGGCGGAACCATTGCCCGGCTCGCGGATGCGGGCGTTCGGGTCCATGTTGCCATTGTGACGACCGGCAAAACCCCCCGTTTCCCGGCTGCGCAGGTTGCCAAGGTCCGCGCAGAGGCATCAGCGGCGCATGAGGTGCTTGGCGTGGCCGACACCCACTATCTGGATTGCCCTGCGGCGGAACTCGACGGCTATGCTCATACCGATCTGAACGAGGCGATCTTCAGCGTGGTGCAAAGCATCAATCCCCGGACGATTTTCGCCCCGCATCCCGGCGATATTCATCTGGACCACCAGCTCAGCTTCCTCTCAGTGCTCGTAGCCTCGCGACCCCATCAGCATCATTATCCGCGACGGATTTTTGCTTATGAAACCCTGTCTGAAACGAACTGGAACGCACCCTATCTGACGCCCGCCTTTGTGCCGCAGGTTTTTGTCGACATATCGCAGACGCTGCAACGCAAGCTCGATGCATTTGCCAAGTTTACGAGCCAGCAAAAGGATGCGCCGCATGAACGCTCCGTTGATGCGCTGACGGCGCTTGCCACGCTGCGCGGCGCGACGGTGCATCGTCATGCGGCAGAAGCCTTCGTCGCCGTCAGAATGGTGGAGTGATCATGGAACGACGGCAGATCTGGCCGGTATTCGACGAGGATCAGGTCGCGGCGGTCAGCGATCTGCTGCGTTCCGGCAAGGTTAATGCGTGGACAGGTCCGGATGTGCGTGCCTTCGAATCCGAGTTCGCAGCCTACTGCGGCACCGAATTCGGCATCGCGATGGCGAACGGCTCTGTGACGCTCGATGCAGCACTGCGGGCGCTTGAGCTTAAACCGGGTGACGAGGTCATCGTCAGCCCGCGCAGTTTTGTGGCCTCCGCGAGTTGCGTCCTGCTGGCGGGCGGACGCCCGGTATTCGCCGATATCGACCCCGACAGTCAGAACATTACAGCTGAGACCATCGAAGCCGTTACAACGGATAGGACAAGGGGCATCATCCCGGTGCATCTTGCGGGATGGCCCTGCGATATGGACGGGATCATGGCATTTGCCCGGCAGCGTGATCTATGGGTTGTGGAGGATTGCGCACAAGCCCACGGCGCAAAGTTCGGGGACCGGGTGGTCGGTAGTTTCGGGGATGTGGGATCATATTCATTTTGTCAGGACAAGATCATGTCGACCGGGGGTGAGGGCGGCATGATCGTGACGAATGATGAGAAGCTCTATGATCGGATCTGGAGCTATAAAGATCACGGCAAGGATCGTGCGCTTGTCTTTGCGCCGAATCCGCAACCCGGTTTTCGCTGGCTGCACGCCAACCAACCCGGCACGAATTTACGCATGACCGGCATATCTGCCGCGATTGGCCGCATTCAGCTGAAGCGCCTTCCGGAATGGCGGGAGATAAGGGCCGCGAATGCGAAGCGATTGGCCGATGCCCTGAGCGTGTCGCCTGCGTTGCGCATTCCGATGCCGCCGTTCGACGTGACGCATGCTTGGTACAGGTTTTATGCCTTTGTCCGGCCCGACAGGCTCAAACCGGGATGGGATCGCGATCGTATTCTGGCTGCGGCGTCAGAGCGGGGCGTTACGCTGTTTTCCGGCAGCTGTTCGGAAATCTACCGAGAGAAGATTTTTGCCGCTCCCGAACATCATCCCGCGGCCCCGCTTCCGGTTGCGCAGGCGCTCGCTGAGACGAGCCTGGCATTTCTGGTCGACCCAACCTGGAGTGAGCGGGAACTGGATCGCGTTAACTCTATCGTCCTGAAAATCTTGTTGGACGCCAGCAAATAGTATAAATATGCCTTAAAAATACAGGTTTTGGCGACGAGGGGCATCCAAAGAAAGTGGTGCATGCTGAACCGGGAAGAACCGACGACACAACGCGTCATGTTGTGCACAGGGGATCAAACACTCTGCGCACATCTGGGCGGGGTTTTGCGCCGCAACCAATACGAGGTTTGCTTCGCGGCAGATTCCGAAAGCGCGCTTGAACAGCTTGAGGCTGATTTTCCAGATGCGATGCTTTGTGACCTGGCCTTGCCCGGGCAGGAGGGTATGGCGCTTCTGAACAGAATCCGCCGTGAACGTGATGATCTCTTTGCGATGCCGATCATCCTGCTTTCCGAATTTGGCGACAAAAGCGATATCGTCGCGGGCAAGATGGCGGGTGCCGACGATTATTTTGTGAAGCCTGTCGACGGCGATCTGCTGATCGCTTCGCTTGCGGCTCAGCTCCGGATGACGACGCGGGTGCGCCGGACCATCATCGGATCGGTCAGCATGGAGGCCGGCGGCCCTAGGCTTCGTGCGGCCTACGCTTTGTTCGACAGGCTATCGTTCGGTGTGATCTTCTTCGATACGCATGGCAATTCGATCTTCCATAATCGGGCCGCGCATTCGCTATCTCGGGGTAACACCAGCAAAATCCGAAGCTGAGTGATGCGTCACGCTGCCACTCTTGCCCGGAATGGCACACGAAAGCCGGTCCCGGGCCTCCCGATCCTGGAGTTCAGGATGATCCCGGCCAGTCGTACCGGGCAGCATCTGTTTGTCGCGACGATAGCGGTGACCCCGGAGGATAATCTGGAGCCGGTTTTTGCCGCGTTGATTTTCCCTTCGGCCCATGCCGGTCTGCTGGGTGCGGAATTGGTGGCGGACGCCATTGGACTAACGCCGGCCGAGGCCAAGCTTGCAGCGCTGCTTGCCGAAGGGCTGCGCCCGGATGAGATCGGTTCCGCAATGGGCATCGCTAAGCCGACGGTGAATTATCATCTGCGCAATATCTATCAGAAATGCGGATATTCTCGGCAGTCGGATCTGATTAATATGTTGCGGGCTGTTCATCTGGCTGAGCATGAGGACGTGCTGGACCCGCGAACGGCTCATGAAGGTGACGGCGAAATAAGCTGATCATAGACCTCGGATATTTTGCGGATATGTGTATCACGACCATATTTCTCCGTCAGGTCTGAACGTGCCGCTTCGACGATGCGATCATATAGGGCTGAATTTGTCAAAAGCTCGCGTACGGGCGTCACAAAGGCTGACGGTTGTTCGGCCGGCACAAGGAAACCGTTCACACCATCCGTAATCGCCTCCGGATTGCCGCCGTGATGGGTTGCTATGACGGGTGTCCCAAAATGCATCGACTCGATCAGCGTGCGCCCAAACGGTTCGCTCAAGGCCGTAACAATGCTCAGATCGACGCCCGCCATATAATCAGCGAGTGGCTGGCGGAAGCCCATCAGGTGAACGTGGTCGGAAATGCCAAGCGTGTCTGCCCGCGATCTGCAATCATCGGGAAGGCTGTGATCCGTATCGTCGGTTCCGCCGAAAAGCAGCCCGTGTACCTGCCGGTCGGGGAATGACCTTTGAACTTCCGCGACGACTTCCACGAAACGCACTGGCTTTTTGCGCTCGATAAGCACTCCGAACCAGCCGAGTAAAATCGCGTTTGCCGGGAGACCGAGTTCCGCGATGATTTTATCTCTGCAGGCAGATTTGTCCGGGATGTCGGCTTTGAAATCGAACGGGCTCCGCACGACAATAAACTTCCCGTCGACAGGCCGGATCGGTTTCGCGGGACGGGAAAACGCCGATACACTGACAATCTTGTCCGCCAGCAGCGGCGCGATCTTGTTGACACCGAATGCACGCGGGTCCTGCCGATGATGCCAGACATGCCTTCGTCCCGATAACCGCGTCGGAAGCGCCCAGTTCGTATGGATACGCCCCTCATTGGTGTGAACGATCTGCGGATCGATACGACGGATTTCGCGCATCATTTTGCGGATCGCCAAGGTCAGATAGGCTGAAACACCAACATCTCCTTCCCGCGACTTTTCCCGCGTCCGCATGAGCGGCAGGTCTTCGGCGACCTCGATCGACAGCCCCAGATCTCGCGCATAGTCACCGATCTCACCGGCCTGTTTGTGCAGCAATATCCGGCAGTCATATCTGTCCCGGTCAAGGCCCGAAATAAGACCGAGTGCTGAGACATGGCTGCCCCCGATCCCCGTATCGCCCGCGAAAGGGAACAGAATTTTAACCGGCTTCATTCCAGGATTCCCAGCTTGGTGATATGGATCGGTGTATTCGTCACATATATCAAAGGAAGGCTTCAGGCTGGGTTAACACGACTTGTGCGACCAGCAAAGAACTTGTCGGCGTCGCGATCAGGACGCATAATTTCGAGCGTGGTTTAAGGATCGGAACAGGCGAATGAGCCAGGCGGATATTCTGGCCGAAGAAATACCTGCCCTGCCCGCCGGGGCGGGTAAAATCACATGGCGCGCGGATCTGTTTCTCGCGGTTGTCACCGTGTTTCTGTCCCCGATCAATTATCTGCGCCCCGATTTCGTCTATGTGACGCTCAGCGACGTTTTTGCGGTCGCGACGCTGCTGGTGATGTTTGTTCAGGGGCGTTTACCGCTGCATCCGTTCGGGCGCGCGGCGACCTGCTGGTATCTGAGCGTCTTTCTGCTCGCCTTCGGGCTGCTGATTGGCTCTGCCTTCAATGGCGATATCGTGTCCGGGATCACGGTCACGGTTCAATATTGCTTCTCCCTTCTGATCATGCCCGCCCTTTTTCTGCGGCGTGAGCGTGCAGAGGTGATGCTGCTGCTGAAGATCTACGTTCTGTCTATGGTCGTGGTGATGATACACGGCGCATATGTCGTGGAGTTCACGCCGGATGATTTCCGCTTCGTGACCCCGAACGGTCGACTGGCATCCCTTGTCGAGCGGGAAAACGGTGCTGCCACGCTTACCGCTGTGGCCATCATGTTCAACTTCTGGCTGTTTCTGACGCGCGAGATCAGGTTCGTTCTGTTCCTAGCCTTCCTTGCGCCGCTGGGCTGGGGCCTCTTGCTCACCGGCTCGAATACCGGGTTCTTTCTCACCGGGCTTGGCTTTGTGTCGCTGGCGCTGTTCAGCCGGGATCTTCGCCTTATCGCGGGGGTCATCGTCGGCGGTGCCGGGTTTTTGATGATCCTCTATAATTGGGGCGAGTTCTTTCTGCCCGAGATATTCATGAAGCGGGTCTTTGGCGCGCTTGAATCCGGGGATCTTGGGCAGGCAGGCACATTCTCGGACCGGTTGTTTCTGATCCGCGAGGCGCTTGGGATAACCAAGCATACCCTGTTCCTCGGCCTTGGCGCGGACCAGTATCGGACGATCAGCGCGCATGAGGCACCGGTCCACAGCACTTATCTGCTTTTATTCGCGGAAGGCGGCTTCGTCAGCCTGCTTGGGCATTTCGGGCTGATGCTGTCGGGCATTCTGGTTGCCTGGCCGGTCTGGTTCTCGCGGGAAACCCGAATGTATGGCGCATTGACCTTCACCACGATCATCATGTTTGCGCTGGTGCAGAACGGGCTGCCGCATGTCTATGCGCGGTTCTGGGTCGTGCCTTGGTTCCTCGCGCTTGCCGCAAGCCTGTCGCCGGAGGCGGAAGCTGGTTCAGGCGACGTGAACTAGTCCCTGTCATCGGGGACCATGCTGGAAACCGGCAGGCCGATATCCAGCCTGCCGGAAATGCTTCACTGCCGATCAGAACGGGCTGTCGGGGAAGTAGTACTGCTCGGCGTTCTCCGGCGTGATAAGCTGGCTGCTGATGATATAACGACCAGTCATCGGCGCGTTTGACACGAAATTCAGCGCTGTCATCTCGATGGCGGAGGAGATCAGCGCCGGGGGATAGGTCACGTTCACCGGCAGTTGCGGGTCGCTTTCCATGATGCGGCTGACGATCTCTTTCATACCGGCCCCGCCGACCACGACCATTTCGTCCTCGCGGCCTGCCTGTGCGATGGCTTCCAGCACGCCGATGGCCATGTCGTCATCGGCGGCCCAGACCGCGTCGATCTCGGGGTACTTCGCCAGATAATCCTGCATCACGTTGAATGCGTCGTCGCGGTTCCAATTGCCGTGCTGCATGTCGAGTATCTCCTTGTCGGAGCCCTCAAGTGCGGCCTGAAACGCATCGACACGCTCGTTATCCAGCGTGGTCGGGATGCCGCGCAGCACGACGATCTTTGCGCCCGCATCCAGATTGTCGCGGAAATACTCACCTGCGACGCGACCAAATGCGGTATTGTCGCCCGCGACATACAGGTCCTCAATCCCGTCTTCCGCCAGCCCACGGTCAACGACGGTGACGAATTTGCCCTCTTCCTTGACCATCTTCACCGGATCGGTCAGCGGTTCGGACTCAAAGGGCAGCACGACGAGCGCGTCGATATTGCGCGTGGCCAGCATATCCTCGATATCCGACACCTGCTTGCCCGGATCGCCCGCCGTGGACAGCACGAAATCAAGGTTATCGTAAGTGGCCTCAAGCCGGTCAATCGTGTCCTGTGCGTGCCAGTTCAGCCCGCCCATGAACCCATGCGTGGCCGACGGGATCGACACCCCGATCACGGTCGTTTCATCCTGCGCCAACGCGCCCGACGCGATCAGGGACAGCGCGGCAGCGGCCATTGGCAGCTTCAGCAGATTGCGACGTTTCATTCCAAGTCCTCCCAGTTGGCCGCTTACTCTGCGGCGCGTTTTTCCCGCTGCAGCACGACAGCAAGAACGATGATGACGCCCTGAATCGCCCCGTTGAGATAGGGGCTGACCAGATCCGTCAGGTTAAGGATGTTGTCGATCATCGACAGGATCAGCACGCCCACGACTGTGCCCCAGACCCGGCCCCGCCCGCCTTTCAGCGCGGTGCCGCCGATGATGACGGCGGCAATCGCCTCCAGTTCCCACAGCACGCCGGTCGAGCCGGAGGCGGAACCGAGGCGCGGGACATAAAGGATCGTCGCCAGCCCGACGAGCGTGCCCAGCAGCACATAGGTCAGCAGCCGCACCCGCGCCACATCCACGGCGGAATAGCGTGCGACGCGGTCATTCGAGCCGATGGCCTCGACATGGCGGCCAAAACGGGTGTGGCGCATGACCCACTCGCCCAGAACGGCGACAATGGCGAAGGTGATGATCGGCCAGGTGATCCAGCCGATGCCGCCGTAATAGACCGGGCGGTAGATGCTGCGCAGTCCGGAATCGAGGCTCAGCGTGCCGCCATCGGCCAGCCAGGTCACGAGGCTGCGGAAAATCCCCATTGTGCCAAGCGTGACGATGAACGCCTCTATTCGGGCCTTGGTAATCAGCGCGCCGTTCACATATCCGGCCATCGCCCCCCCGGCGAGTGCGACGCCCATGCCCAGCAGGATCGTGCCCCAGTTCTCGCCCGTGACCCCGACAAGCGCATTCATCGCCATGATGGTGATCCCGGCAAGGAAAGCGGCCATCGACCCGACCGACAGGTCCAGCCCGCCCTGTGTGATCACAAAGGTCATGCCGACCGCGATCAGCCCGATAAAGGCAGACCGCGCCAGCACGTTGGACAGGTTGGCCGGTGCCAGAAAGGCAGGGTTCAGCAGCGCGCCGAGGATGAACAGCCCAATCAGCGCGATCAGCGGCCCGAGCAGATGCAGGTCGATACGTTTCAAGCGGGTTCCTCCTGCCGTTCCAGCCCCATGGCGAGGCGGACGATATTTTCCTCGGTGATGTCTGCGCCGCTGACCTCTCCGGCAATGCGGCCCTGTCGCATGACCAGCACGCGGTCGGAGAGGCCGATCACCTCGGGCAATTCCGAAGAGATCGCGATGACGCCTTTGCCACTGCGGGCCAGCTCGCGCATGAAGTTGTAGATCTGCTGCTTGGTGCCGATGTCGATGCCGCGCGTCGGTTCGTCGATGATGACTATTTCGGGGTCGGTCAGCATGGTCTTGGCGAGCAGCAGTTTTTGTTGATTGCCGCCGGACAGCGCGCCCGCCTCCATCTCGTCGGAGGCGGCGCGGATATCGAATTCCTTGCGGGCGCGGGCCATTTCATCTGCTTCGCGCTTGCGGTCGATGCGGAAGCCGAATTTGTCGAGTGCCGCCAGCGTCAGGTTTTGCGGCAGGGCCTTGGTCAGCAGCAGCCCGGCTTCCTTGCGATCCTCGGTCAGATAGGCGATGCGCGCGTCCATCGCGTCGCGCGGGCTGCGGATGCCGACCGGCTGGCCATGAACGCGGATCTCTCCGCTCGCGGGACGCAAGCCGACAATCGCCTCGGCCAACTCTGTCCGGCCCGCGCCGACCAGCCCGGCGATGCCCAGCACCTCCCCTTTGCGCAGCGTCAGCGAAACATCATGCACAAGTCCGCTGACGCTCAGCCCCTCGACCTCAAGCAACGGCTCGCCGGGTGTCGCGTCCTTCGCCGGGAAAATATCGGTCAATTCGCGACCGACCATTGCCGTCGCCATGCCGTCCTCGGTCATCTCGCCGCGCACAGCCTGCTGCACGACCGAGCCGTCGCGCAGCACGGTAATCCGGTCCGCCAGATGCGTGACCTCATCCAGTCGGTGCGAACAAAACATCAGCGCCACGCCCTCGCTGCGCAGGCGGTTCACCTGCTCATAAAGCGCGTCGACCTCCCGATGTGTCAGTGCGGCGGAGGGTTCGTCCATAATCAGGACGCGCGCCTTGCGGGACAGGGCCTTGGCGATCTCGACCATCTGGCGGTCGGGGACGGACAGATCGCGGATGCGGGCATCGGGGCTGATCGCGCTGTCCAGCCGCTTTAACAGCGCTGCGGTTTCATCACGCATTGCGGCATGGTCCAGCCGGACCCCCCGTGTCAGTTCGCGGCCCAGAAAAATATTCGCCGCGACTGTCAGGTCGGGAACGAGGTTGAATTCCTGATGGATCACCACCACGCCCTGTGCCTCGGCCTCCGGTCCGCTGCGATAGGGGGTGGGCTGGCCGTCCAGAAGCACCTGACCCGAGCTTGCCGAAAGATACCCGCCAAGGATCTTCATGATGGTCGATTTACCGGCGCCGTTTTCGCCGATCAGCGCATGAACCTCGCCCCCATGCAGCGCCAGATCGACGCCGTGCAGCACCTCGACCGGGCCGAAGCTTTTGGTGACGTTGTCGAGCGCAAGGATCGGCGTCATCGCGCGACCCTGACCCAGGCGCCGTCCCGGGATGACGATTCCTGCGCGGCGGCGATAAATGCCATGCCGGACATACCGTCACGGATGCCGGGGATGCGGTCCAGATGCGTCTCATCGCCCCGGATCACATCCGCAATATCTTTGTAGAGATTGGCGAAGGCCTCCAGATACCCCTCTGGGTGGCCGGGCGGGGTGCGATAGGATTGCGACCGGTCGCGGGCGCGCGTCAGCCGCTGCGACTGGCAATCCTTGCCGGTGAAGATCAACGCTTCGGCGTCCTGCAAGCGCCATTCAAGCGCCCCTTCGGTGCCGAACAGCCGCAATGACAGCCCGCCTTCCTGTCCGACCGCCACCTGCGAGACCCAGATGCCACCTTTCGCGCCGCTGTCGTAGCGCAGCGCGACGCGCACATCGTCATCGACGCGGCGGCCCTCCACCATGCTCGACAGATCGGTGGAGAGCTCAGCCGGGGTCTGACCCGTGACGAACTCCGCCAATTGCCACGCATGGGTGCCAATGTCGCCAATCGCGCCAGCGCCTGACTGTGCCGGGTCAGTGCGCCACGAGGCCTGCTTGTTCTGCACGTCTTCGCTCAGCCAGCCTTGCAGATATTCCGCCTGGATCAGCCGAAGCTTGCCCAAAGCGCCCTCGGCAACCATTGCCCGCGCCTCGCGCACCATCGGATGCGCGCAGTAATTATGGGTCAGAAAGAACCGCGCCTTGCTGCGCGCGACCGCGTCGGACAGTGCCTTCGCATCCTCCTGCGTTGCGGTCAGGGGCTTGTCGCAGATCACGCTGATCCCCGCCTCAAGAAACGCAATGGAGACCGGCGCGTGCAGATGGTTCGGCGTCACGACGGAAACCGCCTGGATACCGTCCGCCCGCGCGGCCTCCGCCTGCGCCATTTCGCGATAATCCGAATAGCTGCGCGCGATGCCCAGCCTGTCGGCGGAGGCTTTGGCGCGATCCGGGTCCGAAGACAATGCGCCTGCGACCAGATCATATTGCCCGTCCATCTGCGCGGCGATCCGGTGGATTGCGCCGATGAATGCCCCATCACCGCCGCCCACCATGCCGAGCCTGATCCGTTCCATTCCTAAACCTCCAGCCCGAGACTGCGGCGATTGGCGGCCTCGTCCGGGGCCTGCGCCGCGAAGTCATCGAAAGCATGGGGCGTGGTGCGGATGATATGGCGTTTCACGAACTCCGCCCCCTCCCTTGCCCCGTCTTCCGGGTGCTTGAGCGCGCATTCCCATTCGACGACCGCCCAGCCACCAAAGTCATATTGCGCCAGTTTCGAGAAGATTTGCGAAAAATCGACCTGACCGTCGCCGGGGCTGCGGAAGCGACCGGCGCGGTTCACCCAGCCCTGAAACCCCCCATACACGCCCTGCCGCCCGTTCGGACGGAACTCGGCATCCTTGACGTGGAACATGCGGATGCGGTCGTGGTAGATGTCGATATGTTCGACATAGTCCAACTGCTGAAGCAGGTAATGCGACGGATCGTAGAGCATATTTGCACGCGGGTGATGATCGACCCGGTCAAGGAACATCTCGAACGTTACCCCGTCATGCAAATCCTCGCCGGGGTGGATTTCGTAGCAGATATCGACGCCATTTTCCTCTGCAATGTCCAGCAATGGCCGCCATCGCTGCGCGAGCGCCTCGAATGCGGTTTCCACCAGCCCTGCCGCCCGCTGCGGCCAGGGGTACAGATACGGCCAGGCCAGGGCGCCGGAGAACGCCGCCATCGCATCCAGCCCCAGCAGCCTGCTGGCCTGAAGCGTTTTCGCGACCTGATCGACGGCCCATTCCTGCCGCGCCTTGGGGTTTCCGCGCAGCTTCTCGGGCGTGAAGGCGTCGAAAGCCGAATCGTAAGCGGGATGGACGGCGACAAGCTGTCCCTGAAGATGGGCGGAAAGTTCCGTCACCTCGACACCGTTCTGGCGTGCGATGCCGATAAACTCGTCACACCAATCTTGCGAACTCGCCGCTTTCTCCAGATCGAACAACCGGCTATCGCCGCTTGGCACCTGAACGCCCACATAGCCAAGTGAAGCCGCCCAGCGGGTGATGGAATCCCAGTCGTTGAACGGTGCCTCATCCCCGGCGAATTGCGCCAGAAACAGGGCTGGCCCCTTGATGGTCCGCATGACAACTCCTCCCCCTTGCAACCAAGAATGCACGTTATGAAATCGATTGCAATATTCTTCTTTGCGGATTGAAATCGATTTCAGGATGGTTCAGTCTTGCCGGACTCATTCGGGGTGTCCATTGGTCGATCAGTCCGCTTCCGCCGCAGTCCGGCTTTCCGATGTCGCGCGTCATGCAGGTGTGTCCGCGGCGACGGTCAGCCGTGTTCTGTCGCGCCCTGAAATGGTGTCCAAGGCGACACGGGATCTGGTGATGGAGGCCGTGGCGGCGACCGGTTATCGCATCAACCACGCCGCCAGAAACCTGAGAATGCAGCGCACCGGGGCCATCGTTGCGCTGGTGCCCAATCTGAGCAATCCGTTCTTTGCAAGGATACTGGCAGGTATGGGACAGGCGCTGGCCGAGGCCGGATATGATCTGCTGGTTGGCGACACGCTTGCCGACGGAGATCGCCGGGGTGTGCTGCGGCGGTTTCTGGACCCCTCGCGTGCGGATGGCATCATTCTGCTGGATGGGCAGGTCACGCAAACGGATCTTTCCACGCTGCCCGGCGCGCCACCGCTCGTGATGGCCTGTGAGTGGATCGAAGGCGCATCGCTGCCGCGCGTTGTTCTGGATAACCAGCAAGGCACCGCGATGGCTGCGCGGCATCTGAGGGAACTCGGCCATAGCCGGATCGGATGCATTGGCGGGCCGGAGGTGAATGTGCTGCATACCGCGCGGCTTGAAGGGCTACAGCAGGAACTCGGCGCGCCTCCCCATTGCTACCCGGGGGATTTCACCCCGCAGGGAGGGGTTCTGGCCGCGACCGCATGGTTGGCCGCCGATCCCATGCAGCGACCGACCGGCATCGTGGCGTTCAGCGATGAATCGGCTGCGGGGTTCATGGGCGAGTTGCAGCGTCACGGCGTCAGGATACCTGACGAGGTGTCGGTGGTTGGCTTCGATGGCATCGACTGGGTCGCGCATCTTCCTGTGCCGCTGACCACCATCCGCCAGCCGAAGATCGACCTTGGCAGCACCGCTGCGCGGGTTCTGCTGGATCATATGCGAGGCGAAGCACCGTTATCGACCATCTTGGCACCGGAACTGCTGATCCGCGCGTCCAGCGGGCCGGTCCCGACGCATTAGCGCCCCCGCCTGCGCGACAGAAGATACGCCCCGGCAGCCAGCGCAGCCGCCCCCAGCATGATGTGGCGCGAGGTGATGCCAAGCCGTGCCTGCGCGCTGCGGCGATAGCGCGGGTCGAAAAACTGCGTGTCCGCAAGGAAGCTGCCCAACAGCGATTCCCGTTTGCGCGGCCGGATCGGGCTCAGCCTTCGGCCCCGGTCGCTATTCAGGGTTTCGATGGCGGAAATCATACCGCCGCGTTCGATTTCCCGGGCGACCTCGCCGATTTCACAGTCCAGATGCTCCGCCAGCAGCCCGTTGCGGATGTCGCGAATGCGTTGCCGGTCGCCATCGTTCGCCGCAAGAAACGCGACGTCGCATTCCGTGTCGAACCCCATCGAGCGGCGGTCGATATTGCTTGATCCGACGCGCAAGAAGCAATCGTCGATAATCGACACCTTGGCGTGAACGTAAATATCCTCATCCCCCTCATTGACCGGGTGCATGATCCGAAAACGCCCATGACGATCGATGCGGCGCAACTCACGGATGAAGCGGCTGCGCGTGACATGCATCGCCTCATCCTCGACAACGCCTTGCGCCGCCTTGGGATTGATGATGACGATTTCGGGCCCGTCCGGCTCCTCCAGCCGCCGGCGGATGGCAGCCATAATCACGTCAGAGCAGCAATACTGCGACTCCAGATAGATGAAGCGCTTCGCCGTCCTGATACTGTCGAGATACAGCCTCTCGACCTCATTCACGGACGGGCTGTCGTGCTCCGGGGGTTGGGTCCGGGCGATGGCGATGTCGATGCCGGTGAAGTCGGGGGATATGCTGTCCGGCCAGCGTTCCCGCCCGGGTCGGAATGCGGGCGCGATTTCATTGTCCTGCGCACGTTGCCAGCGCGCGCGGCACAAATGTCCCAGGGCTGCCGCTGCCGGGCCTGACATCATGGTCGCGACATCGTGCCAGGGCTGGGCAACCTTCCCATTCTCATCCGCCCGCAGCGGATTCTGTGGCGGATGCCCCCGCTCGTCCCAGCGGCCATGTGTGACATCGATCCCGCCGCAGAAGGCAAGCGAGTCATCGACAACGACGATTTTCTGATGGTGACAGGCCCCGACCGGATGCCGCCCGTCGAAGCCCAGATGAACCTGCTCCGGCGACAGCAGCTTGATCTGCGCGGTCGGAATGATGCCGCCCGGTGCAATAAGCGCGCCGCCGCTCCATTTCAAAAGATAGATTTCCAGTTCGCGCCGATGTTCTGCAAGCGCATCGAGGAAAGGCCCCATCTGGTTTGGAAAACTGTCCGGCGCATTGCCGTTCTGATCGCTTTCGCCCGGGAGCATTTCGATTTCGAAGGCAAAGTCCCAGCCGACCAGTGTGATCACATCCTCCGCCAGCAGCAGCGCCTCGCGCAGCGCACGGAAGTAATCTGCACCATCGACAATAACCGCAAAACGCTCGGCAAGTTCGACCCGCCAGCAATTCCGTCCGGGCGTGAAGGTGAATCCATCCATTTGCTGCCTTCCGGTGCCGCTGCAACTGTGCAGGTCCAACAATGCCGCAGGGCTTTGGGTTCCGGTGCATGGCTGAACTGTGAGCCGTGCCGCAGGCAAGCTGTCGCGTTCCCGTTCGACGCGGTCTTTTTTTTAAGTCCGATTCGCGCTAATAGCCTCGCCTGATCCCGCAAACCGCAAGGCTCCCGTCATGACCGACGATCTGCAAAGACCAATACTCAACCCGCCCGGCGGCGAAAAGAAGGTGCTGCTGCATAGCTGCTGCGCCCCCTGCTCGGGCGAGGTGATGGAAGCGATGACCGCGTCGGGGATCGATTACACGATCTTTTTCTACAACCCGAATATCCACCCGCATGAGGAATATCTGCTGCGGAAGGACGAAAATATCCGCTTTGCCGAACAGCATGATATTCCCTTTATCGACGCTGATTACGACAGCAACAACTGGTTCGCCCGCGCCAAAGGGATGGAGTGGGAGCCGGAGCGGGGCATCCGCTGCACCATGTGTTTCGACATGCGGTTCGAACGCACGGCGCTTTTTGCGCATGAGCACGGGTTCCCGGTCATGACCTCCAGCCTCGGCATTTCCCGCTGGAAGGATATCAAGCAGATCAATGGCTGCGGCGAACGCGCGGTCAAGCCTTATGACGGGCTCGAATACTGGGATTACAACTGGCGCAAGGGCGGCGGCGCAAACCGCATGATCGAGATTTCCAAGCGTGAGGAATTCTACCAGCAGGAATATTGCGGCTGCGTCTATTCCTTGCGCGACACCAACCGCCACCGGCGCGAGGTCGGCCGCGGTCCCATCGAGATCGGGACGATGTTTTACAGCAGTGATGAGACCGGGGGCGAAGACCGCTCCTGATCTCATCGGTGTGCGTCAGGCAAATCTGCGCCTTGCCGCCGTGATTGAGGGTGCTGTCGCGATGTCCTCGCCGCAATAACCGTCGCGCACGGCCTCTCCAAGCGCCGTTGTGACCGGGATCACCCCGGCCCAGATCGGCAGCGCATGATCTTCCTCATCATCTACGGGCGGGCCCGTGCGGATCTTGGCGCTGGCATGCTCGATCTCTAGCGCGATAACCCCGGTCGCTTTCCGTTCCTGCGCGTTCATCGGGCGCACCTCGGCGCTGCGACCGGGCAAAAGATGGTCGAGGATCGCGTCAAGCGACTGGCCCAACTCGTCCCCGGTGACCTTTCGCGCCTGGCCATGAATGACCGCGCTTTCGTAATTGACCGAATGATGAAATCCTGACCGGGCCGCGACAATGCCCGTCAGCCGCGTGACCTCCATGCACAGCGGCACGTCCGACAGCCGCGTGATCCGGGTTTTGGACGCCCCGTGCAGATAGATCACCTGACCGATGCGGGCATAGGCCATGGGGATCACCATCGGGCGGTCATCGGCGATAAAACCGACATGGCCGACCATGTTGCTGTCCAGAATGGCGTGGATAGTTTCCTCATCATATACGGCGCGCTTCTGCTGGCGTGCGCGGGCGTAGGCGGGTTGCATGTTTCTTCTCCGATTGACTTCCGTTCTTTTCGCCGATCAACTGGAATGAGAAAATGACCAGTTTTGATAGATTTCATGCAACCAGTTCAGCTTTCCAATCTGACCAACCCGGATCCGGCACTGGCCGAACCCATGCCGGTTCAGATCTACCGCGATCTGCTTTCCGCGATCCATGAAGGAAGGCTGGCCGACGGCGCAAGACTGCCGTCGAGCCGGGCAGCGGCGCAGGCGCTCGGTCTGTCGCGGACCACGCTGAACACGGCCTATGACCTGCTGCGGGCGGAGGGTGTCCTGACTGTCCGACAAGGTGCCGCGCCGCGCGTGACCGCGCCGCAGATGCAAGCTGCGCCGGAGCCGGGCAGGGGGCCGCCGCTTTCGACGCGGGGACAGGGGTTTGCGCATAACCCCCGCAGTGCCAGCTATGCGACTGCGCAAGGTGTGATGACGCCGGGTGTGCCGGACGAGACGCTGTTTCCGCGCGACGAATGGGCCGTTGCACTTCGCCGGGCGGGGCGGGCGATGCATGGTGATGTCGCGGCCTATGGTGAGCCGCACGGGATTGCTGCGCTCCGCAAGGTTCTGGCGGAAAGGCTGGCGGCGGATCGTGGCCTGCGTGCCGATCCGGGCCGCATCATCATCACCACCAGCACCCAGGCCTCCGTCTCGCTTCTGGCCCTGACGCTCACCGATCCGGGCGATGTCACGGCAATGGAGGATCCCGGCTATCTTGGCGCGCGTGCGGCATTCACGATGGCCGCGCTGAACATCCGTCCGCTTCCTGTCGATGCCGAAGGGGTGCGGGTCGATACGGTGCCACCGGAGGCGCGGCTGATCTATGTCTCGCCGTCGAACCAGTATCCGCTCGGCGTGCGGCTTTCCCTGCATCGCCGCATGGAACTGATCGAACGGGCGAGGGCGCAGCGGGCCCTGATCCTTGAGGATGATTACGGCAGCGAATTCCTCTGGCGCGGTCGCGAAATCGCGACCTTGGCGGCGCATGGTCCGGGGGAGGTCGCCTATCTCGGCTCAGCGGCCAAGGTGCTGATGCCGTCGCTGCGGATCGGCTGGATGGTTGTGCCGGACAATCTGGTCGATCCGCTCCGCGCGGCGCAGCGAAACCTCGGGATAACGGCAAACCTCCACGCGCAACTGGCGCTTTCGGATTTCATGGGCTCTGGCCGTTATCGCACCCATCTGCGGCGCATCGCGCGGGCGTACGAGGCACGGGGGCAGGCGTTGACAAAGGCACTGGAGGGGCTGCCCGGCCTGACCGTCCGCGCGCCCGATGGCGGGGTCCAGCTTGCGGCGGTTTTCGATCCGCCAAGGGATGAGCTGCCCGTGATGCAGGCGCTTGCCGTCAAAGGGTTCCGCCCGGCCCGCCTGTCGACAATGTCCGAAACGGGACTGACAGGGCTGGTCATCGGCTTTGCCGATGCGACGCCCGCGCGGATTTCCCGGTTCCGGGATGTGCTCGCAGATGCTTTGGCGCAAATAAAAACCGCCGGGTGAATTTTCCACCCGGCGGCGTTTTCAGGGTCCGTTCAGATCAGTCCAGCTTAAAGGACCACATCAGCGTCTCGCCCGAGGCATCGTCGACGCCGTCATTGTCGGTGACGATCCAGACGGTGCCATCATCGGCAATCGCCATGCCCTCGACCTTGTCCTGAACATAGCCGTTCCACTGCTGCATATCCGGGATCAGATCACGCACGGTTTCCTTTTCGACCAGCGGCAATTCGCCATCCAGCGCTGCCGGGGCCAGATCGGCCAGAGCGACGCGGGTGACGGCTTTCAGCACGGCATTGTCACCGATCTGGTTGTCACGCTCGATCAGGTACAGATAGTCGCCGTTGATCGCCAGTTCGGACAGGCCAACCCAGCCCTCGCCGCTGTCGAGCGGATAGCGAACGCCCAGCCACTCGCCGGTTGCCGGGTCCAGTTGCAGCAGCTTGACCTGACCTTCCGGATCGTCGCCCCATTCACGCTGAACCGCGACCCAGACCTTGCCGTCCTGAAGCGCGATGCCTTCCAGACCGAAGCGCTTCTGCTGTTCCAGCAGCGCTTCCGGCAGGGTGAACTCTTCGGTGATCGCGCCGTCCGCATTGACGTGCAGGACCAGATGCGGGACTTCCTTGTCCGGGTTCCCTTCGGAGGCCAGCCAGAACCCGCCTTCGCCATCTGTCGCGATGCCTTCGAGGTCCAGCTTTTCAGCCGCTGCGCCATCGCGGGTCACGACGGTCTTGGCGGTGATCGTCGCCGGGGCGGTCGTGGTGTCGATGGTGAAGATCGACGGCTGCGTATCATAAGCGCTGTCATTGACCGCATAAAGCGTGGTCGGTGCGGCAGGGTCCATTGCCAGACCCGACAGCGCGCCCCAGCCGATCAGCGGATCGGAACCGGCGGAGGTCAGCACCGGATAGGCCGCTTCACCCTCGCTGCGCTCATAGATCATGACATGCGCGCGCGCGCCGCCATCCTCAACCAGATCGGCCTCGTTCGCAGTGGCGAACAGGTTGCGTTCCGGGATCGTGACCAGACCTTCCGGGCCGATGCCGGAGGGCAGCATTTGCAGCAGCTCAGGCGCGGCCGGATCGGTCGCATCATAGACGCCGACAACGCTGCCACGCTCGGAGGCGACGAAGATCAGCGGCTGCTCGCCATAGGTGGCGGCGGTGACGGCTTCCGGCTCGGCGCCCTTGTTCTCCGAACGGCCTTCCGGGTAGTGGCCGATTTCCGCCACGGCGCGGTCGAAGCTGTTGCCGCTGTCGTAAACGACGGTGCCGTCCTTGGCGAAGATGGTGAAGCCGCGCGAGCCACCGTTCCAGTCGCCTTCATTGGCGACGACGAAATTATCGTTGTCCAGCCATTTCAGCGCGTCGGGTTCGCGCGGAATATCGGTCAGGCTGCCGGTGAAATCCAGCGCGCCTTCCTCGGCAATGTCCACACCGTCGATGCTGACCGCACCGGCGCTGAAATCGGAGGCGACCGCGCCATCGGCACCGATCACGACGATATGGTTGTTTTCCTGAAGCGTAACGGCGATCTCACCGGCTTCGTTGAAGTCGAGGAATTCCGGCTCCGGATCTTCCGCGCCGACATCAGCGAGGCCGGTCAGGTCGATATCCTGCTTGCCTTCGCAATCCACGCCGTCATCGGTGACCGGCAGGCGCACGACGAAACCAGCCGGCATCTGCGGCAGCCCGCCATCGCCCGCATCCTCGTCACGCTCGTTCTCGATGGCGACGGCGATCATGTCACCGGCGTCGGAGATGGCGACACTGTCGGGCTGGCCACCCAGATCGCAGCTTGCCACGACTTCCTGCGTGGTCAGATCGACGGTGCGCAGCACGCCCGACGGCTCCGTGTAGGATTCGGAGGTGTTGACGCCGACGAATGCCTTGTCACCACGCACGACCGTGGTCGTCGGCTCGCCATCCATGTCGATATTGCCAAGCGGCTTCGGGTCGGTCGCGTCGGTGATGTCGATCATGCCGATCACGCCCAGGGGGCTGTCGGAATAGATCAGCGTGTTGCCGTCTTCGGTGACGGCCATGATCTCGGCGGAGGTCTCGCGCGCGCGATCCTCACCTTCGGCCATGTTCTCGAAGGTCGCGAAGCTGGCGATCCGGTTGAAGCTCGGCTCGGCCATCGCGGGCAGCGCGGCGGCAATAGCGATGCCGGAGGTCAGGAAGGTACGAAACTGCATGGGACTCCTCAAAATCTGGGACGTCCGATGCTTACCCATTAGGATGCGACAAAAATCCGTCACTTTGGTGACAGTTATGTGAAACAGACCAAACAGATAGATGCCACGCGGGCGCGCGCTTCTTATGGCGGGTTTCCTTGCCGGATCCCCGGATGCGCCAAAAGCGCGCGCCCCGTCGTCAGGGATATGTCAGCCCTGACTTGCGACCGGAACCTCCGCCTGTCCTTCCCTTCGCCGGGCCTTGACCGCGTCGCGACCCGCCTGCATCTCCGACGCGATCTGCGCATCCATTGCCTGCGCCAGCTTCACGAAATCGGGATTCTCGTGCGGCGGTATGCCCGGACGGTGAGCTGCGGCAAGCCCGCGGTTATGCGTGTTGTCAATCTCCACGAAACGTGCCGCCATCGCATCCGCCTCCGGGCGGGAATAGCCGAGCGCCTCCAGGGCGGATCGCCCGCTGCGCACGGCACTGTCGAATGTCTCCCGGATAATATCATCCGCACCCGCCTGATACAGCTCATAGACATGATAGCGGTCCACGGCGCGGGCGACGATGTGGACATGCGGATGATTGCGCGCGACATGTTCGACAATGGCGGTGATCTGATCCTTGCCGTCGATAGCGACCACCAGCAGCTTCGCCTCGTCTATACCGGCGGCGTGCAGCAGGTCAGGGCGGGTGGCATCGCCGAAATAGGCCTGAATGCCGAAGGCGCGCAGCATTTCCAGCTGTTTCGAGGAATAATCGACAACCGTCACCTGCATCCCGATGCTGCGCAGCATCCGCGCGATGATGCCGCCGAAGCGGCCATGACCGGCGACGATGATCGGGCTGGGCTCGTCTATCTCATCCGCCTCCGCCCGCTGCTCATTGTCGAAACGGGGGGCGATGACGCGTTCGTACAGGATAAACAGCCCCGGCGTCAGCAGCATCGACAGCGCAACGACCAGAAGCGCGATATCCGCGACGCTCTGCGGCACGACATTATTGGCAACGGTGAAGGACAGCAGCACGAAGCCGAACTCACCCGCCTGCGCGAGGCCAAGCGCGAAGAGCCAGCGATGACTGCCGGAGATATTGAACACCCGCGCAAGGCCCAGCAATACGGCGGCTTTCAGCAGCATCAGCCCCAGTGTCAGGCCGATCACCATCACGGCATTCTCGGCCAACAACCCAAAATTGATGCTGGCCCCGACCGTCATGAAGAACAGACCCAGCAACAGGCCACGGAACGGATCGATATCGCTTTCCAATTCGTGCCGGTACTCGCTGCCCGCCAGCACCACGCCTGCGAGGAAGGTGCCAAGTGCCGGTGACAGCCCGACCAGCGACATCAGCAAGGCGATGCCGACGACGATGGCGAGCGCGGTTGCCGTGAACAGCTCGCGCAGATTGGCCATCGCCACGAACCGGAACAGGGGCCGGGTCAGCACGATGCCGACGAAGATCACGAAAGCCACAGCGGCAATCGTCACCAACGCCGCCTGCCAGCCTGCCAGCCCCGCGACGAGGCTCAGCGCCTCATGTCCGGCCTCACCGGCTTCCTCCACCTCCGGCGCGGTATCCATCAGGGCCGGCATGGCCAGCAGCGGGATAAAGGCGAGCATCGGGATGACGGCGATGTCCTGAAACAGCAGGACGGAGAAGGCGGATTGCCCGCCATCGGACTTCATCAGCCCCTTTTCGTTCAGCGTTTGCAGCACGATTGCCGTCGAAGACAGCGCGAAGACCAGACCGAGCGCCACGGCAATGGTCCAGTACAGCCCGAAGGCGATGCCGATTGCCGCGACAAGCGCCGCCGTGATCGCCACCTGAAGCCCGCCAAGCCCAAGCAGCCGCGACCGCATGGACCACAAAAGGCTCGGCTCCAGCTCCAGCCCGACGAGGAACAGCATCATGACCACGCCGAATTCGGCGAAATGCTGGATCGCGACGACATCGACATGCAGCCATGCCAGGATCGGAGAGATCAGGATACCCGCGACCAGATAGCCCAGCACCGAGCCAAGCCCGAAACGCGTGGCAAGTGGCACGGCAATGACCCCGGCGACCAGAAAAATTGTGGCAAGAAGCAGAAATCCGGTCATGCGGCACCCTCGTTAAACACAGTGAAACCTGCCGCAGCAGGTTTCGATCACTTGAGAAACTTAGCCAATGTGGTTGCGGTTCCACATCAATTGAGCGGGGGGGCATCTCCGGTCGCTGTCGGTTTCAAGCTCAAGACACCCGTTGACCGCGCACCCAGGTTTCACGCAAAGCCGGGGTGCCGTTGACCAGCCGGAACCGGATCAGATCGCCGCGCAGTCCCGCCTCCAACCGGCCCCGGTCCTTCAGTCCGGCGGCGTTCGCCGGCGTTGAGGTCACGCAGGCGATGGCGCGCGGCCAGTCGTCCCAGATCTGCGCCAGAAGGGCTGCCGCCGACAACAGGGCCGATGGCACATAATCGCTGCTGATGATGTCCAGCAGCCCCGCCTCCGCCAGTTCGCGCGCCGCGACATTGCCGGAATGCGACTTGCCCCGGATCAGGTTCGGCGCGCCCATGATGGTGCGGATCGAATGGCGGTGACAGGCCTCTGCCGCCTCGCGCGTCGTGGGGAATTCCGCCAGCCGGATGCCATGCGCGGCAGAGCGCGCCACCTCGTCCGCCGTGGTGTCGTCATGGCTGGCCAGAACTGCACCGACGCGACCGGCGAAGGCGACCGCGCCCGCCTCATGCGCGACGCCGTTCCGGGCCGAAAGCTCGTGCAGTTCGGCGAAATACTCGGCAATGTCGCGGTCGTTCATCTGCACCTTGCTGCGCAGATAGGTCTCAAGCGCTTGCGTGTCGCGGAACTGTCGCTGCCCCGGCGTGTGATCCATCAGGCTGACCAGACCGACCCGGTCGTCTGGACCGAAGCTGGCCAGTTCCTCCAGCAGGCTCGCACAGCAGATCTCGGCCCGCAGATGCAGGAAATGGCTGATACGCAGTGCATTGCTCTGCCGTTGCTCGATCAGCTCGGACGCCAGTTCGCGCGCATAGGGTGCGTAGTCCTTTCGGCTGGGGATGGAGCCTGCGCGCATTGCGTCGAACACGGTCGTGATCCCGCAACCGGCAAGCTCCGCGTCATGGGCAAAGATCGCCGCCGCATGTGGCCAGTTCACGCCCGGGCGCGGCTGGATATGGCGTTCCAGATTATCCGTGTGAAGCTCGACCAGCCCCGGTGCGATGTGATCCCCCTCGCAGTCGATGGCGCTGCGTGGTGCCGCGCCCTCGCCGATCTCTGCAATCGTGCCGTCGCGAAGGACGACATGGCCTTTTCGCATTTGATCGGGCAGGATCAGCGTCGCATGAGCCAGGACGGTTTCTTGCATGTCAAAATCCATGAATAGAGCCGAAATGGTCGCATACCGCAGATACGCAATTTATTACACCCCGCCCGAGGGCGGTTTCGCAGATTTCGGGGCAAGCTGGCTGGGATGGGACGTGATCTCTGGCTGCGAGGTGGCGCATCCCGACGTTTTGGTGCTGGATGTGGAAAAGATCACCCGGACGCCGCGCAAATACGGGTTTCACGCCACGCTGAAACCGCCATTCCGGCTGGCTGACGGTCACGGCGAGGCGGAGTTGCGGGATGCGGCGGCGGCATTGGCCGAGGTGCTGCGTCCTGTCACCTTGCCGGGCCTGTCGCTTAATCGGATCGGATCGTTTCTGGCACTGACCCCGGATGGCGATATGGCGGACCTGAACCGGCTTGCCGCGCAGATCGTCGAATCGCTCGACCCGTTACGCGCGCCCCTGAACGAGGCGGAGATCGCGCGGCGAAACCCCGATGCCCTTACGGAGCGTCAACGGGACTATCTGCGGGGCTGGGGTTATCCTTATGTGAAAGACGAGTTCCGTTTTCACATGACGCTGAGCGGCAGTCTCGACGAGCCGATAATTGAGGCCACCCGCTCGGTGCTTGAACCGATGCTGGATGTGGTTCCGCGTCCCTTCGTACTGGATGCAATCAGCCTTATGGGTGAAGGGGAGGATGGCCGGTTCCGGCTGATCGAGCGCCTGCCGCTATAGCCATTTCCGCCACCACAGCACCAGCCAGGTGGCAATGACCGTCAGCGCCATCAGGCCGAGCGCCCATTCATAGCCGAACCGCCAGCCCAGCTCCGGCATGTCCTCGAAGTTCATGCCGTAGGTCGAGGCGATCAGTGTTGGCGGCAGGAACAGTGCTGCGACCACCGACATCACCCGCATGATGCTGTTCTGTTGCAGGTTGATGATGCCCAATGTGGCGTCAACCGACAGGCTGACGCGCGAGGTCAGGAAATCCACATGTTCCTGCAAGGCCTGAACGTCGCGCTGATGGGCCTTGATGACAGGTTTCAGTTTCGCGGTATCCGGCCCCTTGCTCTGAACAGCCGAATAGAATGTCAGGACGCGCCCCAGCGACAGCAGGCCAAGCCGCACACGCGCGATCAGGTCCGATTGCCGCCCGATCTGCTCCAATGCCGATTGCAGCATCGCCGGTCTTTGCCGCGCCTCCGACTGGAACACGCCGCGCAGGGTCTGGTCCAGCTCGCTGCCCGCGCATTCCAGCAGGTCGGCGAGGCGGGCGATAATCTCCTCGATCAGGCCGAGAAACACCCGCTCGGCACTGTCCGTCCCGCTGGCTGATCGGTCGGCCCGTTCGGCAAAGGTGTCAAACGGACGCGGCGCGTGGTGGCGCACCGTTATCAGCCGGTCTGCGGTCAGGATGAAGGTGACCGGCCCGGAAAGCGGTTTGCCGTCCGGGGTGGACCCTGGCAGCATCGCGGTCATGTAGCTGGCGCCGTCTTCGACATAAAGCCGCGAGGAAATCTCGATCTCGGCCATCTCCTCCAGCGTCGGGATGCGGATACCCAGACGGCCAAGCTTTTCGATCTGTTCGGGCAGCGGGCGGTAGACATCCAGCCAGATCGCCGCCGACGCATCCTCGCGCGGCGTGATTGGCAGTAGAAAATTGCCGTGCTTCAGATAGGCGCGCAGCATGCGGTTCCCCGGAGATTTCCGGGCCTTGTTGGCGGCAAGGGAGGGTGCGCGTCAAGGGGTTTGATCTGTGGCGGAAAGCGAGCCGGTCGGAAAGGGCGGCGCAGGCCCGGCGCACTTATACGAACCGGGGCCAATCTTCCCGTGCAAAAGTGCCTGTCCAAAAAGATAAGTTTTAAATGCAGCTTTTCGGATGCGCCCGGATTTCTGTTTGATATAGTCGCTTTGTGTAACGAGTTAACATTTTTTCTGATGCCCGATGCGAGCCGGCCTTCGCCGGTTCTAGCGGAATCGAAGAAGGGCGTCCCAAGTGGACGCCCTAATTTGTTTGAACAAGGCAGCGTGTCGCTTAGCTCTTGTCTTTGAAGAAGTCGTTAATCTGGTTGTCGGCTTCTTCCTTGGTCCAGCCGTATTTCTCCTGAAGCTTGCCGGACATCTTGTCCTTGTTACCAGCGACTTCGGTCAGTTCGTCGTCGGTCAGCTCGCCCCATTTTTCCTTAACGGAACCTTTAAGCTGATCCCATTTCCCGGCGATAATATCCCAGTTCATAGCGCAACCTTTCAATCGTTACGGTTTACGGGCAGACAACGTCTGCACCGTAATCCGGTTCGATTAATGATTGTCAGTCCGCGATCAGGTCAGATGACCGCGTCGGGCAGTGCCTTGTCCTCGGAGAACGCGATCAGATTGTCCAACGCGCGCAGCGCCATATCCGTCCGCACAGTTTCGACCGCGGTCCCGAGATGGGGCAGAAGCACGACATTGTCCATCTCGCGAAGCGTTTGCGGGATCACCGGCTCCTGCTCATAGACATCCAGCCCGGCCGCGCGGATCTTGCCCGAGGAAAGCGCCGCGATCAGGGCAGCTTCGTCGATGACGTCGCCGCGCGCGATATTGATGATGATCCCGTTCTTGCCGAGCGCGTCGAGCTCGCCGCTGCCGATCAGATGATGTGTGCCCGCGCCGCCGGGGACCGCGACCACGACGAAATCCGACTGCCGCATGACCTCATCCAGCGACGGGAGTTGCCGCGCCGGGAAGTCCAGCGACGACAAGGGCGAGCGGTTGAAGAACACCACCCGCATGCCGAAACCCAGATGCAGCCGTTTGGCGATGGCGCGTCCGATCCGGCCCATGCCGACGATACCGACCGTGCGGCCCGAGACCTGACTGCCCAGCATCTGCGTCGGGTTCCAGCCTTGCCATGTGCCGCTGCGGGCCAGCCGCTCGCCCTCTCCGGCGCGGCGCGCGGTCATCATCAGCAGGGTGACCGCCAGATCTGCCGTCGCTTCTGTCACCACATCGGGGGTGTTGGTGACGCTGACACCGGCCGCTTTGGCCGCGTCCAGATCGATATGGTTATATCCGGCGCCGAAATTCGCCAGCAATTTCGTCTTTGGCGGGGCGGCTGCGAAAGCCTCGGCCCTGAACGCGTCGCCGAGCGTGGGCATGATCAGATCATATTCGGAAAGCGCCGCCTTGACCTCATCCAGCGTCATCGGCTCATTCGTGTCACGGAACCGCGTCTCCTCGAACCGGGCCGAGATCGCGGATTCCGCAGCTTGCGTCATGGGGCGTGTCACGAGCAGTTTCATCAGAACAACCTTCCTCCCAAGGGGACTTCCTGTCCGGGGCCGATCAGCACGACCTCTCCGTTTTCGTCGGGCAGGCCGAGGACCAGCACCTCGGAGATGAATTTGCCGATCTGGCGTGGCGGGAAGTTTACCACGCCAAGCACCTGCCGTCCGACCAGTTCTTCGGGCTTGTAATGAACGGTGATCTGGGCAGAGCTTTTCCGCTCCCCGATCTCGGGGCCGAAATCCACCCAGAGCTTGATCGCGGGTTTCCGTGCCTCAGGATAGGGCTCGGCGCGGGTGACGACACCGACGCGGATGTCGACTTTCTGAAAATCGTCATAGGTGATGGTCATGCGCCGAGTTCCCGCGACCGGTCCGCCGCCGCCTTTATGGTCCGTGCCATCAGGGGCGGTAGGCCGTCATCCTGATCCATCAGCTTTGCAAGGCCTGCGGCTGTCGTTCCGCCCGGCGATGTCACCGCCTCGCGCAGTGCCGAGGGCGGGGTGTCATCGCTCATGGCCAGCGCGCCTGCACCGGCAACCGTGGCACGGGCGAGTTGCAGTGCCAGTTCCTCCGGCAGGCCCTGCTCCATGCCGGCCTGTGTCATCGCCTCGATCATGTGGAACACATAGGCGGGGCCGGAGCCCGACAACGCCGTCACCGCATCCATCTGCGATTCCGCTTCCAGCCTGACGACCTCGCCCACGACGGAGAGCAGGCCCTCGGCAAGGTCGAGCGCCTCTGGCCCGGCAGCTGAATTGCCGATGATCGCCGTGATGCCGCGCCCGATCGCCGCCGGGGTGTTGGGCATGGCGCGGATAATCTTCCCCGCGGGGAAGGCCGAATCATAGGCGGCCAACGTCACCCCTGCCGCGACGGAGAGGACCAGCGTATCGCCGCCCGCCGACAGCTCGTCCAGTACGCTGCCCATCATCTGCGGCTTGACCGCCAGCACCAGCACGGCCGGGTTGTCGGGCGGCGTCTGGTTCAGCCGCACGCCCTTATCGGCCCAGTCCGGTTTCGCATTCGGGTCGATTACCGTGACCGCAGCGGGTGCTATTCCCTTGGCCAGCCAGCCGGTGAGCATTGCGCCGCCCATTCGTCCGCAGCCGACCAGAACCAATCCGCGTTCATTGATATCTGTGAAATCCATCGCGTCCCCCTGATGTCGGGGCCGCGCCTGATGCGGCCCTGCTTATGCCCGTCCGTAGGCCGCGCCCATTGCGATGTCCATAGCTGCGTCTGCCGTGGTGTCGCCCCAGGCAACCAGCTGGAACGCCGGATAGAGCCGTTCCGCCTGCATGACGGCGTTGCGGATCATGTGGTCGATCTGTTCCGGACTGGCGGTCGTTTCGCCGGCCAGAACCAGCCCGTACCGCCAGACCATCATCCGCTGCGACGGCCAGAACGTGAACGCCCCGTCCCAGACCTGATCGTTGGCCATATTCATCGCCTCGTGCAGCGCGGGCATGCGCTCGGCAGGCGGGTCCATGTCGAAGGTGCATATCAGGCGCAGCATCTCTTCTGCGTTGGACCATGCGAGGGTGATCGAATAGGTTCGCCACTGGCCCTCGACGGCCATTGCGATCTGATCGTCAGCGAGCCGGTCGAAATCCCATTCGTGATGGTTTGCGATCGTCTCGACGATATCGATGGGGTGGATGTCTTCGCTCAGGATGAAACTATCGGTCTGCGCCATGACTGCCTTCCTCAATGGTTTGATGGTTGGCCCATCTTATTGAGTACGAATTCTTGAGTGCGAACACGACAGGATGTGGTTGAACCCGTCTGCCCTACAAGATCAGGGTGCGGCAGCGGGGCGCATGTGTAAAGGGATTTTTGGTTAAATCCCACAAAATCTTGTGGACGAATCGGAGATGTGGTCGAGATGCACCCTAAACGGGTATACGCGCGCCGTTATCCGCACGGAAAAGATGTACCGCCTCGGGCGCCGCATTCAGCCGCAGCACCTCCGGCAAATCCGCATCGGCGGGCATCGTCACCGTCAGGATTTCGCCACCGAGTTGGCCATGAACCAGACGGTTCGCGCCAAGTTCCTCCACGGCATTGATCTTCAGCTCGATCTGCCCGTCAGGTGCGGGATGAAGATCCTCGGGCCGGATGCCGATCAGACCGGCATGGGCGCTGCCCGGAATATGCGGCACCGCGCTTGCCGGGATCAGGTTCATCGCCGGGCTGCCGATGAAGCTGGCGACGAAGGCGGAGGCGGGCTTGCGGTACACCTCCAGCGGGGTGCCGATCTGCTCGACCCGGCCACCGTTCAGCACAACCAGACGATCCGCCATCGTCATCGCTTCCAGCTGGTCATGTGTCACATATAGCGAAGTGGTGTGGAGGCGTTTCTGAAGCTCCTTGATCTCCAGCCGCATGGCGACGCGCAGTTTTGCGTCGAGGTTCGACAGCGGTTCGTCAAACAGGAATGCCGCCGGCTCGCGCACAATCGCGCGGCCCATTGCAACACGCTGACGCTGCCCGCCGGACAGGGCACGGGGCTTGCGGTCGAGGAACTGCCCGATTTGCAGGATCTCCGCCGCCTCGTTCACACGGCGGTCGATTTCTGCACGCGGCGTGCGGCGGTTCTTCAGCCCGTATTCGAGGTTCTTGCGCACCGACATATGCGGGTAGAGCGCGTAGTTCTGAAACACCATCGCGATGTCGCGATCTGCCGGTTCCATGTCATTGACCACCCGGTCGCCGATCTTTGCCGTGCCCTCGGTAATCGATTCCAGCCCCGCCACCATGCGCAGCAGGGTCGACTTGCCGCAGCCGGACGGGCCGACCAGCACGATGAATTCGCCATCGGCAATGTCGATATTCACGCCCTCGACCGCGCGGGTTCCGCCCGGATAGACCTTGCCGACATTGTCCAGTGTGATTGATGCCAATTTACTTCTCCGTCTCGACAAGACCTTTGACGAACAGGCGCTGCATTCCGACCACGACGGCGACCGGCGGCAGCATTGCCATAACCGCGGTTGCCATGACCAGATGCCATTGCGGCAGCCCGTCAACCACGTCGGCCATGCGTTTGATGCCTGCGACGATGGTGTAGTATTTCGCATCCGTGGTGATCAGCAGCGGCCAGAGATACTGGTTCCAGCCATAGATGAACAGGATCACGAACAGCGCGGCGATATTGGTCCGCGACAGCGGCAGCAGAATATCGCGGAAGAATTTCATCGGACCCGCACCGTCGATCCGCGCCGCCTCGACCAGCTCATCCGGCATGGTCAGGAACACCTGCCGGAACAGGAATGTCGCCGTGGCAGAGGCGATCAGCGGGATCGAAAGACCGGCGTAGGAGTTCAGCAGGCCCAGATCAGCAACGACCTCGAATGTCGGGACAATGCGGACCTCAACCGGCAGCATCAGCGTCACGAAGATGCACCAAAAGGCGAGATTGCACAGCGGAAAGCGGAAATAGACGATGGCGAAGGCGGACAGGATCGAGATGATGATCTTGCCGATGGCAATCGCCAGCGCCATGATCAGCGAGTTCATCATCATCAGCCCGATCGGGGGCGTCCCGCTGGTGGAGACGCCGCTGTCGAACATCAGGCTGTAATTCTCGATCAGCTTCGGGCCGGGCCACATCGGGATGGTGCCTGAGGAAAACGCGGTCGCCTCATGCGTTGACGCGACGAAGGCGATCCAGACCGGCAGCGCGACGACGATGACGCCAAGGATCAGCACCAGATGGGTGAGGAAATTGAGAAAAGGCCGGTGCTCGATCATCAGTAGGCCACCTTCTTTTCAACCCAGCGGAACTGGACGACCGTCAGCGCGATCACGATGCACATCAGCACGACCGATTGCGCGGCGGAACTGCCCATGTTCTGGCCGATGAAGCCGTCGAAATAGACCTTGTAGACCATGATATTCGTGGCCTGCGCCGGTCCGCCCTCGGTCGTGGCGTCGATGACGCCGAAGGTTTCGAACATGGCGTAGACGATATTGACGACCATCAGGAAGAAGGTTGTGGGCGACAGGAGCGGCAGGGTGATGGTGAAGAAGCGCTTTACCGGCCCGGCCCCGTCAATCGCCGCCGCCTCCCGCAGGCTGGTCGGCACCGATTGCAATCCGGCGACGAAGAACAGGAAGTTATAGCTGATCTGTTTCCACGCACTCGCGATCACCACCAGCGTCATCGCCTGACCGGGGTTGGAGAAATGATCCCAGTCATAGCCGACCTGCTCCAGCACGAAGGGCAGGATGCCCACGGTTGGGTTGAAGATGAAAAACCACAGGATACCGGCGACGGCCGGGGCGACCGCATAGGGCCAGACCAGCAAGGTGGTGTAGAAGCGCGACGATCTGAGCGTCCGGTCCACGGCGACGGCCAGCAGCAGCGACAGGCACATCGACAGCAGCGTGACGCTGACCGAGAACACCAGCGTGACCTTCATGGAGTTCAGATATTCGGGGCTGTTCCAAAGACGGGCGTAGTTGTTCAGCCCGACAAAGGTGGACTTGATCCCGAAGGCATCTTCCCGCAGGAAGCTTTGCCAAACAGCCTGCGCGGCAGGCCAGATGAAGAAAATGAAGGTAATGGCAAGCTGCGGCGCCAGTAACAGCCACGGCAAAAACTGGTTGCTGAAGATGGTGCGCTTCATCCTGCCGCCGTCGTTCAGAAAAGGAGAGGTTCGAAAATAGGCGAGGGGGCCGCGCCTGCGCGCAGCCCCGACATTGATCTTACTGGTTCTGGGCTTTGAAGTCTTCGAGCAGGGCGTTGCCGCGCTCAACCAGAGCGTCGAGTGCGCCTTGCGCGTCCTTCGAACCGTTCAGCAGCGCCTCGAACTCTTCGTCGATGATGCCGCGGATCTGCACATAGTTGCCGAAGCGCAGGCCCTTGGAGTTCTCGGTCGGCTCGTTCAGCGTGATCTGCTTCAGGCCGGTTTCCGCGCCGGGGTTCTCGGTATAGTAACCCTGCTCCGTCGTCAGGTCATAGGCGGCCTGCGTGATCGGCAGATAGCCGGAGAACTGGTGCCAGTCGGCCTGAACCTCGGGGCTCGACAGGTAGCTGAAGAATGCGGCGATGGCCGGATATTCTTCATCCGGACGGCCCTGCATGGCCCACAGCGTCGCACCACCGATGATGGAGTTCTGCGGCGCGCCCTCGACATCGTCGTAATAGGGCAGCATGCCGAAGCCGACCTCGAAATCGGTCGCATTGGCCAGAACGCCGGCACGCGAGGCCGAGCTGTTCATGATCATCGCGCATTCCTGGCTGTAGAACATCGGCGGGGCGTTGTCGCCGCCGACCGGGCCGCCATATTTGAACACGCCTTCATCGGCCAGACGCTTCAGGTTTTCCCAATGCTTGACCTGAACCGGGCCGTTCAGGGTCAGCCGCGCGGACATGCCGCCGAAGCCGTTCTGCTCGGTCCCGATCGGCTGGTTGTGCCAGGCGCTGAAGTTCTCGGTCTGGATCCAGCTGATCCAGCCGGTGGTGAAGCCGCATTCGGCCGCGCCGGATTCCATGATCTTCTTGCCGAATTCTTCCATCTCGCCCCAGGTTTTGGGCGGCTGTTCGGGGTCGAGACCGGCAGCTTCGAACACGTTCTTGTTGTAGTAGAGGATCGGGGTCGAGCTGTTGAACGGCATCGACAACATATTGCCATCGGTGTCGGTGTAGTAGCCGACAACGGCGGGCAGGAAGGCGCTCGGGTCGAAGTCCTGACCCTGTTCTTCCATCAGCTGGTAGACCGGCTTGATCGCGCCTTCGGCGGCCATCATGGTGCCGGTGCCGACCTCGTAAACCTGCACGATGGCAGGCTGCTCACCGGCGCGGAATGCGGCGATGGCGGCGGTCATGGTCTCGGCGTAGCCGCCTTTGTAGGAGGGCACGACGGTGAATTCGTCCTGGCTGTCGTTGAAGCCCCGAACGATTTCTTCAAGCTTGGTGCCGAGCTCGCCACCCATGGCGTGCCACCACTGGATTTCGGTCTGGGCATTGGCAGCGCCCAGCGACGCGATCAGCGCAATGGCCGATGCAGAGAAAATACGTGTCATGTCAGTCGTCCTTCCTGTTGAGGGCGACGCCTGCGTAGTTAGCTTTCGTAACCGGCAAGTGTCTTTTTTGTGACTGAAATGTGACACAGTTATGCGATTGGTCAAGAAGGCATGCGCAGGTTGACGCTGAATTAAGCGCTGATTTGCCTGTCTAAATTAAGCAAAACATCAACCCGCACTGCGTCCGAACAGTGATTTGACGCCCGAGATCAGCGGCACGAGTGTCACGTTTGCCAGTGGCACCAGGATATATTCGGACAGCGGGATCAGGATCAGGCCCCAGATCAGGCCAATGACCCCGTCGAAAAATGCCGTCACAGCCCAGGCGACCAGCCCGGCGAGTTGCGGCAATGCAGTCGCGGCGCCCTCGGCCTGATGCTTGATCCATTCGTAAGGCGCGTGCCATCCCATTTCCGACAGGCCGTGGACGATGATATTGCCGCCGACCCAGATCATCGCGGCGGTGCCGATGATCGTCAGTGCTTTCAGAAACACCGGCATGAATTTGACAAGGCCCCGACCGAATGCGGCGAGTGGGCCGGTCCTGCGCGACGCCATCGCGACGCCAACGTCATCGGCTTTGACGATCAGCGCGACCGAGCCATATACGACGGCCGTGATTGCCAGTGCCACCACGAACAGGACGCCGGCCTCCATCGCGAATTTTGCGCCGCCGCTCAGCGTGCTGTCGGCCATCAGGGCCGTGACCTCGTTGAGCGCGATGGTCATGATCTCGGCTGACAGGATGAAATCGGTCTTGATCGCGCCCGCGACCTTGGTTTCTTCGAGCGTGGCCGGATCGCCCTTGCCGCCTTCGTATTTGTCATGCGGATCGTCGGGCGGGGCAATCGCGTGATACACCTTCTCCGCGCCCTCGAAACACAGATAAGACCCGCCGAGCATCAGCAGCGGAGAAATCAGCCACGGCGCGAAGGCCGACAAAGCAAGGGCAATGGGCAGCAGGATCACGATCTTGTTGAAGATCGACCCCCGCGCGATTTTCCAGATGATTGGCAATTCGCGGCTTGCGTCAAAGCCCGTGACATATTTCGGCGTCACCGCAGCATCGTCAATCACGGCCCCTGCCGCCTTGGCGCCGGCCTTCGCGGCCATGCTGGTGATATCGTCGACCGAACTGGCCGCCACCTTGGCGATCCCCGCCACGTCGTCGAGCAGGGCGATCAAACCGGACATCTGTGATCCTCTCTTTGCTGCGATAGCATAATAGCGTCGCGCCGCGAAGGTTCCATAGCACGACGCGGCGGCAAGGCCTCATTCGCTTGCACAGGGCGCAGGAATCCTTCATCACACTGGCAAGAAAAGTGAAAGGGCAAGACAATGGCCGATCTGGACGCGAAAGCAAAACCGACCGAAGAAATCGACCTGCGCGAGGTCTTTGGGCTGGACAGCGACATGAAGGTCAAGGGTTTTGCCGAAAAGTCCGAGCGTGTGCCGGATATCGACAGCACCTATAAATTCGATCCCGATACGACTTTGGCCATCCTCGCCGGGTTTGCCTATAACCGCCGGGTGATGATTCAGGGCTATCACGGCACCGGGAAATCGACCCATATCGAACAGATCGCCGCGCGGCTGAACTGGCCCTGTGTGCGGGTGAACCTGGACAGCCATGTCAGCCGGATCGACCTGATCGGCAAGGACGCGATCAAGCTGGTGGACGGCAAGCAGGTCACTGTGTTCCACGAAGGCATCCTGCCCTGGGCGCTGCGCAACCCGACGGCGATTGTGTTTGACGAATATGACGCGGGCCGCGCCGATGTGATGTTCGTCATCCAGCGTGTGCTGGAGGCTGACGGCAAGCTGACCCTGCTGGACCAGAACGAGGTCATCACGCCCAACCCCTATTTCCGCCTGTTCGCCACGGCAAACACGGTCGGGCTGGGCGACACGACCGGCCTTTATCACGGCACCCAGCAGATCAACCAAGGCCAGATGGACCGCTGGTCGCTGGTGTCCACGCTGAATTATCTCAGCCACGATGCCGAGGCGGCCATCGTTCTTGCCAAGAACCCGAACTACAATAATGAGAAGGGCCGCGACGTGATCTCGAAAATGGTCACGCTGGCGGATCTGACCCGGACGGCGTTCATGCAGGGCGATCTGTCCACGGTGATGTCGCCGCGCACGGTGATCAGCTGGGCACAGAACGCGCGCATCTTCGACAATGTCGGCTATGCGTTCCGCCTGACTTTCCTGAACAAATGCGACGAGCTTGAGCGTCAGACCGTTGCGGAGTTCTATCAGCGCCTGTTCGACGAGGAATTGCCGGAAAGCGCTGCGGCGGCGGCAAGCTGAACGAGGCTGACGCCGGTCCGGTTCGGAAACGCTGCGGCCCGGTTTTGAAATGACCTTGTTCGCGCTATGATGCCCATCGGGAGAATTCCGGATGAAATCCAACGACAACCCTGCCGACCCGTTCAAGAAGGCGCTGACCGAGGCGACGCGTGCGCTGGCCGATGATGCCGAACTGAACGTCACCTACAGTGCCGATCCGTCCGGGCTGGCGGGTGACACGATGCGCCTGCCGCAGATCAGCCGCCGGATGAGCCGGGATGAGATCGTGCAGGCGCGCGGCACGGCTGATGCGCTGGCCATGCGGATCCGGCACCACGATGCCACGACCCACGCACATTATGCCCCCGCAGGCCCGCTCGCCCGGGAAATCTTCGAGGCCGTGGAAACCGCGCGGGTCGAGGCGGTCGGGGCGCGGGAGATGCCCGGTGCGCTGTCCAATATCGACGCAAAGATGGGGGCGGAGGCGCAGCGGCGCGGTTATGCGCAGGCCACGCAGCCCGCAGATGTACCGTTGCCGGTTGCCGCCGGATATTTGCTGCGCGAGGCGATGACGGGGCGCGAACTACCGCCGGGTTCGAAGGAGGCTGCCGATCTGTGGCGGCCTTTCGTGACGCAGCAGGCGGCTGAGGTTCTTGACGCCGCGCGTGAGACCGCACCGGATCAGGCAGCCTTCGCGCGGCTTTCGCGGCAATTGATCGACGATCTGGGCTATGGCGATCAGCTTGGCGATGACCCCGACAGTGAGCCGGAAGACGACGCCAGCGACGAGGCCGAACCCGATCCCGAGGCCGGTGACAATCAGGCGCGGGAAGAAGACGAAGGCGAGGACGCTGAAGCCTCGCCCGAGCGCAGTCAGGAGCGCACGCAGGACGAACGTCAGGCGCAGGTCAGCCTCGACGATACCGCAGACGAGGAATTCGCCGAAGATGCGGAAATGCCCGATGGCGAGATGCCGGAGGAACTGCCGCCCCCGGTCAGCGACGCATCCGCCGATTACAAGGTCTACACGCAGGAATTCGACGAGGAGATCAAGGCCGAGGATCTGGCCGAACCGGCGGAGCTGGAGCGGCTGAGGGCCTATCTGGACAAGCAGCTCGACCCGCTGCGCGGCGCGGTCAGCCGGTTGGCGAACAAGTTGCAACGGCGGCTTCTGGCGCAGCAGAACCGGAGCTGGGAATTCGATAAGGAAGAAGGCGTCCTTGATGCAGGTCGGCTGGCGCGCGTGGTGGCGAACCCGACGACGCCGCTGTCCTTCAAGGTCGAACATGATACGGAATTCCGCGACACTGTCGTCACGCTGCTTCTGGACAATTCCGGCTCGATGCGCGGCAGGCCGATTTCGATCGCCGCAATCTGTGCCGATGTTCTGGCGCGGACGCTGGAGCGGTGCAATGTGAAGGTCGAAATCCTCGGCTTCACGACGCGTGCCTGGAAAGGTGGGCAAAGTCGCGAGGCGTGGTTGAAAGACAACCGCCCGGCGACGCCCGGCCGCCTGAATGATCTGCGCCATATCATCTACAAATCCGCCGATGCGCCTTGGCGGCGGGTGCGGCCCAATCTTGGCCTGATGATGAAAGAGGGGCTGCTGAAGGAAAATATCGACGGCGAAGCGCTGGAATGGTCTTACAAGCGGCTGGTTCGCCGTAGCGAGGCGCGGAAAATCCTGATGGTGATTTCCGACGGCGCGCCGGTCGACGACTCCACGCTGTCGGTGAACCCGGCCAATTATCTGGAAAAACATCTCCGCGACGTGATCGAGATGATCGAGAAGCGCCGTCAGGTCGAACTGCTGGCCATCGGCATCGGCCACGACGTCACTCGCTATTACGAGCGGGCCGTGACGATCACCGATGCGGAGCAATTGGCAGGGGCCATGACGGAACAACTCGCGGCGCTGTTCGACGCCGATCCGCGGAAGCGGGCGCGGGTGATGGGCATACGAAATCTGCAACGGGCTTGATTATGTTTCAGGGATTTGAAGCAGCCGGTGACGGCTCTCACGGGCCTGCGCGGCTGAAGGCGCTGCGCGAGGTGATGGCGGCGGACGGGATTGACGCTTTCATGGTGCCGCGCGCCGATGCGCATCAGGGCGAATATGTGGCCGATTGCGATGCGCGGCTGCGCTGGCTGACCGGGTTTTCGGGCAGTGCAGGGCAGGCGATCATCACGCAGGACCGCGCCGGGGTATTTGTCGATGGCCGCTACCGGGTTCAGGTTAAGGAAGAGGTCGATCTGAACCACTTCACCCCCGTTCCCTTCCCCGAAACGCGCCCTGCGGATTGGTTGCGCGAAGCCTTGCCGGAGGGCGGGCGTGTCGGTTTCGACCCGTGGCTGCACACGCATCAGGACATCGCTGATCTGCGTAAGAAGCTTGAGGCCGATAATATCGCGCTCGTTCCGGTCGGGAATCTCGTCGACCGGATCTGGACAGACCGGCCTGCGCCGCCGGTTGGCGCTGTCCGGCTGCATGACAGCGCCGTTGCGGGCGCGACGGCTGCGGAGAAGCGGCAGCGGATCGCAGACGCGCTGCGCGAGGCCGGGCAGGCGACGGCTGTGATCACGCTGGCCGACTCGCTGGCCTGGCTGTTGAATATTCGCGGGGCGGATATTCCGCGCAACCCGGTGGTGCTTGGCTTTGCCGTGATCGACGATGACGGGCGGGTGCAGGTCTTCGCGGACCCCGATAAGTTTGACAACGAAGTCCGGACGGCGCTCGGCAATGAGGTAGCGATCATGCACCCCTCTGGATTCGAGGCGGCGCTTGCCAGCGTTGATGGCCCGGTGCGCGTCGATCCGAAAACCGCGCCGGAGGCCGTGTTCGGCATTCTGGAGGGTCGGGGGACGGAAATCGCCAAGGCCGACGATCCGGTCGTCCTGCCCAAAGCCGTCAAGAACGCCGCCGAGATCGAAGGGATGCGCGATGCGCATCTGACCGACGGGGCGGTCATGGCGCGGTTTCTGGCTTGGCTGGACGCCACGGCACCGGGGGGGCTGACGGAGATCGACGTGGTCACGAAGCTGGAGGAGCTGCGCCGCGACGCGGGCATCCTCGACATCAGCTTTGATACGATCTGCGGCGTCGGCCCTCATGCCGCGCTGCCACATTATCGCGTGTCGACGGGCAGCAATCTGCCGCTGGCCGACGGGCAGGTCTTGCTGGTCGACTCCGGCGGGCAATACGCGACAGGCACAACCGACATCACCCGCACGATGGCCGTCGGTGACATGCCGCAGGCGGTGCGCGAGGCATTTACGCAGGTCCTGCAAGGCATGATCGCCGTATCGCGGCTGCGGTTCCCCAAGGGCCATTCCGGTCGGGATATCGACCCGGTGGCGCGCGCGCCGCTGTGGAGTGTTGGCCGCGACTTCGATCATGGCACGGGGCACGGCGTCGGTGCCGCGCTCTGCGTGCATGAGGGGCCGATGCGGATCAGCCGGATTTCGGAAATCCCGTTCGAGCCGGGGATGATCCTGTCGAATGAGCCGGGATATTACCGCGAGGGCGAATTCGGTATCCGGATTGAAAACCTGCTTGTCGTGGCCGAAGCCGACAGCCCGGACGGGCGCGACATGCTTGGGTTCGAGACGCTGAACTTCACCCCGATTGACCGGCGGATGATCGTGGCCGGAATGCTCTCGCCGGCAGAACGTGAGTGGCTGGACAGCTATCACGCGCAGGTGCTGGAAAAGATCGGTCCCTTGGTCGATGCCGCGACGCTGGCGTGGCTGGAAGGGGCAACAGCGCCGATCTGAATGAAAAACGCCGCGCCCGAAAGCGCGGCGTTGTCGTTTCAGCGTGTTCCGGTCAGATCAACCAGAGAATGCCGCCGATAATCACCCCGGTGATCAGCAGCAGGACGACGCAGAACCCCATGATGTCCCGCGCCTTCAGCCCGGCAATGCCGAGCATCGGCAGCGCCCAGAACGGTTGCAGCAGGTTGGTCCAGGCATCGCCCCAGGCCACGCCCATGATGACCTTGTTGATGTCCGCGCCCAGCGACTCTGCCGCGGGCAGCATGATCGGTGCCTGAACGGCCCATTGTCCGCCGCCGGAGGGGACGAAGATGTTGACGATCCCGGCGGAAATGAAGCTCCAGAACGGCAGGGAGCGTTCGGTTGCCAGCGCCACGAACCATTCGGATATCGTCGCGGCCAGCCCGGTCTGGGTCATGATCGCCATGATCCCGGCATAGAACGGGAACTGGATCACGATCCCGGCCCCACCCTTTACCGCGTCGTCCAGTGCGGCAAGCAGGCTGCGCGCCGTGCCGTGCAGGGTCAGGCCGATGAACAGGAAGGCGAAGTTCACCACGTTCAGGTTCAGTCCGCCGCCGCCAAAGAAATACAGCAGCAGCCAGACGATGCCGGGAATGCCGACCAGATACATGAGAATGCGCGAGTTCTCCATCCGCTGCGACGGCGTCGCATCGGCGGGCAGGGGAGGCAGCCCCTCGTCATTGCCCAGAACGCGGTGATCGACGAGGACGGTTTCCGCCTCGCTCGGCATCATCATGCGGTTCGCGATAGGCAAGGCGATGAAGATCAGCACCACGATCAGCAGGTTCCACCACGCGAAAATCGTCTCAGACGTCGGGATGACGCCGATCTGCTCGGCAGTGAAATGGCCTTCGGTCGCGACGGTCAGCGGGATCGAACCCGAAATCCCGCCATGCCAGATCACGAAGCCGGAATAGGCGGAGGCAACCAGCAGCCGGTAATCGACTTTCACCTGACGTGCCAGTTCACGCGCGAAGATTGCGCCGACCACCAGACCGAAGCCCCAGTTGATCCAGCTCGCGGCAAGTGAAACCACCGTAACCATGATGATCGCAGCGCCACCGGATTGCGCTTTCGTCGCAAGCGCCGCCAGCAGCTTTTTCACCGGCGGAGAGGAGGCGAGGATATAGCCCGTCACCAGCACGAGCAGCATCTGCATGGAGAAGGACAGGAGCGACCAGAACCCGTCGCCCCAGTAGCGGACCAGTTCAACCGGATTGGTGCCCTGAATACCTATCGCGGCGATCATGGCCACAAGTGTCAGCACCAGAACAAAGATGAACGCGTCCGGCAGCCAGCGCTCCATCATCCGAGTCGCCGGTCTCGATAGAAATCTCAGCATAAATCGTTACCTCCCTTACTGAGCTTGTTGGCGCAGACTGCGCCAGCAATCCGGTCAGGGCAACTGCAACAATTGCAAACGCCGGCCTGTGTGGGG
Source organism: Paracoccus sp. SCSIO 75233 (assembly GCF_027912675.1). Lineage (NCBI taxonomy): Bacteria > Pseudomonadati > Pseudomonadota > Alphaproteobacteria > Rhodobacterales > Paracoccaceae > Paracoccus > Paracoccus sp. SCSIO 75233. Next base: position 2,513,040 of record NZ_CP115757.1, on the reverse strand, counting down.
CCGGCGTCGCAAAAAATCGTTTCGATTGGGGATTAGCCGATGGCGGCGGATTTCACCTTGGCGTCGACCTTGTCGATATATTGCTCGAAATTATCGGAGAACATCTGCACCAGCTTGCGCGCCTGTGCATCATATGCCTCTGCATCCGCCCATGTCCGGCGCGGGTCGAGCAGCACCTCCGACACGCCCGGCACTGAAACCGGGACCTCGAAGCCGAAATTCGGATCCTTGCGGAACTCCGCCTCGTTCAGCGAGCCGTCAAGTGCTGCCGTCAGCAGCGACCGCGTCGCCTTGATCGGCATCCGTGCGCCTTCCCCGAACGCGCCGCCGGTCCAGCCGGTATTCACCAGCCAGCAATTCGCGCCGGTTTCCGCGATCTTCTGTTGCAGCAACGCGCCGTAGACTTCCGGGCGGCGCGGCATGAAGGGGGCGCCGAAACAGGTGGAGAAGGTCGGCAGCGGCTCGGTCACGCCGACCTCGGTCCCCGGCGTTTTGGAGGTGAAGCCGGACAGGAAGTGATACATGGCCTGCGCCGGGGTCAGCCGCGCAATCGGGGGCAGCACGCCATAAGCGTCGCAGGTCAGCATGATGACGTTTTTCGGCACCCCGCCCGTCCCGGTTTCGGATGCGTTCGAGATATAGTCGAGCGGATAGGCGCAGCGCATGTTTTCGGTCAGCGAGCTGTCCTCGAAATCCAGCTCGAACGTGTCGGGGTCGTAGACCATGTTCTCGATCACGGTACCAAATTTCTGCGTCGTGGCGTAGATTTCCGGCTCTGCCTTCTCGGACAGGTTGATCGTCTTGGCGTAGCAGCCGCCTTCGAAGTTGAAGACGCCCTTTTCCGACCAGCCATGTTCGTCATCCCCGATCAGAATGCGGGACGGGTCGGCGGACAGGGTGGTCTTGCCGGTGCCGGACAGGCCGAAGAACACGGCGACGTCATCTTCATCCTCCGGCGCGTGGTTTGCACTGCAATGCATCGGCATGACACCGCGACCGGGCAGGATGTAATTCAGCAGCGTGAACACGCCCTTCTTGTTCTCGCCTGCATATTCCGTGTTCCCGATCAGGATCAGCTTTTTCGAGAAATTGAGTGCAATCACGGTCTCCGTGCGGCAACCGTGCCGCTCGGGATCGGCCTTGAAACTCGGGCAGTTGATGATGGTGAACTCGGCCTCGAACCCGGCAAGCTCCTCTGCCGCCGGGCGGCGCAGCAGGTGGCGGATGAACAGGTTGTGCCACGCCAGCTCCGATACCACACGCACATCAAGCCGCTGCTCAGGATCGGCCCCCGCATAGAGATCCTGAACGAAATATTCCTTGCCCTGCATATGGGCGAGCATATCTTCATGCAGCCGGTCGAACGCGTCCACAGCCATCGGCGCGTTGTTTTCCCACCAGATCGTGTCTTCGACTTCCGGCGTGCGGACGACGAATTTATCCTTTGGCGAGCGGCCGGTATGTCTGCCGGTAGATACCAGAAATGTGCCGCCAAGCCCCAGCTTACCCTCGCCCCGCGCGACGGCGCGTTCGATCAGAGCGGGCTCTAGCAGGTTATAGTGAACGGCACTTGCCCCCTTGATTCCCTGGTTTTCCAATTTGAAATTCGGGTTCACACGGGGCTGCGACATCTTAAATTATCTCCGGTATGTCTGATCTGGGGGCCTCTTCGCCCCTATAACATGGCATTTTTGTGAAAACAGATGCGAATGATTGATGTTAGCGAAATCAGGGAAAGTTAGCGCCATCAGCGATAATTCGGGGGAAATATGGATGCAAATATGCCGCGCTGCAGAAGGCCGGAAATGACGGAAACGCGTCTTATTCATGCCAGCGCCGCCGCATTTGATGGCCAAGGCGTGCTCATTACCGGAGCTTCCGGATGCGGGAAGTCCGCATTAACCCTGCAATTGATCGCTATTGGTGCGGTGCTGATCGCTGACGATCAGATATTGCTGACAAAATCCGGGGACACCATTCAGGCCGAATCGCCGCCGTCCATCGCCGGTCTGATCGAGGCGCGCGGGATCGGGCTGATTCGCACGGAATACCAATCCGCGCCAATTCGGCTTGTCGTCGATCTGGGACGTGTTGAGACAAAACGTCTGCCGCCAATTCGCCACACTATATTGTTTGATTTGCGGCGGCCTCTTGTCCTCGGTCCGCTAACACCTCATCTTCCAGGTACGGTCCGCCTGCTGCTGAAAGGCGGGCGTCTTGATCCGGAGAATTCCCGAGCCGCTTCTTCCTGATGTACGAAACAATGATTGCCAACGAGCCCGCCGCGCCGAAAGCGGCAGATGCCGCCCAGAAAAGGCTGGTACTTGTGACCGGCCCTTCCGGTGCGGGGCGCTCGACGGCGATCAACGTGCTGGAAGACCTCGGTTACGAGGCAATCGACAATCTGCCGCTGTCGCTGGTGCCCCGCCTGCTGGATGGCCCGGCCCGGCCGGCCCCGCTGGCGCTTGGTCTGGATGTGCGCAACCGTGATTTCTCGGCTTCTGCGGTCATCGAATTGATCGACCGGCTGACGCGGCATCCGGAATACGCGCCCGAAGTGCTGTATCTCGACTGCGATTCGACCGTGCTGGTCCGGCGCTACAACGAAACCCGGCGTCGGCATCCGATGGCCGGGGCCGGATCGCCGCTGGACGGAATTCAGGCCGAAAAGGATATTCTCGCCCCCATCAAGGTCAGGGCGGATGTGCTGGTCAACACCTCGGAAATGTCGCCGCATGATCTCAAGGCCGAGCTGGCGCGGTTCTTTGAATATGATCAGGACCAGCGGCTCACCGTCTCCGTCCAGAGCTTTTCCTATAAACGCGGCGTGCCGCGCGGGATCGACATGATGTTCGACTGCCGCTTTCTGGCCAACCCGCATTGGGAGCCGGAGCTGCGGGTGAAAGATGGCCGCGATGTTCCGGTGCGCGATTATGTGCAAAACGACCCCCGCTACGCGGAGTTCTTCGCACGGATCCGGGACCTGATCCTGTTCGTGCTGCCCGCGCATCTGGCCGAAGGAAAAACCCATCTTGCCATCGGTTTTGGATGCACAGGCGGTCAACATCGCTCCGTAACACTTGCCGAAATCATGTCAGATGCGCTAGCTGAACAGGGTTGGCCTGTGTCGCTTCGGCACAGGGAACTTGAACGCCGCAGTAACGAAGCGGCAAAACTATCGGTTTCGACATCCACGCCTCAGGGGACGCAGACTTGATCGGAATTGTTATCGTCGCACATGGGGGGCTCGCGCGGGAGTATCTTGCCGCGATGGAGCACGTTGTCGGACCGCAGGCACAGGTGCGGACGATCAGCATCGAGGACATGCATAACCGCGAATCCAAAAGCGACGAAATCTGCCGCGCCGCAGATGAGGTCGATCATGGCGACGGCGTGGTGGTCGTCACCGATATTTTCGGCGGCTCCCCGTCCAATCTTGCCCTGCCAGCCTGTGCGGTCAGGAACCGGGTCATTCTTTACGGCGCAAATCTGCCCATGCTGATCAAGCTCGCGAAGCTGCGTCATCTTCCGGCCCCGAACGCCGCCGCGCTGGCGGCAGAGGCGGGACGCAAATATATCGACAGCTATAACGTACTGGATGAGCTGTCGGCGCGCAGAGCGGCGCAATGACGAACGGCACAGTGAACCGCGTCCTTCAGATCGTGAATGAAAAGGGTCTCCACGCCCGCGCCTCCGCGAAATTCGTCGAAACGGTCGAGAAATTCGATGCGGAGGCGAATGTCAGCCGCGAAGGCATGACGGTGTCGGGCGATTCGATCATGGGCCTGCTGATGCTCGCCGCCAGTCGCGGCACTGAAATCGATGTCGTGACCAGCGGCGCGCAAGCCGCCGAACTGGCGGAGGCGTTGGCGGCGCTTGTCGCGAACCGCTTCGGCGAGGGCCGCTAGGTTTTGGCCCTGCGTCGTCGGTCCTACCATCACGGGAACCTCCGCGAAGCCCTGATCGAAGCCGCGATCTATCTGATCGAAAAGACCGGCCCGCACTCTTTTTCACTCAGCGAGGCGGCAAGGCGGGCGGGGGTGTCCGCAGCCGCACCTTACCGTCATTTCAAGGGCCGCGACGATCTGCTGGAGGAGGTCGCCCGCCTCGGCTTCATCGAATTTGGCAAGGCGCTCAGCAAGGCCTATGGCGAAGGCGGCCCGACCCCGCTTGATGCGATACAACGTGTGGGCAGCAGCTATCTCAAATTTGCCGAAGAACATCAGGGCTATTACATGGCGATGTTCGAAAGCGGTATCGCGATCACCCGGAACAGCACGCTTTATCAGGTCTATGAAGACGCATTCTCGGTGCTGATCAAGGTGACGCAGGAACTCGTCGATGCCGCCCCGCCGGAGACAAGACCGCCGGTCAGCATGATCGCCAACCATATCTGGGCGATGAGCCACGGCGTCGTCGAGCTTTTCGCCCGCAGCAAGCAAAGCGCGATCACGCAGTTTTCCGCCAGCGATATTCTCAGCTCGGGCGTGCTGATCTATCTGAACGGGCTTGGGCTGCTGAACGGAACCTCGCCCGAACGCGGCTGAAGCGGTTTTCGAAAAAATCTTTCGGTAACTCTTGACCGGGGCGTCGCAAATCCCATTTCTTGTAATGTGAATGGCATTCACATAGTCAGCAACGGGAGCTTGGAATGGAAAACAGCGCAACGACGGAATGGCGACCGGGTCCGGCAACACGGGTACGGCATGCCCTTGAAGGGATCAGGGACTGGCTCGACGAACGGGGCCGGCCCGCATGGTTCGCGACAATGATCGTGGGCTTTATCTTCGTCTGGCCGGTCGGTCTGGCCATCCTCATTTACATGATCGGGAGCAATCGCATGGGCTGCAAAAACCGCAGATACAGTAAGCACAAAACCAAATTCGGAAGTTCCGGGAATACCGCATTCGACGCCTATCGCGAGGCGACGATGAAGCGGCTGGAAGAAGAGCATGAGCAGTTCACGGCCTTCATGACCCGGCTGCGCGAGGCCCGCGACAAGGCGGAATTCGACCAGTTCATGACCGAACGCCGTGCCGCGCCGCAAGCGCCGACGCCGACGGATGATCGTCCGGTTCAGCTTTAATCCGACATCAGCGGCAGCGCGCCACCAACGCGCCACTAAAAAAGGCCGGAGCAATCGCTCCGGCCCTTTTCGCATATCATTCCGGTCTCAGCGGGTCGGCACCGGCGTATCACCGGAATAGTCGTAAAATCCACGCCCGGATTTGCGGCCCAGCCAGCCCGCTTCGACATATTTGGTCAGCAGCGGGCAGGGGCGGTATTTCGTATCCGCCAGCCCGTCATGCAGCACGCCCATGATCGCAAGGCAGGTGTCCAGCCCGATGAAATCCGCCAGTTCCAGCGGCCCCATCGGCCAGTTTGCCCCCAGTTTCATCGACTGGTCGATCGATTTCACCGAACCGACGCCCTCATAAAGCGTATAGACGGCCTCGTTGATCATCGGCATCAGAATGCGGTTGACGATAAAGGCCGGGAAATCCTCGGCGGTTGCGGAGGTCTTGCCAAGCTTCTCGACCACCTCGACCAGCGTTTTATAGGTGTCCTCATCCGTCGCGATACCGCGGATCAACTCCACAAGCTGCATCACCGGAACCGGGTTCATGAAATGGAAACCCATGAACTTGCCGGGCCGGTCGGTCCGGCTGGCCAGTCGCGTGATGGAGATGGACGAGGTGTTGGAGGTCAGGATCGTCTCCGGCTTCAGATGCGGCAGCAATTCCTCGAAAATCTTGTGCTTGACCGCTTCACGCTCCGTTGCCGCCTCGATGATCAGATCGCACGAGCCGAGATCTTTCAGCTCCAGCGTGGTCCGGATGCGCCCGAGTGCTGCGTCCTTCGCATCGGCGGAGATTTTCTCGCCCTTCACCTGCCGGTCGAGATTCCTGGTGATCAGCGCGACCGCGTTTTCAAGCGCCTCACCATTCACGTCGCTCAGGATGACGTCATAGCCGGCGAGGGCAAAGACATGCGCAATGCCGTTCCCCATCTGACCTGCGCCGACCACACCTACGGATTCGATTGCCATGATCTGTCCTTTCATGAGTCGCGCGGACGATAGGGCGAGTGGCGGCGCGGATCAATGCAGAAGGGGCAGGGCGGCCATAGCGGACTTGCGAAAACCGCAAGGACGTTGCGGCGGGGCTGGCCCGGGAAGGGGCTTGATGGCCGATCATACGGTGACGTCGTCGAAGATTTCGGCGCTGTTTCTGAATGTGGTTTTGAAACGGGAACCGCGCGGCGCTTTTGCACCGCGCGGTTGATGGATATTTAAGCCAGGCTGAAAGGCTCAGAGCTTTTCGGTCAGTTCCGGGACGATGTTGAAGAGGTCGCCGACGAGGCCGTAATCGGCGATCTGGAAGATCGGGGCTTCCTCGTCCTTGTTGATCGCCACGATGACCTTCGAATCCTTCATCCCCGCAAGGTGCTGGATCGCGCCGGAGATGCCGATGGCGATGTAAAGCTCCGGCGCGACCACCTTGCCGGTCTGGCCGACCTGCCAGTCATTCGGGGCGAAGCCTGAATCGACCGCCGCGCGGCTGGCACCGACGGCAGCGCCGAGCTTGTCGGCGAGCGCCTCGATGATCGCGAAGTTCTCTTCCGAGCCGACGCCGCGACCGCCGGAGACCACGCGGCCCGCCGAGGTCAGTTCCGGGCGGTCGCTTTCCGCAACCTCGTCCGAGACCCAGGATGACAGGGCCGGATCCGGGCCGATCGCCTGATCGGTGACGGATGCGGAGCCGCCCGCGCCTGCCGCATCGAAGCTGGCGGTGCGCACGGTCAGCACCTTCTTGGCGTCCTTCGACTTCACCGTCTGGATCGCGTTGCCCGCATAGACCGGACGCTTGAACGTGTCGGCATCGACCACCTCGGAGACATCCGAAATCACCATCACATCCAGCAAAGCCGCCACGCGCGGCATGATGTTCTTGGCATCCGTCGTCGCGGGCGCCGCGATATGGTCGTAATCGCCCGCCAGTTCGACCAGCAGCGCGGCGGTCGGTTCGGCCAGACGGTGGCCATAGAGCGCATCCTCGGCGACCAGCACCTTGGCCACGCCGTCGATCTTCGCGGCTTCCTCAGCGGCAGCCTTGGCCGACGATCCGGCACAGAGCACCGTCACATCGCCCAGACCCTTCAGCGCATTGACCGCCTTGCCCGTGGCATCCGCGTTGAGTTCCCCATTGGTGACTTCACCCAGCAGCAGAACAGCCATCACACAACCCCCGCTTCTTTCAGTTTCGAGACAAGCTCGTCGACATCGCCGACGATGATCCCGGCCTTGCGGCCCTCGGGTTCGGCGGTGTGGGTGATCTCCAGCCGCGGGGTCACGTCCACGCCGTAATCCGCCGCCGTCTTCTCATCCAGCGGCTTCTTCTTCGCCTTCATGATGTTCGGCAGCGAGGCATAGCGCGGTTCGTTCAGCCGCAGATCCGCCGTCACGATGGCGGGCAGTTTCACCTCGATGGTCTGCAGACCGCCATCGACCTCGCGGGTGACCTTGGCCGCATCGCCCGCGATCTCCAGCTTCGACGCGAATGTCGCCTGACCCCAGCCGAGCAGGGCTGCCAGCATCTGGCCGGTCGCGTTCATGTCGTTGTCGATGGCCTGTTTCCCGGCGATGACCAGCTTCGGCTGTTCCTCGTCGATCACCGCTTTCAGGATCTTCGCGACCGCCAGCGGCTCGATATCCTGATGCACATCATCCGCCGCGACCACCAGAATGGCCCGGTCCGCGCCCATGGCCAGCGCCGTGCGCAGCGTCTCCTGCGCCTGCTTCACGCCGATCGAGACCACCACGACCTCTTCCGCCGTCCCCGCCTCCTTCAGACGGATCGCCTCTTCCACGGCAATCTCGTCGAACGGGTTCATCGACATCTTCACATTCGCAAGATCAACACCGGAACCGTCAGACTTAACCTTCGGCTTCACATTATAGTCAATCACGCGCTTAACCGGCACGAGGACCTTCATCGGCACCTTCTCCCTTTTGTTGCATCAAGCAATTCGTTGCATTTGATAGCTGGCACTTGGACGCAAGGACAGGGGAAAATCCCATGACGCTGCGTTGACGTAAACGTCATGAACTGGCCTCCCGGCTGGCGCCCGGAACCCAGAGAACGTCGCCGGATTGGCCGGGATTTGCAACCCTCGCCGCCACGAACAGCCAGTCCGACAGCCGGTTGAGGTAATGCAGTGCCGCCGGATTGACGTCCGATTGCGTTGCCAGAGCCGTTGCGCGGCGTTCAGCGCGGCGTGCGACCGTCCGCGCCAGATGCAGATGCGCCGCAAGCGCGCTGCCACCGGGCAGGATGAAACTGCGCAGCGGTTCCAGCGTCGCGTTCATCTGGTCAATCTCCGTCTCCAGCCGCTGCACCTGAGCGTCGATGATGCGCAGCACCGGATATGGCGCATCCTTGTCCGCCGCCATGTCCGGGCGCGACAGATCCGCGCCGAGGTCGAATAATTCGTTCTGTATCATGGCGATCCGCGCCGCGATTCCGCCTTCGGCATGCAGCGCGCACAGGCCAAGCGTCGCATTAAGTTCGTCCACGGCGCCATAAGCTTCGACACGCGTATCGTGTTTCGCAACGCGGCTGCCATCGGACAGCGCCGTCTGCCCGCCATCGCCGGTGCGGGTGTAGATCCGGTTCAGAACGACCATCAGCCGCCGCCGGGCAGCGCGATGAAGATCAGGATCAGCACGATGGCGATGGCCTGCGCGATGATCCGCAGCCGCATCATCCGGTTGCCATGCTTGGCGTTGAAGCTGCCGCCGATGCCGAAACCGCCAACGCCAATCGCCAGCACCGTCACCACGCCGAGCAGCGCGACAAGGATCAGGATGAACAGCGGGTCGTCTGCCATGATGATGTCCTTTCTGGAACGGGGATCACAGTAGCGCGGCCGGCCGACAGCGTCCAGCAATCCCGGCCGGTCAGGCTTTGCGCCACTCCATAAGGTGGAAAAACGGGATCCTCCGGTTGCGCTCGGCCCATCCGGGTTCTGCGCCGGTATCCGGGGACGGTTCGTCGAAGTGGACCAGCCGCAATCCCGTATGCAGCAGAAGCTGCATATACATGCTCAGCGGTCTGTGCCAGTTGCGGATCGCGATCCCCCGCCAACTCACCCATTCGGGGCGGGCGTCAAGATAGCGATCTATCCCGAAGAAAAGCGCCTCGCCCTCATCGTTGCGATGCCAGGCACCGGCAGTGGCGAAGCCGTTGATATTGGCGATCAGCAGCGATCCGCCGGGTTTGAGAACACGCGCCATTTCGCCAATGGCTGCTTCCGCGCCGTCAATATCGATCAGCGTCAGATAGCTGACGACCAGATCAAAGCGCGCGTCGTCAAAGGGCAGGGCCTCGGCTGTGGCGTCAATATAAACCCCGTCCGGGTCGCGGGCCTGCGCGGTTTCGCGCAGCGTGCGGGTCGGTTCTATTGCAGTTGTCTCTATGCCTTCGGCGCGCAGCATCCGGCAAAATCGCCCTTCGCCGCATCCGACATCCAGCGCGTTGCGGAAATTGCCCTGCCGGACCCGTTCAAGCATCGGGCGGTCCAGCACGAATTGCCGCGAGAGATCGCCGGTATCGCCCATATCGGCGATCCACGCGGCGGCAGAGGCTTCCCAGCCGTTTTGCGAACTGTCCATGCGGGCCTCTTGTCGATTTGGGTTTGCCGCCCTTCTATCGTCTGGCTTTGCAAATCGCACAAGCCCGCGCACATATCCGCCAAGACAGCGAATCACCTGTAGCGCCAGCGCCACAATCGCGCTATGCTGCCTTCACAGACCCGGAAAACGGGCAGGAACAGAGGCAGTGACGGCGGTATTCCCATGACCGAGATGGTCTTTGGCGCAACCCCAGTGCGGGAAGGCGACCCGATTCTCCCCAGATGGTGGCGGACCGTGGACAGGTGGTCCCTGTTCGCGGTGCTGTGTTTGTTCGCGGTCGGGCTGCTGCTTGGCCTCGCGGCGTCGGTGCCGCTGGCGGAGAAGCATAACCTGCCTGCATTCTACTATGTGAAGCGGCAGGCGATGTTCGGGCTGCTCGGCCTGGTCGTGATGTTCGTGATCTCGCTGATGAACCCGCGTCAGATCCGCCGGATCGGGGTGATCGGGTTCTTTATCTCGGTGCTGGTCGTTGCCGCATTGCCGGTGATCGGGACCGATTTCGGCAAGGGCGCGACCCGCTGGCTGAGCCTCGGCTTCGCCTCTGTCCAGCCGTCGGAGTTCCTGAAACCCTTCCTCATCGTCTCCGTCGCCTGGTGCATGGCCGCCAGTCAGGAAGTCGGCGGCCCGCCCGGCCGGACCATCAGCTTTGTCATCACCGCCGCCGTGGTCATGATGCTGGTGATGCAACCCGATTTCGGGCAAGCCTCGCTGGTGCTGTTCTCGTGGTGCGTGATGTTCTTTGTGGCCGGTGCGCCGATGGCAATCCTGCTCGGCGTGGCCGGTCTGACCGTGGTTGGCGGGTTCCTCGCCTATGGCTCGTCGGAGCATTTCGCCCGCCGCATTGACGGGTTCCTCTCGCCCGAGGTCGATCCGCGCACCCAGCTCGGCTATGCCACCAATGCCATTCAGGAGGGCGGCTTCTTCGGCGTCGGCGTGGGGGAAGGGACCGTCAAATGGTCGCTGCCCGACGCGCATACCGATTTCATCATCGCCGTCGCTGCGGAGGAGTACGGCCTCGTCATGGTGCTTTGCATCATCGCACTTTACGCCACCATCGTGTTCCGCTCGCTGATGCGGCTGCTGCGTGAGCGTGACCCGTTTGCCCGCATCGCCGGCACCGGGCTGGCCTGTGCCTTCGGCGTGCAGGCGCTGATCAATATGGGCGTCGCCGTGCGCCTGCTGCCCGCCAAGGGGATGACGCTGCCGTTTGTCAGCTATGGCGGCTCTTCGGTGATCGCGTCCGGCATCGCTATGGGGATGCTGCTGGCGCTGACCCGCCACCGCCCGCAGGGGGAGATCTCCGACGTTATCGGACGGGGCCGCTGATGCCGAAATATGCACTGATCGCGGCCGGCGGGACCGGCGGGCATATGTTCCCCGCACAGGCTTTGTCGGAGGCACTGCTGAAAGATGGCTGGCGAGTAAAGCTCTCGACCGATGACCGCGGCGCGCGCTACGCCACCGCCTTCCCGGCAGAGGTCAGTCGCGAGATCCTGCCTTCCGCCACCACGGCGCGCGGCGGACTGACCGGCAAGCTCTCCGCACCGTTCAAGATCGCATCCGGCATCCTCGCCGCCCGCCGAGCCTTCCGCCGCGACCGGCCCGATGTCGTGATCGGCTTCGGCGGCTACCCGACCATCCCGGCCATGTCGGCGGCGCTCTCCATGCGCATTCCCCGCATGATCCACGAACAGAACGGCGTCATGGGCCGGGTCAACACGCTTTTTGCCCCGCGAGTCGACCGCGTCGCCTGCGGCATCTGGCCGACCGCGCTGCCGCAGGGCGTTACCGGCACCCATACCGGCAACCCGGTCCGCCAGTCGGTACTGGCCCGCGCCGGTGCCGCCTATGACCCGCCCGGTGACGGCCAGCTCAACCTGCTGGTGATCGGCGGCAGTCAGGGCGCGCGCGTCCTCTCCGACATCGTGCCCGCAGCCGTCGCGGCCCTTCCCGAAGACATCCGCCGCCGCCTGAACGTCGCCCATCAGGCCCGCTCCGAGGATCACGACCGCGTCGTCGCCGCCTATCAATCCGCCGGGATCAAGGCCGAGATCGAACCGTTCTTCGCCGATGTCCCCGAGCGGCTGACCGACTGCCATCTGGTCATCAGCCGCGCCGGTGCCTCCTCCGTCGCGGACATCACGGCGATTGGCCGCCCCTCGATCCTGATCCCCTACGCCGCCGCCATGGGCGACCACCAATCCGCCAATGCGCGGCCTCTTGCCGATGCGCATGCTGCGATTGTCCTGCCTGAATCGATAGTTGACGCAGCGACGCTGACGCGCGACATCGCTGCAATTCTGACTGATGCTGACCGCGCAACGCAAATGGCCCATGCCGCCGCCGCGCTTGGCCGGCCGGACGCCACCGCGCGTCTCCATGAACTTGTTACGGAGCTTGCTGCATGAATGCTGCGACCAAACTGCCCGGCGAACTGGGCCCCATTCACTTCGTCGGCATCGGCGGGATCGGCATGTCGGGTATTGCCGAGGTTCTGATAACGCTTGGCTATGACGTGCAGGGCTCGGACGCGAAACGCTCGAAAATCACCGACCGGCTGGAAAAACTCGGCGCGTGTGTGTTCGAGGGGCAGAAGGCAGAAAATATCGGCGAGGCCGGGGTCGTGGTCATCTCCACCGCCATCAAGAAGGGCAACCCGGAGCTGGAAGAGGCCCGCCGTCGCGGCCTGCCCATCGTCCGCCGGGCAGAGATGCTGGCCGAACTGATGCGCCTGCGTTCGAACATCGCCATCGGCGGCACCCACGGCAAGACCACGACGACGACGATGGTCGCCACGCTGCTCGATCACGGAAAATTCGACCCGACCGTCATCAATGGCGGGGTGATCCACGCCTATGGCTCCAACGCCCGCGCCGGTGCCGGGGAATGGATGGTGGTGGAAGCCGATGAAAGCGACGGCTCCTTCAACCGCCTGCCCGCGACAATCGCCATCGTCACCAATATCGATCCCGAGCATATGGAGCACTGGGGCGATTTCGACAAACTCCGCGAAGGTTTCTACAACTTCGCCTCCTCGGTCCCGTTCTACGGCCTCGCCGTGTGCTGCACCGATCACCCCGAGGTGCAGGCCCTTGTCGGCCGCCTGACCGACCGCCGCGTCGTCACCTTCGGCTTCAACGCCCAGGCCGATGTCCGCGCGGTCAATCTGCGCTATGAAAACGGCGTCGCCCATTTCGACATCGCCTTGCAGGGCGAGGCCGATCTGAATGACGGCGAGGTCCCGGTGATCGAGGATTGTGCCCTGCCCATGCCCGGCGATCACAACGTCTCGAACGCTCTGGCCGCTGTCGCCGTGGCCCGCCATCTGGGCATGAAACGCGCCGAAATCCGCGAGGCGCTTGCGGCATTCGGCGGCGTTGGTCGCCGCTTCACCCGCGTGGGCGAGGTGAACGGCGTGACGATCATCGACGATTACGGCCACCACCCGGTCGAGATCGCCGCCGTGCTGAAGGCCGCCCGTCAGGCCACCAAGGGCCGCGTCATCGCCGTGCATCAGCCGCATCGCTACTCGCGCCTGTCGGGCCTGTTCGAGGATTTCTGCACCTGCTTCAACGAGGCCGATGTGGTCGGCATCGCCGATGTCTATGCAGCAGGCGAAGACCCGATCCCCGGCGCCAGCCGCGACGACCTCGTCGCCGGTCTGATTGCCCACGGCCACCGCCACGCCCGCGCCGTGGTCGACGAGGACGACCTCGCCCGTCTGGTCCGCGAACAGGCGCGCCCCGGTGACATGGTGGTCTGCCTCGGCGCCGGATCGATCTCGGCATGGACAAATGGCCTGCCGGAACGTCTGACGGAAAAAGCCGCCTGATTTTTTGGTTTTGGGGGTGTGGGGATCGGTGCGTTGAAACGCACCCTACGGCCCGCGCGTTGCCTGCTTTGCCACCCAACCCGTACGGTGCGCTTCAGCGCACCTTCCATTCGCCCAACCGTATTGAACGCCGATGATGGGTTCGGGCCGGATTGGTGCGTTAAAAACGCACCATACCCGCTGTAGGGTGCGTTTCAACGCACCAGACCCAATCCATACCCCACATCCCGCGCATCACCCCCGCACCGCCTCAATCCGGTGCACACCCTGTGTACACGCTGTGTACGCCCGGTGTACGCCCGGCACACCCGAAAAACCCAATAATTGCTGCCCCAAACCCATTTACAACATCAACTGTTGCACCCCGCACCGCACGCACCCGTTGCGCACCATGATTGACGCCCCGCCCGCCGCTGGCTACGACGCTCCCCATGATCACAAATCTCCCCACCCCCCGCGGCACGCTGACCCCGAACCGCCCGCTTGACGGGCTGACATGGCTGCGCGTGGGCGGCCCCGCCGACTGGTTCTTTCAACCCGCCGATCACGACGATCTCGCCACCTTCCTGCGCAATCTGGACCCAGCAATTGCTGTGTTTCCGATGGGTGTCGGCTCCAATCTCATTGTCCGCGACGGCGGCATTCGCGGCGTCGTGATCCGGCTCGGGCGCGGCTTCAACGGGATCGATTTCGACGGCGATACGGTCATCGCAGGTGCTGCGGCGCTTGATGCGCATGTCGCCCGGAAGGCGGCGGATCAGGGGCTGGACCTGACCTTCCTGCGCACGATTCCCGGCAGTATCGGTGGTGCTGTACGGATGAACGCTGGCTGCTATGGCAGCTATGTCGCCGACTGCCTGATCGACGTGACAGCCATAACCCGTAGCGGTGAAACCCTGACCCTCACCCCAGACAACCTGCATTTCGCTTATCGCCACAGCGATCTGGCCGAGGGCAGCGTCATCACCTCCGCCCGCTTCCGCGCCGAACGCGGAGAGCCGGAGGCGCTGCACCAGAAAATGACCGATCAATTGGCCAAGCGCGACGCGACGCAGCCGACGAAAGATTGCACGGCGGGCTCGACTTTCCGCAATCCGGCAGGGTTTTCGTCGACCGGGCGGGCGGATGACAGCCATGATCTGAAAGCATGGAAACTTATAGACGATGCGGGCCTGCGCGGCCATCGCCTCGGCGGCGCGCAGATGTCGGAGAAGCACCCGAATTTCCTGCTCAACACGGGCGGGGCGACCGCCGCCGATCTTGAAGCCCTGGGCGAGCTGGTCCGTGACCGGGTGCGCGAAAAATCCGGTCACGAACTGCAATGGGAGGTCATCCGGATCGGCGACAAAGCCTGATCATTGCTGGCCCGACAGCATCTCCCCGGCTCCGCCCACGACATTGGCGAGCCCCATCATATCCATCCCGCCCAGCACCGCGTCGACCGCGACGGCGGCCAGCAACATGCCCATGACCCGGCTGATGATATTGGCCCCGGTGCTGCCGATATATTTGTAGACCTTCGTCGCGGCGAGCAGCAGGGCCAGCGTAATCGCCAGCACGATCAGCAACGCCCCGGCCGTGACAAGTTGATCACCGATGGAGTTGCGATGATTGTCGGTCAGCACCACCACCCCCAGCATCGCGCCCGGCGACGCGATAGACGGCATGGCCAGCGGAAATACCGCGCCCTCCAGATGATCCCGCTCCGCCTCCTCGATCTCGCGCTGCGGTTTTGACTCGCCGAAAATCATCGTCATCGCGAACAGGAACAGCACGATCCCGCCGGCGATCTGGAACGAGCCGAGCCGCAGCCCCATTGCCTCCAGCACGAACTGCCCGAAGGCCAGAAAGCCCAGCAAAACAACGGTCGCGACAGATACCGCGCGGATCGCGAAGCGACGGTGAAGCGCCTGCGGGACATATTTGGTCGCGAACAGGAACACCGGGATCGAACCGATCGGGTCGATGACCACGAAAAGCGTGATGAGTTCGCGGAAAATGGCACTCATATCCATGCAAGCGGGCTTTCTAAGGGGTCATCACGCTTGATCTATCAACCGCCCGCGTCGTATCGCAAGGCCCGTCAGACAAAGGAGCATCACATGTCCGATGGGTTGATCGCAGAGCGCGCGGCAGAAAGCCGCCACGCCTATGTCACGCTGGCCACGAACGAGGATTATGCGCTTGGTGCGCTGGCCCTCGTGAACTCGATCCGGGCGACAGGGACGGATGCGGATATCGTGGTGCTGTATACCTCGGTGCCGGATGCGTCGCTGGCACCGCTGCGCGAGGCCGGGGCGCGGCTGATCCGGACCGGGCTGCTGAATACCTCGCCCGAATTCAACGCCGCCCATGCCCGCGATGCGTTGCACGCCCGCGCCGCCTTCACCAAGGGTAACAAGCCGCCTTTTCACACCCCGCTCGACAATTTCGCCAAGCTGCGGCTGTGGCAACTGACCGAATATGCTTCGGTCGTGTTCATCGACGCTGATGCGATCATGCTGAAAAACAGTGACAAGCTGTTCGGCTACCCGGAGTTCTGCGCCGCGCCGAATGTTTATGAAACCGCCGCCGATTTTCATCGGATGAATTCCGGCGTGTTTACCGCGCGCCCTTCGGATGAGACCTTTGCCGCGATGCTCGACCGGCTGGACCGGCCCGGCATGTTCTGGCGGCGGACGGATCAGACGTTTTTGCAAGAGTTCTTTCCCGATTGGCATGGGCTGCCGGTGTTCTTCAACATGCTGCAATATGTGTGGTTCAACATGCCCGATCTGTGGGCGTGGGATGAGATCTACATCCTGCATTACCAATATGAAAAACCCTGGCAGGATCACGACAAGGCTGATCAGTTGCGTCCGCTGATCGACCTGTGGCGGGGCTTTGCGGGGCAGGGGCCGCGGCTCGATCTCTCCAGCCTGACGGACCCGGAATGAGGCTGGCGATCACCGGCGGCACCGGGCTGGTCGGGCGGTTTCTGGTGAACGAGGCGCTGCGGGCCGGGGATGAAGTCACGGTGCTGACCCGCCGCGCCCCCGAAGGCGGCTTCTTTGACGGCGAGGTGCGGCATGTCGCCTATGATCTCGACGGGGAGGTCCCGGAACTGGCCGGTGCCGATGCCGTGATTCACGCCGCATTTGACCATGTTCCCGGTCGTTACCGGGGCGGGGAGGGGGAAGATGCGGCGGGGTTTCTGGCCCGTAATCTGGACGGCTCGCTGCGGTTGTTCCGGGCTGCGGAACGGGCGGGCGCACGGGTCGTGTTCCTCTCCACCCGCGCGGTTTACGGGCCGCAGGATGGTATGCTGTCGGAGGAGATGGCATGCCGCCCCGATACGCTTTACGGGCAGGCCAAGCTGAAGGCGGAACAGGCGCTGCTGGCGTCGGGCCAGCCCGCGACGATCTTGCGTGCAACCGGGGTTTATGGCGCGCCCGGTCCGGGGCAGCGCCATAAATGGGCCGATCTGTTCGAGGATTTCGCCGCAGGGAAACCCATCCCCGCCCGCGCCGGAACGGAGGTGCATGGCGACGATCTGGCCGCTGCCATGCGGCTTGGGCTGAACGGGACGGGCGGGGTGTTCAACGTATCGGATTTGCTGCTGGACCGGCGGGAGATGCTGGCGGAATGGCAGCGCCTGACCGAGGTGTCCGGCGATCTGCCTCCCGCTGCCGATCTCGGAGGGTATAACGAGATGCGGACCGACCGGCTGCGCGACCTTGGCTGGCGGCCCGGTGGATGGGGGCGATTGACGGCCACGCTTGGGCAGATGGCTGGACAATCCGGTTTTCCGCCGAAGCGTGCATAAGCCCCCTTCCCTGATTCGCCTGCTTCGGCTAGACTGGAACGATCACGACGACCCGGAACAAACCGGGCGAAAATAAGACGTTCCCGGAACAACCGGGCAGAAAGGCGAGATGGCGGGCAGGTCGAGCAGGACAGCCCCGAAAGTCGTCGTCCTGATGGGCGGACCCTCGGCAGAGCGCGAGGTGTCCTTGTCCACCGGGGCGGAGTGCGCGAATGCGCTGCGGCAGGCGGGCTATGACGTAACGGAAATCGACGCGGGGCATGACCTGCCAGCGCGACTGGCGGATGTGAAGCCGGATGTGATCTTCAACGCGCTTCATGGCCGTTGGGGTGAGGATGGCTGTGTGCAGGGCATGCTGGAATGGCTGGGTATTCCTTACACACATTCCGGCGTGCTGGCCTCGGCCCTTGCGATGGACAAGACCCGGACCAAGCAGATTTACCGCGAGGCAGGGCTGCCGATCGTCGACAGCCTGGTCGTGCCGACCGAACAGGCGCGGCGCGAACATCCGATGCCGCCGCCCTATGTGGTGAAGCCGAATGCCGAAGGTTCCAGCGTCGGGATTTACATCGTGCGCGACGGCGCGAACGGCCCGGCGCAGATCGGCGCGCAGATGCCGCCCGAGGTGATGGTGGAAACCTATGTGCCGGGGCGCGAACTGACCACGACCGTGCTGGGTGACCGGGCGCTTGGCGTGACCGAGATCGTCACCGATGGCTGGTACGATTATGATGCGAAATACAAGCAAGGCGGCTCCCGCCATGTGGTCCCGGCGGAGATCCCGGCGGAGGTCACGGCGGCCTGTCTGGATTATGCCTTGCGCGCCCATCAATTGCTGGGATGCACCGGCATGACCCGCACCGATTTCCGCTGGGATGACAGCCGCGGTCTGGATGGCCTGTATCTGCTGGAAACCAACACCCAGCCGGGGATGACGCCGACCTCGCTCGCGCCGGAGCAGGCGGCGGTTGCGGGGATGGATTTCCCCGCACTTTGCGCGTGGCTGATCGAGGATGCGCTATGCAGGGCATGAACCACAGCTACGATCCGGGTTTCAGCCCGCAGCCGACCCCGCCCCGCAAGGGCTGGCCGCGTCCGCAAAGCGAGGCGCAGAAGCCGAAGCGTGACCCGGCGCCGTCGCGGCTGGCCTACCGGCTGAACCGGATGTGGCTGACCCCCGGTTTCCGCCGCCTGACCCGCGTCGGCTTGCCGGCGTTTCTGATTGCCATGACCGCGCTGCTCTGGCTGTCGGACGAGGATCGTCGGGCATCGCTGTCCGGCGGGCTGACCGGCATGGTCGAGGCGGTGCAGAACCGCGATCAGTTCATGGTCAAGTCGATGGTGATCGACGGCGCGTCGGAGCCGGTCGACAAGGCGCTGCGCATGATGCTGCCGGTGGATCTGCCCGCATCCAGCTTTGACATAGATCTGGACCAGCTTCGCCGGGACATCCTGATCCTCGATGCCGTGAAAGACGTGGAACTGCGCATCAAGCCCGGCGGGGTTCTTGCCGCCGAGGTGGTGGAGCGGGAACCGGCGCTGCTGTGGCGTCACTCGCGCGGGATCGAGCAGATCGACGAATATGGCAAGCGTGTAGCCTCGGTCACGGCGCGCTCCGTCCGCCCGGAATTGCCGCTGATTGCTGGCGAGGGCGCGGATGATGTGGCGCAGGAGGCGATCCAGATTTTCGCCGCCGCTGGCCCCTTGCTGCCCCGGATGCGCGGTTTGCAGCGTGTGGGGGAGCGTCGTTGGGATGTGGTGCTGGATCGCGGTCAGCGGATCAAGCTGCCCGCCACGGCCCCGGTCGCGGCGCTTGAGCGGGTGATTGCACTCGACAAGGCCGAGGATTTGCTGTCCCGCGATGTCTCGGTGGTGGATATGCGCGATGGCTCGCGGCCTCTGGCGCGGATCGGGATCAGGGCGCAGAACACCATCCGCGCGGCGCGCAAGCAGCCATTGCTGGGACCGGACGGTCGTGAACTGCCCGATGCGGACAAGAAAAGCTGAGGGCGAGGAGAGATGATGAAAGATCTTTACCAGCAACAGCGTGCCATGCGGAACATGCGTCAGGCCGCCCTGCAACGCGGCGTGATCGCGGTTCTGGATATCGGAAGCTCCAAGGTGGCCTGTTTCGTCCTGCAATTCGACGGGCCGGGCGTCTATCGCGAGACGGACGGGGTCGGCCCGATGGCCGGTCAGGCGAATTTCAAGGTGATTGGTGCGGCAACCACCCGTTCGCGCGGCGTGCGCTTCGGTGAGATCGAGACGATGGCCGAGACCGAACGCGCCATTCGGACGGCGGTTCAGCATGCCCAGAAGCTCGCCGGGGTGCGGGTGGATCATGCCATTGCTTGTATCGCGGGCGCTCGCCCCGCCTCTTACGGGCTGGACGGCGAGATTGCGTTGAAAAGCGGGACGGTCGGGCAGGGCGATATTGCGCAGGTGCTGGCCGCGTGTGAGGTGCCGAATTTCGGGCGCGGGCGTCAGGTGCTGCATGCCCAGCCGGTGAATTTCACTGTTGACGGGCGCAGTGGGCTGATGGACCCGCGGGAGCATTCGGGCGAGCGTCTGGGCGTCGATATGCATGTGCTGACCGTGGATGGCGATGCCATCGACAATCTGATCCATGTGATCCGCCGCTGCGATATGGAACTGGCGGGGATCGCCTCTGCTTCCTATATGTCCGCGCTGTCCTCGCTGGTCGAGGATGAGCAGGAACTGGGTGCGGCCTGTATCGATATGGGCGGCGGCGCGACCGGCGTGTCGATCTTCGTCAAGAAGCACATGATCTTTGCCGATGCGGTCCCGATGGGCGGCGAGCTGGTGACGCAGGACATCGCGAAGGGCCTGCGGGTGCCGATGTCGGTGGCAGAACGGCTGAAGACGCTGAATGGCGGGGTGGAGGCCACGGGCCGCGACGACCGCGAATTCATCGAGCTTGGCGGGGATACCGGCGATTGGGAGACCGACCGCCGCACCGTCAGCCGCACCGATCTGATTGGCATCATGCGCCCCCGTGTCGAGGAAATTCTGGAGGAAGTGGCGGCGATTCTGGACGCCGCCGGGTTCGATCACATGCCCAGCCAGCAGGTCGTGCTGACCGGCGGGGGAAGCCAGATCCCGGGGCTGGACGGGCTTGCCGCGCGGATGCTTGGCCGGAATGTACGGATCGGGCGGCCGCTGCGCATTCACGGGCTGCCGCATCAGCTGACCGGGCCGAACTTCGCCTCGCCCGTCGGATTGGCGCTGTTCGCCGCGCACCCGCAGGACGAGTGGTGGGATTTCGAAACTCCGAACGAAACCTATCCTGCGCGCAGTCTGCGCCGCGCCTATCGCTGGTTTCGTAACAATTGGTGACAGGCGTTTGAAAAGATTTATGGTAGGGGAGACCAAGGTTTCCGCTATATCCTGAGGTGTCGGCAAGATACCGCTGGATTCAATTCCTCGGCCCCAATATTTTGCGGCTAAAACCCGTTTTTCTGATGACGTTTCGCCCTCTCTTAGTTACAGTTTGTTCAATACGGGGGATTCGATGGGGCGCAGACCCAGCTCTCAGTCATAAAAACAGGCGGAAACCATGAACCTCAATCTGATGATGAACGACGACGACGATCTCAAGCCCCGCATCACCGTGTTCGGTGTCGGTGGCGCAGGCGGCAACGCGGTCAACAACATGATCGAAAAACAGCTTGATGGCTGTGTTTTCGTGGTCGCCAATACCGACGCGCAGGCGCTTCAGCAGTCGAAATCGGAATCGCGCATCCAGCTTGGCCCGAAAGTGACCGAGGGTCTGGGCGCAGGCGCACGGCCTCAGGTCGGCGCGCGGGCGGCGGAAGAAACGATTGAGGACATCGTCGATCATCTTCAGGGCGCGCATATGTGCTTCATCACCGCCGGGATGGGCGGCGGCACCGGCACCGGCGCGGCCCCGATCATCGCGCAGGCGGCACGTCAGATGGGCATCCTGACCGTTGGTGTCGTGACCAAGCCCTTCCAGTTCGAGGGCAGCAAGCGGATGCGCCAGGCCGATGGCGGCGTCGAGGAACTGCAGAAGCATGTCGACACGCTGATCATCATCCCCAACCAGAACCTGTTCCGCCTGGCCAATGAAAAGACCACCTTCACCGAAGCCTTCGCGATGGCCGATGACGTGCTGTATCAGGGCGTCAAGGGTGTGACCGACCTGATGGTGCGTCCGGGTCTGATCAACCTCGACTTTGCCGATGTCCGCGCCGTGATGGACGAAATGGGCAAGGCGATGATGGGCACCGGCGAGGCGGACGGCGAAAACCGCGCCGTGCAGGCGGCGGAGAAGGCGATTGCGAACCCGCTTCTGGATGAAATCAGCCTGAACGGCGCGAAAGGTGTGCTGATCAACATCACCGGCGGCACCGATCTGACGCTGTTCGAACTGGACGAAGCGGCGAATATCATCCGCGACAAGGTCGATGCGGATGCGAATATCATCGTCGGTTCGACGCTTGATCCGAATATGGAAGGCTCGATCCGCGTGTCCGTTGTCGCGACCGGCATCGACGCCGCCGTGGAAGAGGCTGCGCCGCCGGCACCGCCGCGCCGTGTGGAAGCCGTTGCACCGCCGCAGCCCGCCCCGGCCCCGAAAGCCGAGCGTGAGGCGGACGTGCCGCCGCGCCGCGAGGCCCCGGTAACGGCGCGCCGCGAGGAGCCTGCCGCGCCTGCCGCGAGCTTTGAGGACGATATGCCTCAGCCGGCCTATCAGCCGGAGCCGAAGCAGCGCCCGGCGGTTCATGCTGATCCGATCCGCGACGACGCCGCCGATTTTGTCGCCCCGCGTGGCAATACGCAGCGTGGTACGCCGCCCGCCGATGTGCTGGAGCGGATGCGCCGTGCCGCCGCCGCGCAGCCCGGTGCCGCATCGCGCAAGCCTGCCCCGACCCCACGCCGCGCCGAGCAGGAGCCGCCGCGTGGCGAAAGCCGGATGGCGGGTCTTGGCCGGATGATCGAGCGTATGTCCGGCCATCAGAACGAAAAGCCCTCCTCCGCGTCCATTGCGGATCGGGTGAGCGAGCGTCTTTCGGCCCGTCGTCAGGGCAATCTGGACGCGGATTTCGATGATCTGGCAGAGGACGGTCCGTCCGGCAATGCGGAGATCCCGGCCTTCCTGCGCCGTCAGGCAAACTGATCACGGCGCTGTAACAAAGGCGTCACAAAGCCGCGTCGAAAACGCATCGAAGGACTGCCGAAAGGCGGTCCTTTTTCTTGTTTGCCGCAGCAAACCAAGCAAAATCCATATGTTGCATCCGTGCCAATGTTACAGAGAGTCACAAAACGTTAATTGAGACGACGCGCTGCCCAACCTAATTGAAACTTGCGGGACAAAGTTAATCGCCGCGAAACAACGGACGGGCAGGCGTATGCAGGCAACAATTGCGAAAGCGACTGAATTTCGGGGCGTAGGACTTCATTCCGGCGTGGCCGTACGCATGGATATCTGTCCCGCCCCGACGGGTCATGGCATCGTCTTTGAGCGCACCGATCTTCCGGCAGGTGAAAACCGCATCCCGGCACTTTGGGATCGCGTGGTGCCGTCGAAACTGTGTACGCTGATCGAAAACGATCATGGCGCACGGGTGTCGACGATTGAGCATATCATGGCGGCGCTGGCCGGGACGGGTATTCAAAACGCGCTGATCCGCATCGACGCGCCGGAGGTTCCGATCCTCGACGGGTCATCGGCGATTTTCGTGTCAGGTATCCTTCAGGCGGGCATCCGGGTGCAGGATGCTGAGCTGCGGGCCATTCGCCTGAAGCGCCCGGTCGAGGTGCGTGAGGGCGAGGCGGTTGCGCGTCTCGAACCGGCCGATCATCTTGAAATCGACTTTCACATTGATTTTACCGATGCCGCTATCGGGCGTCAGGAAAAGGCGCTCGACATGGCCAACGGCGCTTTCGTGCGCGAGTTGATGGACAGCCGGACCTTCTGCCGTCAGTCGGATGTCGACGTGATGCGCCAGAATGGGCTGGCGCTTGGCGGCACCTATATGAATGCGGTTGTGGTCGACGGTGACAAGGTTCTGTCCCCCGGCGGGTTGCGCCACAAGGATGAGGCTGTTCGCCACAAGATGCTTGACGCAATGGGCGATCTGGCGCTTGCCGGTGCGCCTTTGCTGGCGCGCTACAGCGGCAACCGGGCCGGGCATGCGATGACCAATAAGCTGCTTCGGGCGCTGTTTGCGGCACCGGATGCATGGGAATGGGAAGTTTGCGCGTCTGATCTGGAATGCCGGCTGCCGGGCGCCGGCGTTGCCGCCTATGGCCCGGTAAACGCTCCGGCGCTGATCGCTGTCGCATGACGCTTGCGCCATGCGGCGCAAGCCCCCGTAAAATCTCCACATTGCCATTTTGCGCCCCCTGATGTTCTGTGCTAGGACGACCGGGCTGTGAAGGCGATGACTCGTCCGCAGCCCTAAAGTTCTGGCAGGCAGGTTTCGATGATCCGCTTCGTTTCGTCCAAGACACTTCTGGCTATGGTATTGGCTGGGACCCTTCTCGCTGGTTGCGGGGGGAATAATTCGGACGAGCGTGTCCCGGTCGAAGGCTTCACAGCCGAGGAAATCTACAAGCGCGGCGAGTATGAGCTGGAGAATAACCGCGACCCCGACACGGCGGTCTATTATTTCTCGGAAATCGAGCGGCTTTATCCTTATTCCCAATGGGCCAAGCGCGCGCTCATCATGCAGGCCTATGCCTACCACAAGGACAAGGATTATGAGGAGGCGCGCGGCGCGGCACAGCGTTTCATCGATACCTATCCGGGCGATGACGATGCTGCCTACGCAAAATATCTGCTGGCACTCAGCTATTACGACCAGATCGACGAGATCGGGCGGGATCAGGGCCTGACCTTCCAGGCGCTGCAGGCGCTGCGCGAGGTGATCGAGGAATATCCCGACAGCGAATATGCGCGCTCCTCGATCCTGAAATTCGATCTCGCCTTCGACCATCTCGCCGCGAAGGAGATGGAGATCGGGCGATATTACCTGAAGCGCGGGCATTATTCCGCCGCCATCAACCGTTTCCGTGTGGTCGTCGAGGATTTCCAGACCACCACGCACACGCCCGAAGCACTGATGCGGCTTGTCGAAGCCTATCTGGCGCTTGGCCTGACCGACGAGGCGCAGACGGCGGGTGCGATTCTGGGTCACAACTTCCAGTCCTCGCCATTCTACGAGGATGCGTATAATCAGTTGCGTGGCCGGGGGCTGACTGCCACGGCGCAAGGGGATAGCTGGCTCAACGCGGTCTATCGGCAGGTCGTGCAGGGCAGGTGGCTGTAACGGTGCGCTGAAGCGCACCCTACGGGGTGGGGCAATGCTGCGCGAACTTCACATCCGCGACATTCTTCTGATTGACCGGCTGGAGCTGGATTTCAGCGCCGGTCTGAATGTGCTGACCGGGGAAACCGGGGCGGGGAAGTCGATCCTGCTGGATTGCCTCGGCTTTGTGCTGGGCTGGCGCGGGCGGGCCGAACTGGTGCGCAGCGGTGCCGAACAAGGCGAGGTGACGGCGGTATTCGATCTGCCATCGGGCCATCCGGCGCATGAGGTGCTGCAGGAACTGGGGATCGAGGCGACGGATGAACTTATCCTGCGCCGTGTGAATCGCAATGACGGGCGCAAGACGGCGTGGATCAATGATCGCCGTGCATCGGGTGAGGTGCTGCGAAACCTCTCCGAGACGTTGGTTGAGTTGCATGGTCAGCATGATGATCGCGGCCTGCTGAACCCACGCGGGCATCGGCAGTTGCTGGACGCTTTCGCCGGGATTGATCTGTCGGTGCTGCGTGCGCTCTGGGCGGCACGGCGCGATGCTGCGAAGGCGCTGCGCGAGGCAGAACTGCGGTTGGAGCAGGCACGCGCCGAGGAGGAATTCCTGCGCCATGCTGTCAAGGAACTGGGTGATTTTGCACCGGAGCCGGGAGAGGACGAACGGCTTGATACCGCGCGCCGGACCATGCAGGCGGCGGAACGGATCAGGGAAGATGTCGCCCGCGCGGCGCAGGCGCTTGGCCCGGACGGTGCCGAAGGGGCGATGCTGGATGCGAACCGTTGGCTTGAGGGCGCGGCGGAGAGGGCAGAGGGTCGGCTGGATGGTGCGATCTCCGCGCTTTCCCGTGCGTTGATCGAACTCGGCGAGGCGGCATCCGGCGTGGACGATGCGCTGCAGGACATGGATTTCGATCCGCATGAGCTTGAGACGACCGAAGAACGGTTGTTTGCGTTGCGCGCGCTGGCCCGGAAACACGATGTCGTGCCGGACGATCTGGCAACGCTGGCCGATGAGCTGCGTGACCGGCTGACCGCGATTGATGCCGGGGCGGAGGATCTGGCGCGGCTTCAGGACGCCGTCGCCAAGGCGGAGCGGGATTACACGGCGGAGGCGGCGCGTATCCATGCGGAACGTCAGGCGGCAGCGAAGCGGTTGGATGCCGCGATGGCTGCGGAGCTTGCGCCGCTGAAAATGGAGCGGGCAGTTTTCGAGACGCGGGTTCTGGCGGCGGAGCCGGGGCCAGATGGGACCGACAGCGTCGCATTCACTGTCGCAACCAATCCGGGTGCGCCTGCCGGGCCGCTCGACAAGATCGCCTCGGGTGGTGAATTGTCGCGCTTCCTGCTGGCGCTGAAGGTCAGTCTTGCACGCGGAAATGACGCGCTGACGCTGATTTTCGATGAGATTGACCGGGGCGTGGGTGGCGCGACGGCGGATGCTGTGGGGCGGCGTCTTGCGCGTCTGGCGGATACGGCACAGGTGCTTGTCGTGACCCATTCACCTCAGGTCGCCGCCCTCGGCAGCACGCATTTCCGCGTGGCGAAGCAGGTCGAAGGGGGCATGACAACCAGCCGGGTGGAGGCTCTTGGCAGTGCCGAGCGGGTGGATGAGATCGCGCGAATGCTGTCGGGCGAGCAGATCACGGATGTTGCCCGTGACGCTGCCCGGTCGCTGATCGGCTGATCTGTCCGGACCGGCTGCGGGCGAACTCAGTCGAGAATGCTGTCCACCTGTCGGATCACCGATTGGACCTTGCCGCTTTCCGCGTCGATACGGACAAGCCGTCCGTTCATCACCGCATATTTGCTGCCGGTCGGGGCCGGGCGAAGCCCATACCGACCGGGCCGCGATACAATATGCAGGCGTGCCGGGTCAGCAACCTCGCCAATCGGGATGCTGACGGCGGTCGTCCCTTCCTCTCCGCGCAGCGCGTTGGAGGCCACAACGGCAACTCCGAGCGCCGCGATAAGGGCGAGGGCATATGAGGAGGGATTCCAAGACACCGGATGACTGAACGCAGTTGTTTTGCAGCAAACGCATCCCGTCATCTTCCGGTTCCACGACGCCCCCTGTCCTAAAGGACAAATTCTTTCGTCACGAACGTCCGCGCTTTTCGAATCTTGGCAGCATTGCCGAGAAATCCTGTCCGGCACCGTCTTCGCTGCCGACAAAACGGTCATAAAGCTGCATGGCGAGTTCGCCCATCGGGGTATCCGCATCCGCGCCTTCTGCCGCCTGCTGGGCGAGGCGGAGATCCTTCAGCATGAGGTCTGCCGCGAAGCCCGGCTTGTAGCCGTTATCCGCCGGTGATTTGGGGCCGATCCCCGGTGCGGGGCAATAGGCGTTCATCGACCAGCTATAGCCGGAGGATGTGGATACGACGTCGAACATTTTCTGCCGGTCGAGGCCGAGCTTGTCGGCGAGCGCGAATGCCTCGCATGTTGCGATCATGGTGACGCCGAGGATCATGTTATTGCAGATCTTGGCCGCCTGACCGGCACCGGATTCGCCGCAATGGACGGCCTTTTGCCCCATGATCTCGAACAGGGGCTCCACAGTGGCGAAGGCCTCCGCGCCGCCGCCGACCATGAATGTCAACGTGCCGCCCGCAGCACCTGTGATCCCGCCTGATACCGGCGCGTCCAGCGCGCCCAGCCCAGCGGCATTTGCATCGGTGGCGACGGCTCGCGCGCTTTCGACGTCAACGGTGGAGCAATCGCAGAATACCGCGCCTGCCTTCATCGCCGGGATGATCTCCGCCGCGACGCTTTGCAGAATTCCGCCATTCGGCAACATTGTGATCACAACATCCGCCCCGGTTGCTGCCTCCGCCGCCGATGACGCCGCACGAAGCGGGGCTTCCGGTGCTGCAACCTTGTCGAAGCCGATCACCTCATGCCCGGCCTTGGCGAGGTTGATCGCCATTGGCATGCCCATATTTCCCAGACCGATGAAACCAATTTTCATGATGTCCTCCCCCTTCGTTTCATTAATCGAATTGTAATTCGTCGTCGCCGAGCGGGGCGAGCATGGCCTCAACCCCCTGTTCGGAGGCATCGGCGCTCCATTGCGGATTGCGGTCCTTGTCGATGATCTGCGCCCGGACGCCTTCCAGGAAGTCGCCATGCTGCGTGGCGCGATAGGTGAAGCGGAATTCCCGTGCGAGGCTGTCCTGAATGCGGGCGTCGTTCCGCGCCGCCCGAACCATGCGCAGCCCCGCGGCCATCGAAAGCGGAGAGTTCCGGCGGATCGGTTTCAGTGCGTCCTCGTTTCCCTGTGCCTCAAGCGTGGAGATGATGTCAGCCAGATCGGCTCCGGCAAAGGCCGACAGATCAGCATCGGCAAGCGGCGCTTCCGGCGGGGTCTGCCCTGCCAGAAAATCCGTGTCGCCGGTCTCGCAGAGTTGGTCGATCAGGCCGGGCCATTCCTGCTCCGGGATATAGAGATCCGCGAACCCGGCATGGATCGCATCGCCCGGCCCCATGCGTCCTGCGGTCAGCGCCAGATACTCGCCGATGTGATCCGGTGCGCGGGACAAGAGCCATGTGCCGCCGACATCCGGGATCAGCCCGATGCCGGATTCCGGCATGGCGATGCGGGTGCTGTCCCCGACGATCCGGTGACCTGCGTGCCCGCCGACGCCGACGCCCCCGCCCATGACGAAACCCTGCATGAAGGCCAGGATGGGTTTCGGATAATCGGCAATCGCGGCATTCATCCGGTATTCGTCAAAGAAAAAACGCTGCCCGACGCTGTGATCGCCCGCCAGACCGGCGCGGTAGACAGCGGCGATGTCGCCGCCCGCACAAAAGGCTTTTTCGCCTTCCGCGTCAATGATGACAAGTGCCACCTCCGCATCATCGCGCCAATCGTCCAGAGCGGCATGGATCGCCTTTACCATGTCATGATCCAGCGCGTTCAGGGCCTGTGGGCGGTTGAAGGTCATTCGCCCGGCCCGGCCCTGCTTTCTGATCGTCATGTCGGCCATCAATGCGCCTCCGCCAGCAAGGAACGGCTGACGATCAGCCGCATGATTTCGTTCGTGCCTTCGAGGATCTGGTGGACGCGCAGGTCGCGGACGATCTTCTCGATCCCGTAATCGGCCAGATAGCCGTAGCCGCCGTGAAGTTGCAGGCACTGGTTTGCCACCTCGAACGCGCGGTCGGTGACATGCAGCTTGGCCATTGCGCAGAACTTCGTTGCATCCGGCGCGCCCTGATCCAGCTTCCACGCCGCTTGCCGCAGGAAGACGCGGGCGGATTGGAGGGCGGTTTCCATCTCTGCCAGCCGGAACTGGAGTGCCTGAAACTGATCCAGAGATTTCCCGAACGCCTTGCGCTCGCCCATATAGGCGATGGTTTTGTCGAGTGCCGCCTGCGCGCCACCCAGGGCTCCGGCAGAAATATTCAGCCGCCCGCCATCCAGCCCCGCCATCGCATAGCGGAAGCCGTGGCCGTCTTCTCCGATCTGGTTTTCCAGCGGGATCAGGCAGTCGTCGAATTGCACCTGCGCGGTCGGCTGCGCGCGCCAGCCCATCTTACGTTCTGCCGCGCCGAAGCTGAGCCCGTCGGTGCCGTCCTCGATCACCACGGTCGAAATCCCTTTCGGCCCGTCCTCGCCGGTTCGCACCATTGTCAGATAGCAGTCGGAATAGCCGCCGCCGGAGATGAACGCCTTGGTGCCGTTCAGGCGGAAACCGTCATTTCCCCGCTCCGCACGGGTCCGAAGTGCTGCGGCGTCGGAGCCGGAGCCGGGCTCGGTCAGGCAGTAGGACCAGATTTTCTGCATCGAACAGAGGTCGGGGAGAAACCGCTGCTTCGCCTCCGCCGAGCCGAATTTGTCGATCATGCCGCCGCACATATTGTGGATCGACAGGAAACTGCCGACGGAGGGGCAGGCCATCGCGAGCGCCTCGAAAATCAGCGTTCCGTCCAGCCGGGAGAGGCCAGACCCGCCATATTCCTCCGACACGAAGATGCCGCCGAGGCCCAGCTCACCGACCTTCGCCCAAAGCTCGCGGGGGATGGTGCCGTCGGTTTCCCATTGCTCTGCATGGGGGCCGATATGTTCCGCGCCGAAGTCGCGCGCCATGTCGAAAATCGCTTGCTGCTCCTCGCTCAGTGCGAAGTCCATACCGCCTCCTCCCTCATTGGCAGATAATTGAACGTATGTTCTATTGTGAGCAAATATCGCCCCCGATCAAGGTCGTTCCGCCGGTGTTCCTTGTGATTTGACCGATTGCCGCAGAAATATGTGACGAATTCGGCCTGACAAGCATGGAAAAAAGGGGCGCTCGAAGCGCCCCTTTCAACATCAGTCCATAGCCTTGAAGTTGAACTCGCCGCCTTCCTTGATGCCCGAGGGCCAGCGGGAGGTGACGGTCTTGGTCCGTGTGTAGAAGCGGAACGCGTCCGGGCCGTGCTGGTTGAGGTCACCGAAGCCGGATTTCTTCCAGCCGCCGAAGGTGTGATAGGCCAGCGGCACCGGGATCGGGACGTTGATGCCGACCATGCCGATATTGATGCGGCTGGCGAAGTCGCGGGCGGTGTCGCCGTCGCGGGTATAGATCGCGGTGCCGTTGCCATATTCGTGGTCAAGCGCCAGCCCGATAGCTTCCTCATAGGAACCAGCACGGACAGTCGACAGGACCGGGCCGAAGATTTCGGTCTTGTAGATGTCCATGTCGGGGGTCACGCGGTCGAACAGATGTGGGCCGACGAAGAAGCCGTCCTCATATCCCTGCAGGCTGAAATCGCGGCCATCGACGACCAGTTCCGCCCCCTGATCGATGCCGGTCTGGACGAGGCGCTGAATATTCTCCTTTGCCGCCTTGGTCACGACCGGGCCGTAATCGACATCGTCGCCCGCCGTATAGGGGCCGACTTTCAGCTTCTCGATCCGGGGCACCAGCTTTTCGATCAGCGCGTCGGCGGTTTTCTCTCCGACCGGCACGGCGACGGAAATGGCCATGCAGCGTTCGCCCGCAGCACCGTAACCGGCACCCACCAGAGCATCCGCCGCCTGATCCAGATCGGCGTCGGGCATGATGATCATGTGGTTCTTTGCCCCGCCGAAGCACTGCGCGCGCTTGCCGGTCTTGGCAGCTTCCTCATAGATATATTGCGCGATCGGGGTCGATCCGACGAAGCCGATGGCCTGAACGGTCTCGCTTTGCAGAAGCGCGTCGACCGCGCCCTTGTCGCCGTTGATGACCTGCAGCACGCCGTCCGGCAGCCCGGCTTCCTTGAACAGCGCCGCCAGCATCAGCGGGACGGAGGGGTCGCGCTCCGACGGTTTCAGGATCATCGCGTTCCCGGCTGCAAGCGCCGGTCCCATTTTCCATAGCGGGATCATGGCGGGGAAGTTGAACGGCGTGATACCGGCCACGACACCAAGCGGTTGGCGCATGGAGTACATGTCGATGCCCGGACCTGCGCCATCGGTGAACTCACCTTTCAGCAAATGCGGCGCACCGATGCAGAATTCGATCACTTCCAGCCCGCGCTGCACATCGCCCTTTGCGTCGGGGAAGGTCTTGCCGTGTTCGGAGGACAGCACCTCTGCCAGCTTGTCCATGTCGCGGTTCAGCAGGGCGACCATCTTCATCATCACGCGCGCGCGCCGCTGCGGGTTGGTCGCGGCCCATTTGATCTGCGCCTGCGCTGCGCTTGCGATTGCGGCGCTGATTTCCTCGTTGGAGGCCAGCGCGACCTGTGCCTGAACCTCGCCGGTTGCGGGGTTGTAGACATCCGCCGTCCGTCCCGAGGTTCCCACGACCTCCTTGCCGTCAATCCAGTGTCCGATCTGTTTCATGATAAGCTCCTTCCCGAAATTTGGCCCAAGTGTATCTTGCGAAAATGCGGCGCGGAAGCGACAGTTCGGCAAAAGGGTACTGCAGTTATGCAAAGGGGGCTGTGTTGGACTGGGACGATCTGCGGGTGTTTCTGGCGGTTGCGCGTGATGATGGCCTTTCGCGTGCCGGGCGGCGGCTGGCGATGGATCCTTCCACGGTCGGACGGCGGATTGCGCGGCTGGAGCAGTCCCTGGGGCATCCGCTGTTCCTCAGATCGCCGCAGGGTTACGCGCTGACACCCGAAGGCGCGCGGCTGGTGCCACATGCGGAAGCGGCGGAACAAGCCTTGGCGGGGGCGAGCGATTCCCTTGGTCAGCCGGGGGAGTTGACCGGCCAGCTTAGGATCGGCGCGCCGGATGGCTGCGCGAATTATCTGCTGCCGCAGGTCGCAGCACAGCTTTGCGATGCGCATCCGGGGCTGGAAATCCAGATCGTCGCCTTGCCGCGCGTGTTCAACCTGTCGAAACGGGAGGCTGACTTCGCCGTTGCCGTCAGCAGGCCGGAAAGCGGGCGTCTGGTGGTGCAGCGGCTATGCGATTATCACCTGCATCTCGCCGCGCATCGCGACTATCTGGAGCGGGACGGTCAGGTCGCCACGCTCGATGATCTGAAGGGAAAGCGGCTGATCGGTTATATCCCGGACATGATCTTCGATCAGGAACTGGACTATCTCGCCCCGCTGCTGGAGCGGACGGGGGCGGAACCGGCGCGCCTGACCTCCAACTCTGTCTCCGTCCAGATGCAGGCGATCCGGGGCGGTGCCGGGATCGGGATCGTGCATGATTTCGCGATCCCCTTTACCCCGGGTGTGGTCCCGCTATTGGCCGGTGAATTCTCGCTGACCCGTGCGTTCTGGCTGATCCGACATGCCGATGACCGCCGCTCCGAACGGCTCAACCGGCTGGCCGAAGCTTTGGCACATAGCTTGCGCGCGGAAGTAAAGCGGCTGGAAAATGAGGTCACACAGCCCGGCGGGACTTGACCTGCGGCGCGGTTGCGACAGACTGGCAGAACGCAGAAACGGAGAACAGCATGTTGGTACGTCAGATACTTTCCATGAAGGACATGGGCGATAACATCGTGACCATAACGCCGGACTCCACGGTGATGGATGCCTCGAAGCTGCTGGCGGAGAAGCGCATCGGCGCGGTCGTCGTCAGCGAGGATGGCGCGCGCCCGGTCGGTATCCTGTCCGAACGCGACATCGTGCGGGAACTGGGGCGGCAGGGGCCGGATATCCTGTCGGGCAAGGTCGCTTCGCTGATGACCAGAAAAGTATCGACATGCTCCTCGGGGGAGGACACGCTGGCCGTGCTGGAGCGCATGACCGAAGGTCGCTTCCGTCACCTGCCGGTCCTCGATGACGACGGCAAGATGATCGGCATCGTGTCCATCGGCGACGCGGTTTCCGCCCGGCTCAAGGAACTGGGGGACGAGAAAGACGCCCTTACCGGCATGATCATGGGCACCTGAGACAAAACGCCGCAGCCATGGTGCAATTGCGACAATTGGCGGCCGGGGCGTCTAAGCTATCATCAACCGAAGGAAGTTTTCATGCGCACTGGGCTCTATCCCGGCACATTCGATCCGATTACGCTGGGTCATGTCGACATCATCGAACGGGCAATGGCGCTGGTCGACCGGCTGGTGATCGGGGTGGCGATCAATCGTGACAAGGGGCCCTTGTTCAATCTGGAAGAGCGCGTCGAAATGGTCGAACACGAATGCGCCGCGATTACAAAGATCACAGGCGGCGAAATCGTCGTTCACCCGTTCGAGAACCTGCTGATCGACTGCGCGCGCGATGTGGGCGCCAGCGTCATTATCCGCGGGCTGCGGGCCGTGGCGGATTTTGAATATGAGTTTCAGATGGTCGGCATGAACCGTGTGCTGGATGACAGTATCGAGACGGTTTTCCTGATGGCCGATGCCGAACGCCAGTCGATTGCTTCGAAACTGGTCAAGGAAATCGCCCGTCTTGGCGGGGATGTGTCCAGCTTTGTCACGCCTGCCGTTAACGATGCGCTGAAGGAAAGATTGCGTCCCGGCGGCGGATGACGGTGCATGGGCGTAAGGGGGGGAGAATACGCCATGAACGAAAGCCAACAAGATCTTGAAATATTGCATGACGGGCCGGACGAAATCCCGGAGCCTGTTGAGATCGGTTTCGACGCCATCGGCAAAAGCCTTCGCGCCGGTTGGCGAGATTTCCTGAAAGCGCCGGGATACGGTTTGTTTTTCTCGGCATTCTATGTGCTGGGCGGGCTGGTTCTCGCCCTCGTCGCGGCGGCATCGGGGCAGGAATGGTGGCTGATGCCGTTCATTGTCGGCTTCCCGCTGATCGCGCCCTTCGCCGCTGTCGGGCTGTTCGAGGTGTCGCGCCGGCTGGAGGAGCAGGAGCCGCTGATCTGGC
Organism: Paracoccus sp. SCSIO 75233; assembly: GCF_027912675.1. Classification (NCBI taxonomy): domain Bacteria; kingdom Pseudomonadati; phylum Pseudomonadota; class Alphaproteobacteria; order Rhodobacterales; family Paracoccaceae; genus Paracoccus; species Paracoccus sp. SCSIO 75233. Next base: position 2,479,135 of record NZ_CP115757.1, on the reverse strand, counting down.
GCGAGGTGCTCGGTACGGTATTCGCCCAGAAGGACCGGCAACTGCCGTCAATGGCGATGGTGATCCTGCTCATGTTCATGTTCTGGGTGTTTGTTGCCCATACGACATTCGCCTTATTCATGGGCGTGTCGTCGCTGACCAATATCACGTCATCGCCCGAGTTGCTGTTTCAGGGCCGGGGCCTGACCATGCTGATCTTCGGGACACTGATCGGCGCGGGCTTCGCTGCGGTTCTGTTCAGTTTTACTGTGGTCGGTTTGCCGCTGCTGCTGGACAGGGAGATCGACTTCATCACGGCGATTATCACTTCCGTCAGGGCGGTTCTGACCAGCCCGCTGGTGCTCGCCACATGGGGCATCGTGATTGCAGCGATCCTGTTTCTGGGCATCCTGCCGTGGTTTCTGGGGCTGTTTGTGGCGCTGCCGGTTCTGGGGCATGCAAGCTGGCACATGTATCGGCAGATCATGCCTGAGGCGCCCGCCGATATCTGAGGCGCCGCGTACCTCAGACAGCAAAAAAGGGGGCGATCAGCCCCCTTCTTCGTATCAGCAAAGATCACTGTCCGAATATCAGCTTTCGCTCGCGCCTGCCGCCGGGGGTGCCAGCTTTTTCGTGCCGCCCTGCGAGAGCGGATCGTCCTGACGCTGGACCGAACCTTCGAAATGAGCGCCCGATTCGATGGCGATTGTCTTGTGGATAATGTCGCCCTCGACGCGAGCGGTCGACGACAGGCGCACTTTCAGGCCGCGCAGACGACCGATGACGCGGCCGTTCACGACAACCTCGTCCGCCAGAACCTCGCCGCGAACGGTGGCCGAATCGCCGATGGTCAGGTGATGGGCGCGGATATCGCCCTCGATCTGGCCTTCGACCTGAATGTCACCGGCGGTCTGAAGATCGCCCTTGATGGTCAGGTCCGACGACAGGATCGACGGGGTGGCGCGGTTGCGCGGTGCCGCCGGGGCAGGTGCCGTGGCCGATGCCTGCTCTGGCGCGGCTTCGGTCTTGGGTTTTTCCGGTTCGGTGGCCGGGGGCTGGGTGCGATTCGTGGTTTCGGTCACACGAGATTTAGAAAACATTCTGTGCCGCCTTGATGAAGCTCATAGGATTAACAGCCTTGCCGTCAACCCGGACTTCGTAATGAAGATGCGGGCCGGTAGACCGTCCGGTATTTCCCATATCACCAATCTGTGCGCCGCGCGATACCTTCTGACCGACCTTTACCCGGATCTTTGACAGATGCGCGTAGCGGGTCTCGGTTCCAAGTGCATGCTCTATCTTGATAATATTGCCATAGCCGTTCTGACGGCCGGCAAATGTCACAACACCGTCACCCGGTGCCAGCACCGGCGTCCCCGTCGGGCCGGCCATGTCCAGCCCTTTATGCATGCGGCCCCAGCGGGGACCGAAACCAGAGGTCAGGCGGAAGGCCGACTTCACGGGCATATCCAGCGGCAGCTTGTTCGCTGCGATTCGGTAGCGGTTGACCTGATCGAGGCTGACAATGATGTCGCCTGCGCGGGCCTCGCTTTCATTGATCGCGGCATTGCCGCTGGTCGAGACGGTTGCTTCCGTCAGCGGGCCACCCTGTCCGGCATAGCCTTCATCGATTGACGCGAGCAGCGCGTCCGTATCGAGGCCGATATTGTCGAACATCTCCTGGAACGGCACGACAGACGCCGAAACCGCATCCTCAATCTGCCCGAACAATTCGTCATTGCGGGCGATAAGCTGCTCCTGCTCGGTCTTGGCAGCGGCGGCTTCTGCGCGGGCGATTCGTGCGGCTTCCGCTGCCGCGTCACGGGCTTCGGCGGTTGAACGAAGCTGGTCGTTCAGCGCGGTCAGGGCCAGATCGGTTTCCGCACTCGCCGCGTGGGACGTATCCGGTCGTTCCGCGATGGCCGCGCCCAGCTTGGCCTGAACGGCTTCCAGACCGGCTTGAAGCTCCTGATTTTCCTTCTGCGTCGCAAGCAGCTCCGCCTGATATTTCGCCACCTCGTCCAGAGCGGCGGAGAACCTGTCCTGCGCATTCCGGGCCTCGGTCGCGCGGATGTCACGCTCTTCCGCCAGCACGGCAAGGCGCGATTCGTAAACCGACTGGGCCTGCGCCGCCTGTTCGCCCGAGCTTCCGCCGATGCGGTCATAGGCCAGCAGGGCACCGGATACGACGGCCCAGCCCACAAGGATCGCAGAACCGGCGATGAGCCCCAGTTGGGTTAGCGGGGCGAGGCGGATGACGCGGGCGTCGGTATCGGATTTCAAATAGACGCGCTTCTCGGAAAGAACGCGTTGAGCAATTGCGTTTAGTCGGTTTGGCAAGGCAACTATCCCCGGGCAGCGGTTCACGTTTTTGTGCAAGATCGTTACTTGCATTATGACGGCGCTTTTTCGGCACTTCTAACTTCGGTGTTGTAAACAAGACACGGCGCGCGGATTCAACTGGATTAATTTGCTTGCCTGTTGATCCGGCGAAATCCGGCTTCAATTGGCGAAAAACTGCCGAAAATTCTCCGGATTGCGTTATCTTCGGAACGCCACGCATCCGGTTGCCCGACACGAATACGGCGACTAAGCAGGGGCAGGATCAATCTTTGGGTGAAGGCTCGTGACGACCGCCAATGTAATTACCATCTTCCTGCTGATTGTCGCATTGCTGATTGCGGATGCGCTTTGGCTGCACTGGAATTTGCCGGTCGAGGTTGGGCGGCGTTTCGTGGCGCTTGTCGAGTATGTGAGCTTTTGGCGCTGACACCCCGCTGCGGGTTTGCAAGCCACGGAAAAAAGCCGCATAAGCGGTTCGAATTCAGTCTGCGGAGGTCATCATGGCTGTGAAAGTTGCAATCAACGGTTTTGGACGTATCGGGCGCAACGTGCTGCGCGCCATCATCGAATCGGGCCGGACCGATATCGAGGTTATCGCGATCAACGATCTCGGCCCGGTCGAGACGAATGCGCATCTGATCCGTTTCGACAGCGTTCACGGCCGTTTTCCGGGCGAGGTCAAGGTTGATGGTGAGACCATTGACGTCGGGCAGGGTCCGATCAAGGTGACCGCGATCCGCAATCCCGCCGAACTGCCCTGGGGCGATGTGGATGTCGTCATGGAATGCACCGGCATTTTCACCGACAAGGAAAAGGCGAAAGTGCATCTGGAGAACGGCTCCAGCCGGGTTCTGGTGTCCGCGCCGTCGAAAGGTGCCGACAAGACCATCGTTTACGGCGTCAATGACGGGACGCTGACCGCGGACGATCTGATCGTGTCCAATGCAAGCTGCACGACCAACTGCCTTTCCCCGGTCGCAAAGGTGCTGAATGACGCGATTGGCATTCAGAAAGGCTTCATGACCACGATTCACAGCTACACCGGCGACCAGCCGACGCTGGATACGATGCATAAGGATCTGTATCGCGCCCGCGCCGCAGCGATGTCGATGATCCCGACCTCAACCGGGGCCGCCAAGGCCGTGGGTCTGGTTCTGCCGGAGCTGAACGGCAAGCTCGACGGTGTCGCGATCCGTGTACCGACGCCGAATGTTTCGGTCGTTGACCTGACCTTCGAAGCCGCGCGCGACACCACGGTTGAAGAGATCAACGAAGCAATCACCTCGGCTGCAAATGGACCGCTGAAAGGCATCCTCGGCTATACAGATCGCCCGAATGTCTCGATCGACTTCAACCACGATCCGCATTCCTCGATCTTCGCACTCGATCAGACCAAGGTCATGGAAGGCCGCATGTGCCGCATCCTGACCTGGTACGACAACGAATGGGGCTTCTCCAACCGGATGAGCGATACGGCTGTGGCCATCGGCAAGCTGATCTGATCGGGACACCCCGCAAAGGAAACGAAAACGGCCCCGTGAGGGGCCGTTTTTCATATCGGAGCCGATTTTATTTCTATCGAGTCCGGCGAAGAACCACGCTCAACGACGGCGGGTCGCCGATCTGGTCAGGCGCTTGGCGTTGGCTTTGGTCCGGCGGCCATAGGGTTTCAGGGCTGCCGAAACCACCTGATCCGCCGATGCGCCGCGCGCCACGGCCTTGAATACGGCTGTGCCCGCTTCCTGTGCGGCGTCCAGCTTTTCCTGCACCATCCGCGTCGATTCGTTGCTTTTCTGCGGGATGAAGCCCATCATGCCGGCCATCCGCATTCCGATAACCATCTGAGATTCAAAAGCAATTTGTGCAACTTGCGTCCAGAGACGCGTGGCCTCAGCCATGTTTGTCGAAAGAAAGCCCATAGGTCCCACATTCCCGGTTTTCCCGCTATGCTGCGCTTGCGAAGGGAAAATGGCAACCCATCCCTATGGCCAGCTTGCATCTCGTCTTTTCTCGCGCACCGGGTCGGTATAATCGGGGGAGCATGAACAAATCACTGACGCTTCGCCGCCCCGATGACTGGCATCTGCATCTGCGCGATGGCGCGATGCTGAACGCCGTCGCTCCGCACTCGGCTGATTTCGGCCGCGCCATCATCATGCCAAATCTGGTTCCGCCCGTCGTGACCGGAGATCAGGCGCGCGCCTATCGCGACCGCATCATGGCGGCCCTGCCGGATGGCGCGCCGCTTCGCCCGCTGATGACGCTGTATCTGACCGAGACGACAGAGGCCGCCGATCTGGTCGCCGCACATGCCGACGGCCTGATCGCGGCGGTCAAGCTGTATCCGGCGGGCGCGACGACCAATTCCGCCAGCGGGGTGAAGGATTTCGACAAGGTCCGTCCGGTGCTGGCGGCGATGGCCGAGGCTGGCGTGCCGCTTTGCGTGCATGGAGAGGTAACCGATGCGGAGGTCGATATTTTCGACCGTGAGGCCGTGTTCATCGACCGCGTGCTGGACCCGGTCCGCCGCGCGACCCCCGGTCTGCGGGTGGTGATGGAGCATATCACCACGGAGGACGGCGTCGCCTATGTGCGGCAGAACGCGGCTGATGGCGCAATGGGCGGAACCATCACGACGCACCATCTGGTCATCAACCGGAACGCGATCCTCGCGGGTGGTTTCAGACCGCATTATTACTGCCTGCCGGTTGCGAAGCGCGAGAAGCATCGGCTGGCGCTGCGCGAGGCGGCGATGTCGGGGCCGGGTCCGTTCTTCCTTGGCACCGATTCCGCGCCGCATACAGACTCCGCCAAGCTGCAACCTTGCGGTTGTGCGGGTTGCTTTACCGCGCCGAACACGATGGCGATCCTTGCACAGGTGTTCGATGAGGATGGCAAGCTGGACCAGCTGGAGGCCTTCACCTCGCTCAACGGCCCGGCCTTTTACGGTCTGGCGCCCAATGAAGACAGCGTGACCATGACCCGGCATGACGCACCTGTCGAGACCTACCCGACCACGATTGTAGCCGGGGACGAAACCGTCACCGTCTTCGATCCCGGTTTCCCCCTTTACTGGCAGATGGAGTCCGCATGAGCCTGTCCTTCCCCGCACAAGATGAAATCGCCCGGCTGACCGCGCGCGCCCTGCTGGAAATCAAGGCCGTCGACTTCAATGCCGCCGAACCGTTCACCTACGCATCCGGCCTCAAGGGGCCGACCTATGTCGATTGCCGGCGGATTATCTCCTACCCCCGTGTGCGCGGCACGCTGATGGATTTTTTGACCGCGACGGTGCTGCGGGATGCGGGGTTCGAGGCGTTCACCAATGTCGCTGGCGGCGAGACGGCGGGCATTCCCTTCGGCGCAATGGTGGCCGAACGGCTTGCCCTGCCGATGACTTATGTGCGGAAGAAACCCAAAGGTTATGGCCGAAACGCCCGGATCGAGGGCCGGATGGATGAAACCGACCGGGTGCTTCTGGTCGAGGATCTGACCACGGATGGCGGCTCCAAGCTGAGCTTCGTCGATGCGATCCGGGAGACCGGCGCGCAATGTGGTCATACGGCGGTAATCTTCTATTACGGCATTTTTCCGGAAACGACGCAGCGCCTGGCGGATCATGGCGTCAGTCTGCATCATCTCTGCACTTGGTGGGATGTGCTGGCGGAGGCGAAAGAGCAGCAGGTTTTCGATACCGCCACGCTTAGCGAGGTCGAGGCATTCCTGAGCAACCCACGGGAATGGCAGGAAAAGAACGCCTAGATCGAGATTAACCCGGCGCGAAGCCCTGCCTGATGCTTCGCGCCGCTGTTATCCACAGATATTCCCCAGCCTTACCCACCATATTTTTGGGTGGCTGCGTTCAAATTAAGCATATTTTGTGGTAATAGAACGACTTAATAATAGAAACACGGGGCAGGCATGAGCGAAATCAGGGCATTGCAGGCGGCATCGGCCCAGCCTGAGTCGGAAGAACAGAGCGTTCCGTTTTCAATCGAGGCGGAGCAGCAGCTGCTCGGCGCGCTGCTGACCAATAACGACGTTTTCGACCGGATCAGCCAGCTTCTGAAACCCGAACATTTCTATGAGCCGGTGCACACCCGGATCTATGAAATCGCCTCGGAACGTATCCGCAAAAACGCGCTTGCCAGCCCGGTGACACTGAAAGCGTTTATGGAAAGCGACGCCGGTCTGAAAGATCTCGGCGGTCCGGCCTATCTGGCGCGGATCGCTGCGGCGGCGATTTCTGCCTATGCGGCACGGGATTATGCGCAGATGATCCGTGAATTCGCGCTGCGCCGCGAACTGATCGGTCTGGGGCAGGAGGTCGCGGCGCGTGCCGCCTCTGTCCGGGTTGAGGATGACGCGGAAGAACAGATCAAGGATGCCGAGCAGAAGCTCTACAAGCTGGGCGAGCAGGGTGTCGCGGAGCGTGGTTTCCAGTCTTTCCTCAAGGCCGTGACCGGGGCGGTCGACGCGGCGGCGGCGGCATATGAGCGTGATGGGCAGCTTTCCGGCATTCCGACCGGGCTGATCGACCTTGACCGCAAGATGGGCGGGTTGAACAATTCCGACCTGGTCATCCTTGCCGGGCGTCCTTCGATGGGGAAAACCTCGCTGGCCACGAATATCGCGTTCAATGTCGCCAAAGCGCAGAAGACCGGCGAAAAATCGGACGGCACGCAAGGCTCGGTCGAGGGCGGCGTGGTCGGGTTCTTCTCGCTGGAGATGTCCGCCGAACAGCTTGCCGCCCGGATCCTGTCCGAGGCCGCGGAGGTTCCCAGCCAGCAGATCCGTTCGGGCGATATGACGGAGGAGGAGTTCCGCCGCTTCGTCGATGCCGCGAACGACCTTCAGGCCTGCCCGCTTTATATCGACGATACGCCTGCCCTGCCGATCAACCAGCTTGCCGCGCGGGCGCGCAAGCTGAAGCGGACGCATGGGCTGGATGTTCTGATCGTCGACTATCTTCAGCTTCTGCGCCCGGCCTCCGCCAAGGACAGCCGCGTGAACGAGGTGTCGGAGATCACGCAAGGTCTGAAAGCCATCGCCAAGGAACTGAATATCCCGGTCATCGCGCTGTCGCAGTTGTCGCGTCAGGTGGAAAGCCGTGAGGACAAGCGTCCGCAACTTTCCGATCTGCGCGAATCCGGCTCTATCGAGCAGGATGCGGATATCGTGATGTTCGTGTTCCGCGAGGAATATTACAAGGAACGCGAAAAACCCTCCGATCACGAGTTGGAAAAACTCGCCAAATGGCAGGAGGAGATGAATGCGGTCCACGGCAAGGCCGAGGTGATTTTGGGCAAGCAGCGTCACGGGCCTATCGGCACGGTCGAACTTGCCTTCGAAGGCCGCTTCACCCGCTTCGGCAATCTGGAGAAATCGCGCCAGTCCGAATGGGATTGATCCAGTCGCTGCTGTTACCCGGCGGCAGGATCATGCGCTTTCCGCTGTTCTGATTGCGATTTCCGTGCCGTCGTCATCTGTGTCGGCGGAGATCAGGAACAGATCGCCCGCCTGCTCCATCCGCCGGATTGTGGCGACGATCTCCGCCATCGCGGTTTCAGTGTCTTCCGATGACACGCGGCCCAATGCTTCGGCTTCGTCCCGTATGCCGTCGGCCATGCGGCTGGACAGGTTTGACAGGATAAATTCCGCCGCCACGCGATCAGCATCCTTTGCCCCGGCAATCGCCTTGTGGAGCGTGGCAGGGTCCGCGGCGCGCGCAATGCGCGGTATGTCGCGCGGATCGATGCGGGACGGGATATTCGCCCAGGTGAAGATCGCCTTCCGCACCTCCTGCGCGAAGGCTGCGTCATCTTCGTCCAACCCGGTCAGCACCTGATCGCGCGTGCCCGATGGTGCTTCGTTCAGGATCGCGCCGACCTTTTCGACCGGGGCCTTGTCAATGGCCGGGCGCGCCGTGCCATCGACGGCCTGCAACAGCGCAACCCCGATCCGACGCAGCGCCGGCGTTTCAATGCCCGAGGTGAGTGACATGGCATAGGCGATATGCCGCGCCTGATCTGCGGGCATCAGCGCGAATGCCTCCGCCGCCTTCGGAACCGGCAATTTCGAGAACAGCACCGCCGCGATCTCCACGGCTTCGCTCTGCGCGAGCCCGGCAATCTGCCGCGCCGGAAGCGTTGCGATCCTGTCCCACGGGTCGGAATGCCCCGCCATCGCGGCCATGCGGCGCAGCCGGTCCGCCGTGTCCTGTGACAGCGTTCCGCCCAGCAGATCGAGCGTCGGGTTCAGCCCGCCGGGGAAGGTCACGCCGACCTGCTCCACCGACTCGCAGAATTCCTCGATGACGCGGTCGCGGGTCTGGCGATCGACCAACCCCATCAGCGCCATCTCATGCGCCAGCGCCGATTGTGCGTCAGGCGGCAGCTGCTCCAGCGACAGATCCTCGCCGGAGCCGATCAGCAGCCGCACGATGACCGCTGCCTTCTGGCGCGGCGATAAGGCCGGTTCCAGGTTCATTCATCATCCCCACTTGCTTCGCGGGATGAAGATGGCAGAGATTGTTTAAGCCCCGGTTATCCGGCCTCGCCAAAGACGCGGGCGAAGATCGTGTCGACATGCTTGGTGTGATAACCGAGGTCGAATTTTTCCTCGATCTCGGCAGGTGACAACGCCGCTGTCACCTCGGCATCGGCCAGCAATTCCTCTTTGAAGTCCTTGCCGTCCTCCCAGACCTTCATCGCATTGCGCTGCACCAGCCGGTAGGCATCCTCGCGTGAAACCCCGGCCTGCGTCAGCGCCAGCAGCACCCGCTGCGACATCACCAGACCCTTGAACTTGTTCATATTTGCCAGCATGTTGTCCGGGTAAACCACCAGCTTCTCGACCACGCCCGCCAGACGGTTCAGCGCGAAATCCAGCGTCACGGTCGCGTCCGGCGCAATGCCACGCTCGACCGAGCTGTGGGAGATGTCACGCTCATGCCAGAGCGCCACGTTTTCCATGGCCGGGATCACCGTCATGCGGACCAGCCGGGCAAGGCCGGTCAGGTTCTCCGTCAGCACCGGGTTGCGCTTATGCGGCATGGCCGAGGAGCCTTTCTGGCCGGGGCTGAAGAACTCCTCCGCCTCCAGCACCTCGGTGCGCTGCATGTGGCGGATCTCGATGGCGATGTTCTCGATGCTGGATGCGATCACGCCGAGCGTGGCGAAGAACATTGCATGGCGGTCGCGCGGGATGACCTGCGTGCTGATCGGCTCGGGGCGCAGGCCCATCTTGGCGCAGACATGTTCCTCGACCGCCGGGTCGATATTGGCAAACGTCCCGACCGCGCCCGAGATCGCGCCGGTGGCGACCTCCTCGCGGGCGGCTTGCAGCCGGGCCCTGTTGCGGTCCATCTCGGCATAGAAGCGGGCAAAGGTCAGACCCATCGTGGTCGGCTCGGCATGGATGCCGTGGCTGCGGCCGATGCGGACCGTGTCCTTGTGTTCAATCGCCCGCTTCTTCAGCGCCCCGAGCAGCTTGTCCATATCGGCCAGCAGAATATCGGCGGCGCGGACAAGCTGGACGTTCAGCGTGGTGTCCAGAACATCGGACGAGGTCATGCCCTGATGGACGAAACGCGCCTCCTCACTGCCGATATGCTCGGCCAGATGGGTCAGGAAGGCGATAACGTCATGCTTGGTCACCGCCTCGATCTCATCGATGCGGGCGACGTCGAATTCGACATCCTTGGCTTTCCAGACCGCATCCGCATTCTCGCGCGGGATCACACCCAGATCGGCCTGAGCATCGCAGGCATGGGCCTCGATCTCGTACCAGATGCGGAACTTGGTTTCCGGCGACCAGATGGCGGTCATTTCGGGGCGGGCATAGCGCGGGATCATCGAGGCCTCCTGTCTTTGGCCCCGTGCTTTAACCGCTGCGCCCGGTTTCCGCCAGCACGAAGAGCCGACATGCCGTGGCAAGCCCCACCTCCGGCGGCCGCTTATGGTCAATCTCAGCGATCAGAGCGGCCCGCGTGACGTCCCGCTGATCCGCGATCCGCCCAAGCGCCCGCCAGAACGCATCCTCCAGACTGACCGAGGTCCGATGCCCGTCAATCGTCAGCGACCGCTTTGACGGCGCATCCATCGGAGGAAGCTCAATCCTCACGCTTGGTTCCGTCGAGGTGTTTTGCCGCGCGATCACGGTCGGCGTTTTCGGTGGCTTTCTGGGCTTTGCTCCGCCCGAATTTCGCCGAATTGGCGTCGGCTTGTCGGCGCGCCTCCTCGCGGGATTTTTGTTTGCGGAAGCGGTTGAGGTTGGTGATCTGGGTCATAGCAGCAGGATAGCGACAATCGGACGAGAGCGGAAAGACCGCAGTCTGGGACAGAGCAGCATGAAGCACTGCTATCAAGAACGGCGGATCGTAGCGGTTGCAACACCCATCATCACAAGTGCACCTCCCCCCAGCCTCGTCAGAAATGGCAGGACGGACGGACGAGTGATTTTCTGGCGCAGCTTGTCGGCGAGCAAGGCATAGGCGAGCGCATTTATCGCCGCGAGGCTAACGAAGGTAGCAATCAGCAGTCCGAACTGCGGTGCCAAGGCTGCGTTCGGGTTGATGAACTGCGGCACGAAGGCGATGAAGAAAACAATGGATTTGGGATTAAGCGCCGTTACTGCCGCAGAATGCACGAAGACTTTTCGAGGGGAGGTCACGGGCGCATCGTCCAGTGTACCCAAGGACGCACCCGACGCACTCCGGAACAACTTGATCCCAAGATAAACGAGATAGATCGCCCCGACCCATTTCAAGAGAATGAACAGCTTGGAGGAGGCCAAAACCAATGCTCCGAGACCGGCCAAGGATGTGGACATGGCAACAAGATCGCCTAGCGCAACCCCCGCCACTGTCGCCAGAGCGACCCGGCGGCCTTGGCTGATGGCGTAGCTTAAAATCAGGAGTACGGTCGGTCCCGGTATCAGAAGAAGAGCGATTGAGGCCGATGCGAACGCGAGCCAAACGTGAAGTTCCATAGCTTTGCTCCCAACAGATGCTGCTCAGTCGAGCCAGCAATAGATTACCGGTCAAGTAAAGCGCTTTTTCTGGAAGGTGTTTTCGGGCTTAGAACTGACATTGGCTCCGCTACCTCCACCCGGAATCAAGGCGCATCGCGCCGCCGGGCAGCGGCCGACCGCCCCTTGGGCGGCCGCTTCTTCGCTGCTCCGCGCTGAACGGATGCGCAGCGGGGATGCAAGATAAAGTGCCAGACTGAAACGCCGGCAGCGGCAGCCCGCGGTCGGACGCTGCCCTCTGTGAGGTCCAGAAGGGCGAGGCCGGAGAATAGAAAAAGGCGCGCCCTTCAGGACGCGCCTTCCTCATTACCTGCCGACCGGCTTATTCCGACGGGCCGATCATCTTCTCTGGCCGGACGATCTTGTCGAACTCTTCTTCGGTCACGAAGCCCAGCCCCACGGCCTCCTCGCGCAAAGTCGTGCCATTCTTATGCGCGGTCTTGGCCACCTTGGTCGCGTTGTCGTAACCGATGGTCGGCGCCAGAGCCGTCACCAGCATCAGCGACTCCTTCATCAGCTTCTCGATCCGCTCGACATTGGCCTGCGTCCCCGCGACCATATTGTCGGTGAAGCTCGACGCCGCGTCGCCCAGAAGCTGCATCGATTGCAGCACGTTATAAGACATCATCGGGTTATAAACGTTCAGCTCGAAATGGCCCTGAGACCCGGCAATCCCGACCGCCGCGTCATTGCCCATGACATGCGCGCAAACCATGGTCAGCGCCTCGGCCTGGGTCGGGTTGACCTTGCCGGGCATGATGGATGACCCCGGCTCATTCTCCGGCAGGATCAGCTCGCCCAAACCCGAGCGGGGACCGGAGCCCAGCAAACGCAGGTCGTTGGCGATCTTGAACAGGCTCGCCGCGACGGTTTTCAGCGCGCCCGAGAAAAACACCATCGCGTCATGGGCGGCCAGAGCCTCGAACTTGTTCGGGGCGGTCACGAAGGGCAGGCCGGTGATCTCCGCGATCTTGGCGGCAATCGCCGTGTCCCAGCCTTTCGAGGTGTTCAGCCCGGTGCCGACAGCCGTGCCGCCCTGAGCCAACTCATAGATCTGGGGCAGGCACATCTTCACCCGCTCGATCCCCATGCGGACCTGATGGGCATAGCCGCCGAATTCCTGACCCAAAGTCAGCGGCGTCGCGTCCTGCGTATGGGTGCGGCCGATCTTGATGATGTCCTTGAACTCTTCGGACTTCGCTTCAAGCGCCGCCGCCAGCTTCTCCAGCCCCGGCAGCAATACGTCGCGCGCCTGCATGCCGATGGCGACATGCATCGCGGTCGGGAAAGTGTCGTTGGAGGACTGGCCCATATTGCAGTGATCGTTGGGGTGAACCGGCTCCTTAGACCCCATCTGACCGCCGAGGATTTCAATCGCGCGGTTCGAGACGACCTCGTTCGCGTTCATGTTCGACTGCGTGCCCGATCCCGTCTGCCAGACGACCAGCGGGAAGTTGTCGTCGAACTTGCCCTCAAACACCTCGGTCGCGGCCTGAACCATTGCTTTGCCGCGCGTCTCGTCCAGCTTGCCGCTGGCCATGTTCACCTCAGCCGCAGCGCGCTTGATTGCGCCGAGCGCCCGGATGATCGGCACCGGCTGACGTTCCCAGCCAATCGGAAAATTCATGATCGAGCGCTGCGTCTGCGCGCCCCAATATTTGTCAGCGGGGACTTCAAGCGGGCCGAAGCTGTCGGTTTCGGTGCGGGTGTTGGTCATAATCTGGCTCCCTCACGAGTTCGTGGGGGTTGTAGCGCCGCGACACGGGATTCGCAATTCGTATGCGGTTGTATGCTGAAATCAGACGGGGATAACGCTGTGTGTCAGGCTGTCGGATATGGGCCGACGGTTTTGCCTATTTCCGCCACTTGTCGAGGCTGACAACCTCGCCGCCGGGTTTCTGGGTATCTTCGGCGATCTCCTCAGCGATTTCTTCAACCACCGGTTCCTCGCCCTCTTCGTCATGTTCCTGCGTTTCGAAACGCAGGCCAAATTCGACGGAGGGGTCAACAAAGGTCCGCAGGGAGTCGAAGGGGATGATCAGGCGTTCCGGCGAGTTGCCGAAATTCAGCGTGATCTCGAACCTGTCTGCCTTCACCACCAGATCGTCATACCAATGCTGGATCACGATGGTCATCTCCGACGGGTAACGCTCGCGCAACCAATCGGCGATCTCCACGCCGTCCTCGCTGGTGTCGAAGGTGATGAAGAAATGATGCTCGCCCGGAAGGCCATTATCCGCCACGTCCTGCAGCAACTCCGCGATCAGCCCCTGCATGGCGCGGTGCATCATTCCGCCGTAGTCGATTGCTCGGGTCATGCTGCCGTCCTTCGTCATCATGTCGTCAGCATAGTTATATGCCGCCAGAAGAAAAGGGCGGATTGCCGTGGATTTGTTGTTATCCGGCGATAAGCAACCCGGCAATGGCAGAGGCCGCAAGCACCGGCAACAGGCCCGCGCGGAAGCCAAGCAACAGCAATGCCGCCGCCGCCGCGATCAGCCCTGCACGCCAGTCGAACCCCGCCGGATCCGGCAGGCCAAGCGGCCCGACCATGACCGTCTGACCGCTGAACAGAACCTGCGCCGCGAACCAGAGCGCAAGCGTCCCAATCACCCCGACAACCGCTGCCGTAACCCCCTCCAGCGCAGCGGAAAGCCGGGGGCGGGAGGCGATCCAGTCGATGCTGGGCGCGAGCGCGAAGATGAACAGGAAGGACGGCACGAAAGTGACCCAGAGGCACAGCAGGGCCGCAGTGGCGGCAAGCGCCGGGCCGCCTTGCGCGTCGCCCGCCAGCCAGGCGACGAATTCGGTGACGAGGATCAGCGGGCCGGGCGTCGTCTCTGCCAGGCCGAGCGCGTCCATCATCTGTCCGGTGCTGAGCCAGCCCATATCCTGCACGACGGTCTGCGTCATATAGGTCAGCACCGCATAAGCGCCGCCGAAAGTGACGATGGCGAGGCGGGCGAAGAACAGGCCGAGCGTGGTCAGAAACTCCGCCCCTGCTGCCCAAGCTAGGCCGACCGGGGCCAGCCATATCGGGATTCCGGGTAGGAGTATCCATAAGGAAGATGTGGGTGCCTGGATGTCGCCGTCGCCCTCCGGTGCTGCAACCGCACCGAGCATTCCGGCGATCATGGCGGCGATGATGACAAGCGGGAAGGGCAGTCCCAGCACGGCGATTGCCACGAAGGCTGCGCCAGCGATCAGCCAGTGCAGCGTTGATTTCAGCGCCCGCCCGGACAGCCGCAGCAGCGCCTGCACCACGATCACCAGCACGCAGGATTTGATGCCGAGGAATGCCGCCTGCATCATCTGCAACTCCCCCCAGGCGGCATAAGCGGCGGCAAGGATGGCGATGATGATTGCGCCGGGAAGGATAAACAGCAAGCCGGAGATGAGACCGCCGGGAATGCCGCGCAGACGCCAGCCGGCATAGGCGGCGAGCTGCATCGCCTCGGGTCCGGGCAGCAGCATGCAGAGCGACAGGGCGCGCAGATACTGGCGTTCCGACAGCCAGCCGGTGCGGTCGACCAGCTCCCGATGCATCAGGGCGATCTGGGCTGCGGGGCCGCCGAAGGACATGAGGCCGATCCGCAGGAAGGTTGTGAAAAGTTGTAAATAGCCGACCACTTACGCCCCCGTCTCCAGAGGCAGTTATCGCTGCAGCGTGACGGTGATGTGAAGGGAGAAAAGTGCAGGATTCTGTTGCAAGGCTCCTGCCGGCCCCGCCTTACGCTGCTAAGCGCAAGGAGTTAGGTTTCGGTTACCCGAGCTGCTTACGCAGCCAGAGCCACCGGAGCACGGTTGTCGTTGGCAACTGTACAATTTGCACCGATAACGGTGGTCGCTCACCGAGGCAAAGCCATCCCCTTTACACGTTCGTCGATCCTGTTTCGGCCCCAGATCCCCCCAACGAAGGCGTGATATGGTGGAGCCGCCGGGTACCGCCCCCGGGTCCGATCCGCTTATTACGAGCGCGTTTATGCCCATAGTCCGGTTGCCCGGACCCGTTGAATATAGGGGGACAAAATACCGCTCGCAAGGGGTGTTACGGGCATATGCAACGCGTGTGCGGTGCGTATCACATCTGTAGCACAGCAATATATACAAGACGCGACGGTTTGCGCGCGACAAGGGCCACGACAGCGCGCGGCCCTTGTCGGTCGCGAAACCGGATCAGAAACCGGCTTTAATCTTTTCGAACTCCGCCAGTTGGCGCTCGCGCATTTGCGGGTCGTTTGGGGTCTGGGCGAGGATCGGGACGTCGACCGGGCCGAGGCCGCTTTGCACGGCGGGTTCGTCCTTGATCGATTCCATCCCCGCGAGGGTGGAGTGGCCATAGCCGATCGTATCCAGCAGGCCTTTCGCGGCGCGCGGTTCCAGCCAGGCGTTGATGAAGTCGTAGACCTTATCTTCGCTGCCGGGGCCGTCCTTGAGGTTGATGAAGCCGCAGATGAAGCTGGAAGAGCCTTCCTTGGCCTCACGCTGGAAACCGACCGGGTAGTCGTCCTCTTGCAGATAGACGACACCGTCGTTCCAAGACCATGCGACATCGACCTGACCGGAGGCCATCATCTGCGCCTGATCGGACGGGTCCGCCCAATAGGCAGCGACATTGGCATGGGCCTGACGCAGCCAGTCGGCGGCGGCCTGGAACTGTTCCTCGGTCACATCTGTCCAGTCGGAAACGCCGGTGGCCAGATAGGCGAGCGCCCAGACATCGTCGGAGCTGTCGGGCAGCGAGGTGCGGCCCTGATAATCCGGATTGATGAATATATCGAGCGAGGCGAGGTCTTCCGCAGGCACATCCTCGGTATTATAGGCAACGGCGGTCGCACCCCAGTCGGTCGGGATGTACCAGACGCCCTCGTCATCCTGAAACACTTCGGAATCCATCAGGGCCGGGTCGAGATCGTCGAAATTCTCGATCCGGGAGGTATCCCAGGGCTCGATCAGCCCGGCGTCGCGGTATTTCGAGACCATCTGGCTGCAGGGGTGGACGATATCGGCCTTGAAGCCGGAGGCGATTTTCTGGAACGCCTCGTCATCGTCGCCATAGAAGGCGAAGGTCGGGCTGTCGCCGTGCTTGTCGATATAGCCCTGAAAGATCACGGGCTCTTCGAAACCCGCCCAGTCGAAGACGGTCAGGTCCGGGTCGGCGGCGAAGGCGGGCGCGGCGAGGGCCGCAAAGATGGCGGTAGAGCGGAGCAAGGTCATGTGACGATGGCCTTTCGTGTTGAGTCGAATGGATCGACGCTAGCGGCGGCGATGTATTCGCGCAAGCGGCAAGCTGTGGCGGGCACCGTTCAGGCGTCCAGCATCGCAGGCCCGCCGGCGATACCGGGGTCGATCTTTCCGATGTCCTTGTCATCCTTGCCGGCATAATCGACCGCGTTCAGGATCGTCTGAATGGCGGCGATGCGGGCGCGTTTCTTGTCGTCGGAACGGATCACCGTCCAAGGCGCGGTGTCCGTGTGGGAGCGGGCGAGCGTGTCGCGGATGGCCTGGGTATATTCGTCCCATTTCGCCAGACCGTCCACGTCGATGGAGGAAAGCTTCCATTGTTTCAGCGGGTCGTTCTCGCGGTCAAGGAAACGCTTGAGCTGCTCGGCGCGGCCGACATTCAGCCACAGCTTGACGAGGATGGTGCCGTCATTGACCAGCATCTGTTCGAAATTGGGAAGCTGGTTGAAGAAATGGGCGCGCTGCTGATCGGTGGAGAAGCCGAACACCCGTTCGACAACGCCACGGTTGTACCAGCTTCGGTCGAACAGCGCGATTTCGCCGTCGGCGGGCAGCCAGTCGGTGTAACGCTGGAAATACCATTGCCGCGATTCCCGGTCTGTGGGTTTGGGCAGGGCGACGATATAGGCGGAGCGGGGGTTGAGGTTTTCGCGCACGCGTTCGATCGTGCCGCCCTTGCCTGCGGCGTCGCGCCCCTCGAACAGCACGACGAGGCGTTTGCCGGTGATGGTGATGTCGTGCATCATCTTCACCAGTTCGATCTGGAGTTCCTCCATGCGGTCCTCATATTCGTCCCGGTCCATCTTTTCCGGGTAGGGATATGAGGGGTCGAGCATCTTGCCTTTGCTGGCGTGCTCGATGGCTTTGCGGATCGGCTTGGGGGCGTCCTTTTCGAGGAATTTGGTAATCTCCCCGACATAGGGCAGGGGATGGGGGGATTTGTCCGACTTGGCCATGCTTGGTCTCCATTCACGATAGCGCAGTATGGGGCGTGGGTGCGGAGGTGAAAAGGGGGAGGCTGCGGGCGGCCCGGAACAAGGCGCATAGCGCCGCCGGGCCAGCGCCTGCCCGCCCCCAGGGCGGATGCTGCTTCGCCGGGGCGTAACGAACGGTTGTTCGGCGGGCTTGCTGGGATAAAGCGGTACGCTCAAAGGCCGGACGCGTCAGCCTGCGGTCGGACGCTGGCCCGGCGTCACTGCCCTGTGTCGCCGATCTTCGTGATGTCGTATTCCGTGGTCTGGTAGATCTCGTTGATCCAGTTGCCATAGAGCAGATGTGCGTGGCTGCGCCAGCGGTTCGAGGGCGGGCGTGACGGGTCGTCGTCGGGGTAGTAATTCACCGGCACATTGGCGGGTTTGCCGCCAGCGATATCGCGGTCATATTCTTCCTTCAGCGTCGTGGAATCATATTCCAGATGGTTAAAAATATAGAGCGCGCGATGGCCGGGATCTTCGATCAGGCAGGGGCCGACCTCCTCCGATGACAGCAGGGTGTGGAGCGCGGGACGCTTTGCCACGTCCTCTGCCCGTACCTCGGTCCAGCGGCTGACCGGGATCAGCAGATCGTCAGAGAAGCCGCGCAGATAGGGCGAGGCGGGGGCGGTGTTTTCGTGGCGGAAACAGCCGAAGGCCTTGGCGTCGAGCAGATGTTTTGGCAGGCCGTGGAAATGCCACGCCATCGCCATCCCGCCCCAGCAGACGCCGAAGGTGGAATGAACATGGGTCTGGGTCCAGCCGAAGACACGGGTCAGCTCGTCCCAATAGGTCACCTCCTCGAACGGCAGATGCTCGATGGGTGCGCCGGTGATGATGAGGCCATCGAATTTCTCGCCGCTCGCCTCCACCTCGCGGAAGGGGCGGTAGAAGCTTTCCATATGGTCGGCGGCGGTATTGCGGCTTTCATGGTCCGACATGCGGATCAGCTGAAAGTCGATCTGCAACGGGGTCGCGCCGATCAGGCGGGCGAACTGGTTTTCGGTCTGGATCTTCTTCGGCATCAGGTTCAGCAGCCCGATGCGCAGCGGCCGGATGTCCTGTGTCGCCGCCCGGCCCGGCGACATGACCATCACGCCCTCATCCGACAAGATGTCGAAGGCGGGCAGGTCATTGGGCAGGGTGATCGGCATTCTCAGTTTTCCTTTCGGTCGGTGTGGGCGGTCTTGCGGTCGATGGCGCGGGCGATAAGCGCGTTGAAATCCTCGGGCGTTGAAACCGCGCCCACTTCTTCGGCGGTGACGGTCACGCCGCGCGTGGCCATTGCCTCGTAACGCGGCTGGCGATGTGCGAGGGCGCTTGCATAGGCCCAGCGGATGAAATCGTCGGGATCGACCTGATCCTCGCGCAATTCCTTCTGCATGCGGTAATTGACCCAGGCACGGTCGAGAAACTCCGGCTGGTAATACATCGGTTTCGGCGCGCGGTCGAAGCGGCGGACAAGTTCCGCCGTATGCGCGTCAGAGCCCTTGATCCAGACCAGCAGCATATTGCGTTCGAGTTCGTCCAGCAGGGAATCGTCGGGGTGGTCGGGGTCCACCACCTCGCAGATGGAGCCGGAGGTGTCGCAGACGAAATTGTCCAGCCCGTAGATATTGGTCGCACGGTCGATGAAATAGCCGGTATCCTTCAGCGCCGCGATCTCTGCCGCGCGGTGCTGGTTCTGGCGCTTCATGTATTCGTCGAATTCCAGCCCGCCACGGGTGACGCTGCCGGGCTTGCCGAGATAGGTCGACAGCGGCGAAAGATTGTCGAAGGTGATATTGCTGGCGATATAGACGCTGTCGGACATCAGCAATTCGCGCAGAAGCGGCACCTTCATCGCCTCGCGCTTGAAGTTATCCGCGATCAGCTCGTCCATGTAGCGGGTGCCGATGCGGTAGTCGATGCTGTAGTGGAACCACCTGCCGGAGGCGCGCAGCATGTTCGACAGATAGGTCTTGCCCAGCCCGGACATGCCGAAAAGCAGCACCCGCTTGCGGTTGCTGAGCGTCCAGTCGTTTCCGGTTGCGTAGATCATTGCGGCTCCTTCGTCCGGGGCAATCTAGGCAGCGGCAGGGCAAGAGAAAAGCCCCGCAACGGGCGGGGCTTCTCGGAGTGTGGCGATTGGCCCCGTCCGGGATCAGAAACGATAGCCGATCCGCAGGCCAAGGCTGAGCGCGTCGTTATCCGTCATCTCCGCCCGCGCGGTGTCGGGGGTGCCGGTTTCCGGCTTGGCATCGCCCAGCTTGGTGTAGTTGATGCCGCCGGTGATCTTCCAGTTGGCCTGGGTGTAGGTGCCCGCAAGGGTCAGACCCACCTTGCCATTCGACGGCGCAAGCGGCGAGACCAGCTCGTCGCCTTCCGGTTCATAGGTGATCGAGGCGGAACCGGCCCAGTTCTGCGTGAACTGGCGGCCAACGCCGAGCGTGTAGGTGGTGGCATTCTCCAGTTCAACCAGACCGTCGCCGGTCACGCCCACGAAATAGGCCGGATCGACGCGGAAATCGTTCCAGTAGACGCGGCGGATCTGGCCGAAGACGAGCGTGCCGGGGGCAACGCCGGTCTGGAAGTCGAGCGCGATCTGCTTCGGCGTTTTGACCTTGGTCGTGCCCTTGGCGACGGTCATTGCGCCGAAACGCTCCTCGGTGTCGAACTCATGTTCGATTTCCGAGTAATAGGTCAGGGCGACGCGGGCCGCGATGTCAGGACGCTCCCACGAGAAACCCGCGAGCCAGCCGGCCTGCGTGCTGTCCTGCAGCTTGGCGCGGTAGGAGGAGACCCCGGTCGGCGGTGCGCCGCCATAGGCGAGCCCGTCCAGCGTCACATCGGCCGATGCCTTGGTAACGCGGAGACCGCCATGTACCGCCCAGCTATCGTTGAACTTGTAGCGCAGGATACCGGAGATATGCGCACTTTCCACCGACGCCTTCGTGCCGCCCAGCATGGCCGAGCCGCCTTCTGCAGCGGTCGGGTAGGCGATATCGGCGCCATAGGGATGTTCGACAATCAGCGCCCCGGAAAGCTGTTCATTGAACTGATGCTTGTAGCCGATGCCGACCGTATTGAAATCATCGGCGACATTTTTCGTCGGATAGCCGAGGACGTCCTTGCCGGTGACGTCGGGGCTGGTCAACTGTGCGTTGAATTCGACATAGTTGCCTTCTTCGAACAGAATTCCGATGGATTGCGTCGAACGCTCGATCCCGGCGGCCAGGACCGGCGCGGTCGTTATCAGGATGGCCGCGGTTCCGCTGGCTAAGATTTGTATTGGCTTACTCGTCATTCTCTCCCCCCCGTTGGAGATATTGCTTGTTTGGATGTTATCTGACGACACTACCCGAGCGCGAACATCCGTCAATTGTAACGATAAGGTGACGTGACGTCGAGGTTACGTTGTTTGCGCTAATCGTGTCTGCGCTGCAACGCTTGTCGTGGGGGAAGCTCTTCTTGGGGTTGATCCGGGCCGCCGATCCTTGCCAAGCGCCATTTGCCGGGGGTGGACAAAGACGCCGCAAGGTGAAAAGGGGAACTGCCAAACGAACCCCTAAAGGATGGCTGCTATGCAGATTCGTGAGGCGCTGACCTTCGACGATGTACTTCTGGTTCCTGCGGCATCGACCGTGATGCCCTCGACCGCTGATGTGACGACGCAAGTAACGCGGCGGATACGGATGAATATTCCGCTGCTCAGCTCTGCCATGGATACGGTGACGGAAAGCCGGATGGCGATCGCGATGGCGCAGGCCGGCGGCATGGGGGTGATCCATCGCAACCTGACGCAGGAGCAACAGGCCAGCGAGGTGCGCCGGGTCAAACGTTTCGAATCGGGGATTGTCTATAACCCGATCACGCTGAAGGCGGATCAGACGCTGGCTGACGCCAAGGCTTTGCAGGACCGCTATAACGTGACCGGCTTTCCCGTGGTGGACGAGGAAGGGCGTGTCGTCGGGATCGTGACCAACCGGGATATGCGCTTTGCCAGCGACGACGATACGCCGGTGCGCGCCATGATGACGGCGGAGAACCTGGCCATCCTGCGTGAACCCGCCGACCGGGCCGAGGCCATCGCGATGATGAAGGCGCGGCGGATCGAGAAGCTGCTGGTGACCGATAAAACCGGCCATCTGACCGGGCTGCTGACGCTGAAGGACACGGAGAAGGCGGTGCTGAACCCGCTGGCCTGCAAGGATGAGCTGGGCAGACTGCGGGTCGCCGCGGCCTCTACCGTCGGCGATGAGGGGTTCGAGCGCAGTCAGGCGCTGGTCGATGCGGGTGTCGATATGGTCGTGATCGACACGGCACACGGGCATTCGGAGGGCGTTGCGAAGGCGGTTGCGCAGCTTCGCAGCTTCTCCAACGATGTGCAGATCGTGGCGGGGAATATCGCGACCGGAGACGCCGCGAAAGCGTTGATCGATGCTGGCGCGGATGCCGTGAAGGTCGGGATCGGACCCGGCTCCATCTGTACGACGCGGATCGTGGCGGGTGTCGGTGTGCCGCAATTGACGGCGATCATGGATGTCGCGGCCTCTGCCGGGGATGTGCCGGTGATTGCCGATGGTGGCATCAAGTTCTCCGGCGATTTTGCCAAGGCGATTGCAGCGGGCGCGAATTGCGCCATGGTCGGCAGCGCGATTGCCGGAACCGATGAAAGCCCGGGCGAGGTGATCCTGTATCAGGGCCGCAGCTTCAAATCCTATCGCGGCATGGGCTCGATGGGCGCGATGGCGCGCGGCTCGGCTGATCGGTATTTCCAGAAGGATGCGGCGACGGACAAGCTGGTGCCGGAGGGGATCGAGGGGCAGGTGCCGTATAAGGGCGCCGTCGGCACGGTGATTCACCAGATGGTCGGCGGGTTGCGCGCAGCAATGGGTTATACCGGCAATGCGACCGTGGACGATATGCGCGGCGGTTGCAGCTTTGTGCGGATCACCGGGGCCGGGCTGAAGGAAAGCCATGTCCACGACGTCCAGATCACCCGCGAAAGCCCGAATTACCGTCTGGGGTGATCGGCTCGCTCTGTCGGTCGACAGGACCAAATAAAAAGGCCCCGCCGGAGCGGGGCCTTTCGCATTCAGCCGGGCTGCGATCAGTCGTTGCTCGCGCCCATGAACTGGAGCAGGAACATGAACATGTTCAGGAAATCCAGATACAGGTTCAGTGCGCCCAGAACGGCGGCCTTGCCCAGAAACTCACGATCCGAATCGCGCAGTTGCAGATAGGTGTTCTTGATGTTCTGCGTATCGAAGGCGGTTAGACCGGCGAAGATCAGCACACCGATCAGGGCAATCGCGAACTGCATCGCGCTCGATTGCAGGAAGATGTTGATGATCGAGGCAATGATCAGCCCGATCAGACCCATCATCAGGAACGAGCCCATGCCCGACAGATCACGCTTGGTCGTGTAGCCGTAAAGCGACAGACCGGCGAAACCGGCGGCGGTGGCGAAGAAGGTCGATGCGATGGATGCGCCCGTATAGGCGAGGAAAATCCAGCTCAGCGACATGCCCATCAGGGCCGCGAAGCCGTAAAAGACCAGTGTCGCGGTCTGCGTGGACAGCCGGTAGATCGTGGCGCTAAAGGCGAAAACCACCAGAAGCGGCGCAAACATCAGGACCCATTTGAGCGGCGAGGTATAAACCGCGATGCCGACCGAGGTCAGCGTGCCGTCGGGTGAAACGGCGAGGAAGTTCAGCCCAAGGGCGAAAAACGCGGTGACCAGCATGCCGGTCGCCATAATGCCATAGACCTTCATCATATAATCACGAAGGCCGACATCTATATCGGCGCGGGTAGCGGCACCCGTCCGGGCCTGGGCCAGACGCTGGGTGTCGTATTCAGCCATCAATCTCTCCATTACTGGCGTTACGCGGTGCGTGATTGCGCACCGATTGGCTACAATATTGGGTCAAGCCGGGCGGATTACAATAAAAACACGCAGAAAACGGCAAGCATTGTAGATAAAAGGAGGATTTCCGCTGCCGCCGCCTTCGGAAATTGTCAACTAATCGGCGGGAATCTGATCATCCGGCGGCGAAAGGCAGGGATTCGGACGGGATTGTCGCGGGTGATGCTATAATAGGTTGAACGACTCATCGGGTTGTGAAGGTCCGATTGCATCTGCCGGATGACAAATATTACAACTTGCCCGTGTCGCGAAACAGTCTCGCGGCGGCGGTGATTTTTGCGACGGCGGGGCGTTTGTCCGAGTGGGGTTGTCCTTGCCGATTCGCTTGAAATGAATGCGTTTTTTCGCGTGACCCTCAGAAAAATCATGGAAATTTCTTTCGCATCGTTATAAATGTATGCAAAATCCTGTTTTTTTCGTCAACTTTGGCGTGTTAAGGGGATTTTTATGTCGCCAGTGTCGGGTCCGGCACGGTACTGCTCGTGTAGATTGAGTGAGGTGTGTTATGAAGCATGAAGTTGACGTGCATGTTGGTACGCGTATTCGTCATCGCCGTTGGCTGATCGGGATGACGCAGCAGCAACTGGCTGATCAGGTGGGTATCAAGTTTCAGCAGATCCAGAAATATGAAACCGGCGCGAACCGTGTCTCCGCCTCGCGGCTGTGGGACATCGCCAAAGCGCTTGACGTGACCATAAGCTTCTTTTTCGAGGGGCTGACCGATGGGCGTGTCGCGGCGAATGACGAAGGTGACGTCATGGCCAGCAAGGAGGCGCTGCAACTGATCCGCGCCTATTATGCCATGCCGGAAGCGCAGCGTCGCCAGATCTTCGAATTGGCGCGGGTTCTGTCCCACGCAGCCTGATCCCGCGATTTCGCCGCGCGCCTGTCAGCCGGTTTGTTTCCGCGCTATGACGACGCAAACAGGCGGGGGACGATTCGTGGACAGGTTGGAGATCATCAGGACGGCGCATCATCTGGCCGATGCGGCGCGGCGCGAGACGCTGCCTTTGTTTCGCAGCCGTAATCTGCGCCCGGATAACAAGCTTTCATCGGGGTTCGATCCGGTGACGGAGGCTGATCGCGCCTCGGAACAGGCGATGCGCGATATTCTGGGGCGGTTGCGGCCCGACGACGCGATTTTGGGTGAAGAATTCGGTCCGGTCGCGGGAACCTCCGGTTTGACCTGGGTGCTCGACCCCATTGATGGAACGCGGGCCTTCATTGCCGGTGCGCCAAGCTGGGGCGTCCTGATCGGGCTCAGGGATGAGGCGGGCCCGGTCTATGGTCTGATCGACCAGCCTTTCACCAATGAGCGCTTTGAAGGCGGGCTCGGTGTCTCACGGGTTACCAATTCGCGCGGCGAAGAGGCGCTTGGGGTGCGGTCTGACGTTTCGTTGAAGGATGCGATCTTGCTGTCAACCTTCCCCGAGGTCGGGACGGAGGCGGAGCGACATGCCTTTCAGCGGGTCGCGGCGCAGGTGCGTCTGACGCGCTACGGTCTGGACTGTTACGGCTATGCGCTGCTGGTCAGCGGCACGGTCGATCTGGTGATCGAGGCGGGGTTGCAAGCCTATGACATCGTGGCCCCGATTGCCGTGGTGGAGGCTGCGGGCGGCATCGTGACCGACTGGCAGGGCGGGCCGGCGCATGAGGGCGGGCAGATTATCGCGGCGGCAACACCGGAAATTCATGCGGCGGCGCTGAAACTGCTCGCCGCTGAACGCGTTGTGGCGACCGGGCGGCTCAACTAAAGTTCCGGTGAGGCCACGGCCGCCCGATCTGTAAGCCATTGCCAGTGATCCAGTAAGGGGGTGTCCATGCAGGACGAACCGCAGCGTTCCGATTTGTCAGACGATGAGATTGCGATTGAGCAGACACCCCCCGAGCCGGAGCCCGAGGAGGAGGATGATTTCGTGCCGTCGCGTGGCCTGATCGACCAGATCCGCGACGCCATCGACGAAGAGGACCAGTCGCGGCTGGACGAATTGCTGGACCCGATGCACGCGGCCGATATTGCCGACGTCATCGAAAACCTTTCGGCATCGCGGCGCCGTGTCTTCCTGTCGATGTGGTCGGGGGAGATCGACGGCGACATCCTGTCGGAGATCGACGAATCCATCCGTGACGAAGTCGTCGAGCAACTGCCGAAGTCGGTGCTCGCGGATGCTGTGCGGGAGATGGACAGCGACGACCTCGTCGACCTGATCGAAGAGCTGGAGGAGCCGGAACAGCAGGAAATCCTCGCGGCACTCGACGAATCGGATCGTGCGGCGGTTCAGCAGTCGCTGAATTATCCCGAATACTCCGCCGGTCGGATGATGCAGTCGGAGGTCGTCACCGCGCCGGAGCATTGGACCGTCGGTGAGATGATCGACCATCTGCGCAGCGAGGAGTATCTGCCGGATCAGTTCTACCATATCGTTCTGGTCGATCCGCGCCGTCATCCCATCGGTTATGTGACACTGGGCCGGATGCTCGCAGCGCGGCGTGAGACGCGGCTGGCCGATCTGGCAGAGGAGAGCTTCCGCACCATCCGTGCGCAGGCGGAAGAGGCCGATGTCGCCTATGCCTTCAACCAGTATCACCTGATCTCCGCGCCAGTGGTGGACGAGCATGACCGGCTGGTCGGTGTGATCACCATTGATGATGCTATGGAGGTGCTGGACGAGGAGCATGAGGAAGACATCCTGCGTCTCGCCGGTGTTGGCGATGAATCGTCGATTTCGGATACGGTCGTCGAAACCCTGTGGCAGCGGATTCCGTGGCTGGCGGTCAACCTCGCGACGGCGATTCTGGCGTCCTTCGTGATCGCGATGTTCGAGGACACGATTTCCGAACTGGTTGCGCTGGCGGTTCTGATGCCGATTGTCGCCTCCATGGGGGGCAATGCAGGCACCCAGACGCTGACGGTCGCAGTGCGCGCCTTGGCCACGAAAAGCCTGACCGGCTCCAATGTCTGGCGCGTCGTCGGGCGGGAGGCCGTGGTCGGCGTCCTGAACGGGCTTTGCTTCGCCATCGTGATGGGGGTGGTCGCGTGGATCTGGTTCGACGGCGTGTCACTGGCCGGAGTGATTGCAGTTGCAATGGTTGTTAACCTATTCGTGGCGGCTCTGGCGGGGATATTGGTCCCGCTCGCGCTGGAAAAGGTTGGTGCAGACCCGGCGCTTGCATCAGGCACTTTCGTGACCACGGTGACGGATGTGGTTGGTTTTTTTGCGTTTCTTGGGCTGGCGCAGTCGGTTTTGCTATAGGTTTTCGCCCAGAGCGTTGACCTGTCCAAAAAAATAATAGCCCGCGAATCAAAGAAAGCTTGATTCGCAGGCTGGCCTCCTGCAAGTTGGGTCGTACATAAAAGACAATACAATATGTGGTTAGCGTGTCCCTATGTTGGGGTTGGCTAGCGGGGCTGGATTCGGGACAGGCGCACCCCGACCGCGCAGGCGGACGGGGTGCACACTTCGTTTTCCGCCATCTTCAGGCGGGGCTGGTTTAGCTGCCTTTAAGCGCCGCTGAAATCTCGTCCAGAACGGATGGATCGTCGATGGTGGCGGGCATCTTCCATTCCTCGCCATCGGCAATTTTTGCCATCGTCGCCCGCAGGATCTTGCCGGACCGCGTCTTGGGCAGGCGTTCCACGACGACGGCGCGTTTGAACGCGGCGACCGGGCCGATTTCCTCGCGGACCATGCGGACGACATCGCGGACGATCTGGTCGGGTTCGGTCGTTGTGCCTTTCTTGAGGCACAGAAAACCGAGCGGCATCTGCCCCTTCAGCGCATCGTTGACGCCGATGACGGCGCATTCGGCGACATCGGGATGGGTGGCCAGTACCTCCTCCATCGCGCCGGTGGAGAGGCGGTGCCCGGCGACGTTAATCACGTCATCGGTGCGCGCCATGATGTAGAGATACCCGTCCTCGTCGATATAACCTGCATCGCCGGTTTCGTAATAGCCGGGGAAGCGTGACAGGTAAGAGCTTTCGAAACGGTCATCCGCGTTCCAGAGCGTCGAGAGCGTACCGGGCGGCAAGGGCAGCTTGATCGCGATGGAGCCGAGCTGACCGGCCTCCACCGGATGCCCGCCCTCATCGAGGATCTGGATGTCGTATCCCGGCATCGGCACGGTCGGGCTGCCGGGTTTGACTGGCAATTCCTCGATCCCCAGCGGGTTCGCGGCGATGGCCCAGCCGGTTTCCGTCTGCCACCAATGGTCGATCACCGGCACGCCGAGATGTTCCTGTGCCCATTTGACGGTTTCGGGATCGGCGCGCTCCCCGGCCAGAAACAGGGCTTGCAGATCATGCAGCTTGTAGCGGCGGATATATTCGCCGTTCGGGTCTTCGCGGCGGATGGCGCGGATGGCAGTGGGTGCGGTAAAGAAGCTTTTGATGCGGTTGTTCTGGATCGTGCGCCAGAACACCCCGGCATGCGGGCAGCCGATGGGTTTGCCCTCGAACACCACGGTTTGCGCGCCGGCGATCAGCGGCCCGTAGCAGATATAGCTGTGACCCACGACCCAGCCGACATCGGATGCGGCCCAGAAGCGGTCGCCCGCCTCGATCTTGTAGATGTTCTTCATCGACCAGGCGAGCGCGACGAGATGCCCGGCGGTCGGACGAACCACGCCCTTCGGCTGTCCTGTCGTGCCGGAGGTATACAGGATATAGGCCGGGTGATTGCCCTCGACCGGCACGCAATCCACCGGCTTGATCCCGTATTGGAACCCGTACCAGCTGAAGTCGCGACCCTCGATCAGCTTGGCGACTTCTTCTTCGCGCTGGAAGATGACGCAGAATTCGGGTTTGTGCTCGGCCTCGTCGATGGCCTGATCGAGCAGCGGTTTGTAGTGGACGATATGGCTCGGCTCCAGTCCGCCGCTGGCGGCGATGATTGCCTTCGGCTTGGCATCGTTGATCCGCACGGCGAGTTCATGCGCGGCAAACCCGCCGAAGACGACCGAATGCACAGCGCCCAGCCGTGCGCAGGCGAGCATCGCCTCGATCGCTTGCGGGATCATCGGCATGTAGATGATGACCCGGTCGCCCTTTTCGATCCCACGCGCCCGCAAGGCCCCGGCGAGCGTTGCGACGCGGGTCTGGAGTTCGGAGAAGGTGATGCCCTTGGTGGCACGGGTGATCGGGCTGTCGTGGTAGATCGCGATCTCGTCGCCGCGCCCGGCCTCGACATGGCGGTCGACGGCGTTCCAGCAGGTGTTGACCATGCCGTCAGCGAACCATTCGTAGAACGGCGCCTTGTCGTCGAACAGGGCCTTCGACGGCGGTTTCACCCAGTCGATTGCCTGCGCCGCCTCCATCCAGAAGGCCTCCGGATCGGCCTTCCACGAATCGTAGACGTCTTTATATGTCATTGTCTCCACCTCCCTGTGAAAGCCGATATAGGGAAGGTTACGGGGACAGTTTGATCCAGATCAAGCCATATGGCCCCGGCGGGTGCCGGGGCTGAGCGCTTACTCGTAATGCGCGACCGGGGTTCCGGCGATGGCTGACATGTTCAGCAGCCCGCGCGCCGTGATCGAAGCGGTGACGATATGGGCACGGTTGCCCATCCCCATCAGGATCGGCCCGACCTCCAGCCCGCCTGCCTTGGTTTTCAGGATGTTGCGCACACCCGATGCGGTATCGGTGCCTGCGAAGATCAGCACATTCGCAGCACCCTCCAGCCGGGAGCCGGGGAAGATGCGGCTGCGGATTTCCGGGTCGAGGGCCGCGTCGATATGCATTTCCCCGTCGAAATTGAAATCGACCTCGCGGTCGTGCAGGATCTCCATCGCTGCCCGCATACGCTGGCCGGAATCGGTTTCGAGATTGCCGAATTGTGAGTGGCTGCACAGCGCGATATGCGGCTCCAGCCCGAAGCGGCGGACATGGCGCGCGGCACCGATGGCGGTCTTCGCGATCTCCTCCGGCGTCGGGGAATGATGGACCTGCGTGTCGGCGATGAACAGCGGGCCGTCCTCAAGGATGATCATCGACAGCGCGCCCTGCGGGTACAGTCCGCCGCGACCGAGGATCTGGGTGATGTAGTTCAGGTGCCAGCTATATTGCCCGAACGTGCCGCAAAGCAGGCTGTCCGCCTCGCCCCGATGGACCATGACGCTGCCGATGGCGGTCAGATTGGTGCGCATGATTGCGCGCGCGAGATCAGGCGTGACGCCGCGCCTTGCCATCAACTCGTGATAGGTCTCCCAATATTCGCGATAGCGCGGATCGTTTTCCGGGTTCACGATCTGGAAATCCTTGTCCGGGCGGATCGGCAGTCCCGCACGCTCGGCCCGCATCTCGATCACCTCCGGGCGGCCGATCAGGATCGGGACATCGGTGGTTTCTTCCAGCATCGCATTTGCGGCGCGGAGCACACGTTCGTCCTCCCCCTCGGCGAAGACGATGCTGCGTGAGGCGGTTCCTGCGGCCTCGAAAACCGGACGCATGATGAGGGCGGAGCGGAAGACGGAGCCGTCGAGCTTGCGCTTATAAGCCTCGATATCCTCGATGGGCCGGGTCGCGACGCCCGATTCCATTGCCGCTTTCGCAACGGCGGTCGACACGACGCCGATCAGACGCGGATCGAAGGGCTTGGGGATCAGATATTCCGGCCCGAAGGTCAGCGTCTCGCCGCGATAGGCTGCGGCGGCTTCGGCGGCGGTCGTGGCGCGGGCAAGGGCGGCGATGCCTTCGATACAGGCAAGCTGCATTTCATCGTTGATCTGCGTCGCCCCCACATCGAGCGCGCCGCGGAAGATGAACGGGAAGCACAGGACGTTGTTCACCTGATTGGGAAAATCGCTGCGGCCCGTGGCGATCACGGCGTCGGGCGCGACCTCCTTCGCCTCGTCCGGCATGATTTCCGGTGTCGGGTTGGCAAGCGCGAAGATCACCGGACGCCCGGTCATTTTCGCCACCATTTCCTTTTTCAGCACGCCGGGGCCGGAGAGGCCAAGGAACATATCCGCGCCGTCGATCACCTCATCCAGCGTCCGAAGATCGCTGTCCTGCGCGTATTCCGCCTTTTGCGGCGTCATATCCTCGGTCCGGCCTTTATAGACAAGACCGCGAATATCGCAGAGCCACACATTCTCGCGCCGCACACCCAGTTTCAGCAGCATGTTCAGGCAGGCAATCCCGGCCGCGCCGCCGCCGGTGGAGACGATCTTGATGTCCTCGAATTTCTTGCCGACGACGCGCAGCGCATTGGTGGCCGCCGCGCCCACAACGATGGCAGTGCCGTGTTGGTCGTCGTGGAAGACCGGGATATTCATCGTTTCGCGGCAGATCTTTTCGACGATGAAGCAGTCCGGGGCCTTGATGTCCTCCAGATTGATCGCGCCGAAGCTGGGCTCAAGGCTCTGCACGATGGCGGCGAGTTTTTCCGGATCGGTCTGGTCGATTTCCAGATCGAAACAGTCGATATTGGCGAATTTCTTGAACAGAACCGCCTTGCCTTCCATCACCGGCTTGGATGCCAGCGGGCCGATATTGCCCAGCCCCAGAACCGCCGAGCCGTTCGATACGACGGCCACAAGGTTGCCTCGTGCGGTATAACGCGCGGCATCCGCCGGATTGTCCTTGATCTCCATACAGGCATCGGCCACGCCGGGGCTGTAGGCGCGGGCCAGATCGCGGCCATTGGCGAGGGGCTTGGTCGCGCGTACCTCCAGCTTACCGGGGCGCGGAAATTCGTGGTAATCCAGAGCGGGCGTGCGGGGTTTGTCCTGTCGGCGGTCTTCCATCTGCGTTCCTTCTCTGCCTGTCACCACGGCGCGTGCCGGTAAAATACTGATCTCGTTCAGCGTTAAACCAGTTTCGCAGAGCTTCACAAGCAGTCCACCCCGAACCGGGACAAAACAGTTTGTGGGGAAAGCGAAAGATCGTTCGCGGGTCAGCTATTGCCGGTTCGAAGGATTAACCAATCGGCAACTTGCATCCGCGCACGCGACCGCGCAGAGTTTGCCGACCAGATCGGAGAGTCCCATGTCGCTTCTTGATGCCGCCCGCGAGGTGCGCGAGGTCGCCTATGCGCCCTATTCCAATTTCAAGGTTGGTGCCGCCGTGCGCGGCGCATCGGGGGCGATCTATCGCGGCTGCAATGTGGAGAACGTGGCCTATCCCGAAGGCACCTGTGCCGAGGCCGGGGCGATTGCCGCCATGATCGCAGCGGGCGAGACACGGCTGACGGAGGTCGCGGTGATCGCGGATTCGCCCAGCCCGGTGCCGCCTTGCGGGGGCTGTCGGCAGAAGCTGGCCGAATTCGGCGATGGAAAGACCCCGGTGCTGCTGGCTACGACCGCCGGTGCGACGGAGGCTACGACGATTGGCGGATTGCTGCCGGGTCGGTTCGATGCGGGCCATATGGAAGGCGCCGCCCCGTGACCTCCCGCGCCGCCGATGCGGGGCAGGGGCGGGTCGATCCACGCCCCGTCATCGCGCGGCTGCGTGAGGGGAACGGGTTGGATCAGGACGGGGCCCGGGTGATCGCACAGGGGCTGGCGGATGGTTCCGTCTCCGACGCGCAGGCTGCAGCGTTTGCGATGGCGGTGCTGCTGCGGGGGCTGAGCGCCGAGGGCAGGACCGCGCTGACCGCCGCGATGCGCGATTCCGGCGATGTGCTGCACTGGGATCTGCCCGGCCCTGTGGTCGACAAGCATTCGACCGGGGGGATTGGCGATACGGTGTCGCTCGTCCTCGCACCGGTGTTGGCGGCATGCGGGGCCTACGTGCCAATGATCTCTGGCCGGGGGCTTGGCCATACGGGCGGCACGCTGGACAAGCTGGAGGCGATCCCCGGTTTCAACTGCGATCTGTCGGAGGCGGCATTCCGCCGTCAGGTGCGGGAAATCGGCTGTGCCATCGTCTCGGCGACGGCGGATCTGGCACCCGCCGACCGCAGGCTTTATGCGATACGGGACGAGGCGGCCTGCGTCCCTTCGGTCGATCTGATTACCGCGTCGATCCTGTCGAAGAAGCTGGCGGCAGGGCTGGATGCGCTGGTGATGGATGTGAAATCCGGCTCGGGCGCGTTTCTGGGTTCGGCGGAGGAGGTGCAGGATCTGGCCCGCTCGCTGGTGGCGACGGCAAACGCCGCCGGGTGCCGGACTTCCGCGATGATTTCCGACATGGACCAGCCGCTCGCCCGCGCCGCCGGAAACGGGCTGGAGGTGCGGGAGGCGATTGCGGCGTTACGCGGCGCGCCCTCGGCCCTGCGTGACCTGTCATTGTCGCTGGCGGCGGAGGTGCTGGCACTGGTCGGTGAGGAACAACCGCTGACCAAGGTGACGGCGGCACTTGAGTCGGGTCACGCGGCGGAGGTTTTCGCGCGGATGGTCGCAGCCCAGGGCGGCCCTGCCGATGTTCTGGACAACCCCGACCAGCATCTTCCTACAGCCCCGGTGATCCGACCGATCCCGGTGCCGGAGGGGTATGTGGCGCAAATAGATGCTGCGGCCCTCGGTCAGGCGGTGATCGCTCTCGGCGGCGGACGGGTTCGCGCGGGCGATGCCATTGACCACCGGGTCGGCCTGTCGGGGTTGCGGCGTCTGGGCGAACCGACGGAGGGGCAGATCGGTCTGGTCCATGCCCGCACAGAAGCGGATGCGGATGGCGCGATTGCCGCCGTGCTGGCTGCGTACCGCATTACTGAGCAGCCAGTTGATCCCGGCCCGCTGATACGCGATCACATAAAGGCTCCGGCGAAACAGGGGGCTGATAAAATCGAGGCGGGCGAATGAGCAGGGCGTTTCTGGTGGTCATGGACTCGGTCGGTATCGGCGGCGCGCCGGATGCCGACCGCTTCTACAACGATGGCCGTCCCGATACCGGGGCGAATACCGTTCTGCACATGGCCGAGGCCGGGCGGCTGGACCTGCCCAATCTCGACCGTCTCGGGCTGGGTGCCGCGCTGCGCCTTGCCTCCGGGCTGGATGCGCCAGGACTGGGGGCCACGCCCGAAGGGCTGTGGGGGGCTGCGACGGAGATTTCGCCGGGCAAGGACACGCCGTCAGGCCATTGGGAAATCGCCGGGGTGCCGGTGCCGTGGGACTGGCATTATTTTCCCGATACCCAGCCGAGCTTTCCGCCGGATGTCACGGCAAGAGTGTGCGAACTGGCGGGCACGGACGGTATTCTGGGCGACAAGCACGCCTCCGGCACCGTCATCATGGACGAGCTGGGCGAGGCGCATCTGCAAACTGGCTGGCCGATCTGCTACACCTCTGCCGACAGCGTGTTCCAGATCGCTGCGCATGAGGACGCCTTTGGCCTCGACCGGCTTCTGAAGCTCTGCGAAGATCTCGCCCCAATGCTGCACCAAATGAAAGTGGGCCGGGTCATTGCGAGGCCGTTCGTAGGCCAACCCGGCAGCTTTCAGCGAACCGCGAACCGGCGTGATTTCGCGGTGCCGCCGCCCTCGGACACGATCCTCGACATTGCGATGCGGGCCGGGCGGGCCACCCATGCCATCGGGAAAATCGGGGATATTTTCAGCCATCGGGGCATCAGCGCATTGCACAAGGGGACATCCGACGCCGCACTTGCCGAACACCTGCTGCGCCTGCTGGACGAGGCCGAGCCGGGCAGCCTGACCTTCGCCAATTTCGTGGAGTTTGACAGCCTGTATGGTCATCGCCGCGACATTGCCGGATATGCCGCCCATCTGGAGTGGTTTGACGGGATCGTCGGGCAGGCGCTGCAAAAGCTGCGTCCCGGCGATCTGATCCTGTTCACCGCCGATCATGGCAACGATCCGTCATGGACCGGCACCGATCACACGCGGGAGAGGGTGCCGGTTCTGGGCGCTGGTCCGGGTGCGCGCGCCGTGGGGCAGGTGGGGTTTTCGGATATTGGGGCCAGTGTGATGGCGCATCTCGGGCTGGCGCTGCCGGGGCACGGGAAGAGCTTTCTCTGACGCAGGGGTTGGATGTGATGAAAGATATAAAGAAAATCGAACTCCACCTGCATCTGGAAGGCGCCGCCCCGCCCGGTTTCATTCGCGGGCTGGCGGCGGAGAAGCAGACCGATCTGGCGCAGATTTTCGATGAACGCGGGAACTACCGCTATCGCGACTTCGCCGATTTCCTGCGTGTCTATGAGGCTGCGACATCCGTTATCACCTCGCCGCAGGACTATGCGCGACTGCTGCGTGAGGTCTTGCAGAATTGCGGCGAGCAGGGTGCAGTTTATGCCGAGCTGTTCGTGTCGCCCGAATTTTGCGGCGGCGGCGATCTGATTGCATGGCGCGATTACCTCGGCGCGCTGGAGGAGGTCGCGACGGAGATGCGCGCGCAAGGTATCGACAGCCGTGCCATTCTGACCGCGATCCGCCATTTCGGTCCCGAACGCGCCCGGAAATCCGCAATCTGCGCGGCGGAGACCGGCAGCGAGGACGGGACCGCCTGGGTGGCCGGCTTCGGCATGGGCGGCGCGGAAACCGTAGGGAACGCAAGCGATTTCGCGTGGAGCTTCGATTGCGCGCGCGAGGCTGGGCTTGGCCTGACCTGTCACGCGGGCGAATGGGCTGGCCCGCAATCGATTCGCAATGTGCTGGACCTCGGCGTCAGCCGCATCGGTCACGGTGTCCATGTGGTTCAGGATGCCGAACTGATGCGCGATCTGGCCGAACGAGGCATCGTGCTTGAGGTCTGTCCCGGCTCCAATATCGCGCTTGGGATCTATCCCGACTGGCAGGATCACCCGATTGCGAGGCTCGCGGATGCGGGGGTCCGGGTCACGGTTTCTACCGACGATCCGCCCTTCTTCCACACCACGCTGAGCCATGAATATGAACGCCTGCATGACGCATTCGGCTGGGGCGAGGCGGAGTTTGCGGAACTGAACCGAACCGCCGCCGAAGCTGCCTTCTGCGACCGGGAGACGCGCACGCGTCTCGGCAAGCTGTTCGACCAGCCATAGACAGAAGGCTCCGGCTAAGGCTAGGACGGTTTCACCCCGACGATCCGCCGACAGGAGAGCGCATATGTCCGACCAGCATCTGACCGTTGTTCAGCATCCTCTGGTGCAGCACAAGCTGACCCTGATGCGCGACAAGGCGACCTCCACGGCCGGGTTCCGGCAGCTTCTGCGCGAGATCAGCCTGCTGCTGGCCTATGAGGTGACGCGCGAGCTTCCGCTTGCGACCCGGCGGATCGAGACGCCGTTGCAGCCGATGGACGCGCCGATGCTGGAGGGCAAAAAACTTGCGCTTGTCTCTATCCTGCGGGCGGGGAACGGGTTGCTGGACGGGATCCTCGAACTGATCCCCTCTGCGCGGGTTGGGTTTGTCGGGCTTTATCGCGACCCCGAAACGCTACAGCCGGTGCAGTATTATTCGAAATTGCCCGCCGGTCTGGATGAGCGGCTGACCATCGTGGTCGACCCGATGCTGGCCACGGGCAATTCGTCGGCAGCCGCGATTGACCTCATTAAACAGGCGGGCGCGACCGACATCCGCTTTCTGTGCCTGTTGGCCGCGCCGGAGGGGGTGGCGCGGATGAAGGATGCGCATCCCGACGTGGCGATTGTCACGGCGGCGCTGGACGAACGGCTGGACGATCACGGCTATATCGTTCCCGGTCTGGGTGATGCGGGTGACCGGATGTTCGGCACCAAGTGAGGCATTAACCCCACGTCAGCACGATCTGGGTAGAACGGTCAAAAGGCTGATTCGGCGGGTCGATGGGTTTTCTGTGTAAGGTATTTCTATCTGTCCTCGTGGTCCTCTGGGCCGGGTCGGGATTTGCCCGGCAGCCCGCGGAACTACCGCCGCGCGACTTTCCCGGCAGGCAATATATCGACAGCCTGGGATGCGTGTTCCTTCGCAACGGTCATAGCTGGACCGCGCGGATGGACGACTACGACATGCCGATCTGCGGCTTTCCGCCGAGCCTGGTCGCGAACGCCGGAGCGGAAGATGTCGGGGATGAACCAGACGGCCTTGCAGATGTGATCGCGGAGGCGGAGCGGGAGATTGCGGCGGCGTTGTATGACGGGCCCGAGCCTGCCGTCGTGGCGGACGACGCTGAACCCCGCCCGTCTGAAAAGCGTGATCGCCGGAAAACAACCGGCACGGCGCAACGGCAGGCCGTGCTCAAGGGGCTGACCGCCGAAATCACCGAAGCGATTGAGGTTGCGAAGGCTGTGGAGATACGTCCGGCGTTGCCGGGTAGTGCGGATCGCCTGTGCGGGCTGCTCGGGCTACAGGCAGCCGGTTCAGGACATGGTTTGGGTTTTACGGACCCGACCGGCGGGTTCTGCGCTGGCGGAGAGGCGATGCCTTCGGATGGGTTAAGCAGTTTCGCGGCTGCTGCGGCACGACCGCAAGGCATGCGCGAGGTGAAGCGTATATCGCCCAATCTGGCTGCCGCTGCGCCTTCTGCTGTTCGCAGACCGCCAGTGAAACCGGGCGTGTCCGACCGTCGGCGGGTCAGCAAAGGAAACGCGACCGACAATCGGAATACACATCGCCGGACCGCAAGAATCGCGCCGCCGGAAACCGTCGAACGCATCCCTGCCCATGCACGCTATATCCAGATCGGGCGTTTCGAGGCGGCAGGGGTCAGGATTGCCGCGAATGCCCTGATGAAACTCGGCTACCCGGTCGTGCGGCAGCGGATCGATGACCCGGAGGAGAAACGCGCCGTCATGGCCGGTCCGTTCCAATCGCGGGAGAGGCTGATCGCGGCGCTCAACAGGCTCAGGCGGGCTGGCTATCGAAATGCCGTGGCGCGGTAAGCCAGACCCGGAAACTCAGCCTCGCCCGACGCAAATCTGCTGAAGCGTGTTCCAGTCCCGCTCGCTCAGCACGGGCGGGCTGGGCCGGGTGCGAAACGGGTCGGCTTCGGTCAGGGTGGCGGCTGTGTGGCCCCCGTCATCAAGCGTTGTCGCATAGGCCGTGCTGGGAATTTGGGCATCGGTGAACGCGGCGATCAGTTCCGCATCGCTTGGGTGGGGGTCCGCGTCTCGCAAAAGGGCGTCTTCCAGCCCCGCAAGCGCATTGTCCGACAGCTTGCCGCTGGTCAGAAGGCTCATGACCTGCCGCAGCCCCGCCCCTTCAAGCACGACACGCAGGGGATCGTTCAGTTCCGCCTCAAGCTGCGCGACGAGCAGATGGCCAGCCAGCGCCTCCGGCTCCTTCTGCTGCTGGATCAGGGCGGCATCTGCGATCAGCATCTGCCCGGGCAACATGATCGCGCCCGGCACATGCTCGGGCAACACAACGATCCGGGTGTCGCCCGGCAGCCCGATGCGGCGCGACAACCGGATCAGGGTCGCTTCAGCAGCAGGGTCGCGACAGGGTGCGCCGGTGATGGCGGTGATCCGGTTCAGCAGCGCAGTGCCGATGGCTGACCGCTCTGCCGCCGGGGTAATGCGGACAGCATAGTCGCGCAACGCTCCGGGCAGCCAGATGATCCCGGCGATCAGCATGGCGATGAAAGCGGCGATTGTCAGGCTTCCCCGCAGACGCCCCGGATGGCTGTGGCGGGCGGCGATTGCGGTCTGCACCTTGTCAATCGCCTCGATCATCAGCGTGTCATCGATCTCCAGCGTCTCGTGGCTCTGATCGCCCTTGACTGCAGCGGGAATATAGATGGCAGGCATCTTGCCGGGGTTGGTCCGTTCAACCGCCGGAAGCGACCAGTGTGTCAAAGGCTTATCCGATTTCGGATCGCTCAGGATCAGCGTCGCTTCACCAATGGAAACGATCACCTCACGCGGCGCTTCACCCGGTGCGGAGCGCCAGTTTCCCTGTGCCTCCAGCCTCTGAAATTGCTTGAGCGCGGTCGAGCGCATGCGGGCCTACTTGTTACTACGCCGGTAGCATGGGCTGTCCGCACCCCGCCGTCAATCATCCGTCGCGATAGCCATTCCTTTGTCGCGGGCAAGGTCGCGCATCCGGTCCTGCAACTTCTCGAACGCACGCACCTCGATCTGGCGGATACGCTCGCGCGAGACATTGTAGCGGCCCGACAGCTCTTCCAGTGTCAGGGGGTCGTCGCGCAAGCGGCGTTCCATAAGAATGTCCTTCTCACGGTCGTTCAGCACATCCATGGCCTGAACCAGCATTTCGCGCCGCAGGTTAAGTTCATCAGCTTCGGCATAGGCCCCCGCCTGATCGGCGTCCTCGTCCTCCAGCCAGTCCTGCCACTGCGCCGTCGAATCGCCATCAGCGGAGCCGACCGTCGCATTCAGCGAGGCATCCGAACCGGCCATCCGGCGGTTCATGTCGATGACTTCCTGTTCCGTCACATTCAGATCGTCCGCGATCCGGGTGACGTTTTCAGGACGAAGATCGCCTTCCTCAAGCGCGCCGATCCGGTTCTTGGCCTTGCGCAGGTTGAAGAACAGTTTCTTCTGCCCCGAGGTCGTACCCATCTTCACCAGCGACCACGAACGCAGGATATATTCCTGGATCGAGGCGCGGATCCACCACATCGCATAGGTCGCCAGCCGGAAACCTTTCTCCGGGTCGAACCGTTTCACGGCCTGCATAAGCCCGACATTCGCCTCCGAGATCACCTCGGCCTGCGGCAGACCGTAACCGCGATAACCCATGGCGATCTTTGCCGCCAGCCGCAGGTGAGAGGTCACAAGCTTATGCGCCGCCTCGCTGTCCTCATGATCGGTCCACGCCTTTGCCAGCATGTACTCCTCCTCCGGTTCCAGAAGCGGGAACTTCCGGATTTCCTGAAGGTAGCGGTTCATCCCCTGTTCGGGGCTGGGGGCGGGAAGGTTTGTGTAATTGGCCATGACTATCTCTCGCAGAAAATCAACGCGGGGCTGAGGGGCTGGTTCCGCGCAGCTCTTGTAACAATGCCT
Source organism: Paracoccus sp. SCSIO 75233 (assembly GCF_027912675.1). Lineage (NCBI taxonomy): Bacteria > Pseudomonadati > Pseudomonadota > Alphaproteobacteria > Rhodobacterales > Paracoccaceae > Paracoccus > Paracoccus sp. SCSIO 75233. The sequence goes on along the minus strand of NZ_CP115757.1, from coordinate 2,439,831 downwards.
GCATATCGGCAGGCAGCGGTGAAGTGAATTCCAGATGCGCGCCGTCAATCGGGTGCTCAAAACCGAGTCGGGCGGCGTGCAGGGCCTGACGCGGAAACGCCTGTACATGCTGGGCCGCTGCACCAAGGGCGCGCGTGGAGGCCTTGCGCGATCCACCATAGACCGGATCGCCGATCAGCCCAAGCCCCGCATGCGCCATATGCACGCGGATCTGATGGGTCCGGCCCGTCTCCAGCCGGCACTCGACAAGCATCGCAGCGGGTGGCGTGCCGAAGCTCTCCAGCATCCGGGCGCGGGTGATCGCATGACGTCCCCGCTCACCCTCGAAATAAACCGCCTGACGCTGGCGGTCGCTTGGGTGCCGGTCGAGGCGGGAGGCGATCTTCAGCACCCCGCCCGGCTCGAAGCTGACCCCGCGGGTGCCGCGCAGCCGCGCATCGCCCGCGTCGATGATCCCATGCGCCAGCGCCAGATAGGCGCGGTCGGCACTATGCGCCTCGAACTGCGCGGCCAGTCCCTGATGCGCCCGGTCCGACTTCGCCGCGACCAGCAGGCCGGAGGTGTCCTTGTCGATCCGATGCACGATCCCCGGCCGCGCCTCGCCGCCGATGCCCGACAGGCTGCCCGCGCAGTGATGCAGCAGCGCGTTGACCAGCGTGCCGTCGGGGCTGCCCGGGGCGGGATGGACCACCATCCCGGCGGGCTTGTCGATCACGATCAGATCGTCATCCTCATAGGCGATGTTCAGCGGAATATCCTGCGGCAGCGTCTCCACCGGCGCGGGTTCGGGCAGGGTGACGCGATAGACCTCACCCGGCGCGACCTTGTGCTTGGCACTGTCCACCTGACCTGCAGGCCCGGACACGGTTCCATCCGCAATCAGCCGCGCGAGGCGGGAGCGTGACAGCGCCGCCTCCTCTGGCGCAAGATCGGCAAGCGCCTTATCAAGGCGTCCAGTCACGCCGTCGGGAATTGTCAGGATCAGTTCAGCCATGCAAAGCGACATAGATCATAAGCAGGGGCGGGGCGAGGGCCAGATGCCGGGGCACGACGATGCGCCGGTGCCGCATCTGCGCTTCCTCAAGCTGCTGGTCGGCGGGATGGCCGTTGCAATGGTACTGGGCCTCGCCGCCATCGTCGCAATCCTGTGGATACGCCTGAACACCCCCGACCTGCCCGATCTGCCCGACGCGGTCACGCTGCCCGAGGGCGCGGAACCCGCCGCCGTGACCTTTGCAGGCCAGCGGCTGATCGTTGTGACCGATGCGGGGGAGGTTCTTGTTTACGACGAAAGCGGCACCCTGAGCCAGCAGATCAGGCTGGATCAGCCCTGATCGCGGCCGCGTCCGGCCTCAAGCGCATCCAGACGGGCCTTGAGTTCGGCATTTTCCGTCCGCGCCTTGATCGCCATGTCGCGCACCGCGTCGAATTCCTCGCGGGTGACAAGGTTACGCTCGGCCAGCCAGCGGTCGATCCAGGAATTGAAGGCAGTTTCCGCCTCGTCCTTCGCACCCTGCGCCACACCCATGGCGTTCGTCATCATCTTCGACATATCGTCGAAGAACTTGTTTTGCGTGGACATATGTCCTCCTGAAATCTGTTTCGGGCTATATGGGGCGTCGTGCCGTTGGGTTCAATATCGCGTGCGGGATTGACACAGGCGCGCGGGCGGCTAGCGTGCCCGCGTCTAAAAAAGGACCGTCATGATACCGTTTCCCGACATCTCACCGGAAATCTTCACAATTTCACTGGGAGAGTTCCAGTTTTCACTGCGCTGGTACGCAATGGCCTATCTGGCCGGGCTCGTTCTGGGGGCATGGGCGGTCTGGCGGCTGATGAAGTCCGACCGCATCTGGGGCGACGCTGCCCCGATGGAGGCGGCGAAGGTCGAGGAATTGCTGACCTGGATCGTGGCCGGCGTGGTGATCGGCGGGCGGCTTGGCTTCGTGCTGTTCTATCAGCCGGGTTATTATCTGGCCAATCCGCTGCAAATCCTGAAGGTCTGGGAAGGCGGCATGGCCTTCCACGGCGGGTTTCTGGGCGTGGTCATCGCCGCATGGTGGTGGGCGCGGCGCAATGATGTCGAACCCTTGCGGTTGGCTGACGCGCTTGCCGTGGTCGCGCCGATCGGGCTTTTCTTTGGCCGGATTGCCAATTTCATCAATGCAGAGCTTTGGGGCCGTCCGACCGATCTGCCGTGGGGCGTGATCTTTCCGGGCGATGCGGCGCAGAATTGTCCGGGCGTTGAAGGGCTGTGCGCCCGTCATCCCAGCCAGCTTTATGAGGCCGGTCTGGAAGGGCTTCTTCTGGGGCTGGTCTTGTGGCTGCTGGTGTCCCGTGGCGGTCTTCGCAGGCCCGGTCTGGCGCTTGGCGTATTCCTGTCAGGTTACGCGCTCGCGCGGATCTTCGTGGAGTTCTTCCGGGTCGCGGATGCGCAGTTCATCACCCCGGACAACCCGCTGGGCCGGGTCGCGCTTGGGCTGAGCATGGGGCAGCTTTTGTCCCTGCCAATGCTGCTTCTGGGGCTGTTCTTCATCTATCGCGCGATGTCGCGACCGCCGAGATGACGCCGCTTTATCCGCTGATCACGGATGAAATCCGCCGCAGCGGGCCGATCTCGGTCGCGCGCTATATGGAGCTTTGTCTGCTGCATCCCGATTATGGCTACTACGCGACCCGGGACCCGTTCGGCGCGGCAGGGGATTTCACCACGGCGCCGGAGATCAGCCAGATGTTCGGCGAGTTGCTGGGCCTGTGTCTGGCGCAAGGATGGCTGGATCAGGGTCGGCCTGCGCCCTTTGCCCTGACCGAGATCGGGCCGGGTCGCGGGACGCTCATGGCCGATCTGTGGCGCGCCATCCGGGTTGTGCCGGGGATGCAGGACGCGGCAGAGCCAATCATGGTCGAGGCCTCGGCGCATCTGCGGGAGGTGCAGCGGACGCGGATCGACGGCGTCATGCATATAGATGATGTCAGCGACCTGCCGCAGAAGCCGCTTTTCCTGATCGCGAATGAGTTCTTCGACGCCCTGCCGATCCAGCAGTTTCAGCGCGGCAAAGATGGCTGGGCGGAGCGGTTGATCGGGCTTCAGGACGGGCGGCTGGCCTTTGGGCTGGGGCCGGTCATGCCGCTCGACCTGCCCGGACAGGAGGGCGAGGTGGTGGAGCGATGCCCGGCTGGCCCTGCGATTGCAGGCGAAATCGCCGAGCGGATCGCGGCGCATGGCGGCGTGGCGCTGATTGTCGATTACGGCGGCTGGAACGGGCGCGGAGACACGTTTCAGGCGCTGTCGCAGCACCGACCCGTTGATCCGCTGGCAGCCCCGGGGGAGGCGGATCTGACCGCGCATGTGGATTTCGCCCCGCTTGCTGCGGCGGCGGTTCAGGCTGGCTGCGAGGTCGGTTTTACAAATCAGGGCCAGCTATTACAGACGCTCGGTATTGCGGCGAGGGCCGAAAAACTTGCCGCTGCCGGTGATAAAGGCGCCCTCATCGCCGCGAGACGCTTGACCGATGCGGATGAAATGGGAGAGTTGTTTAGGGTGTTGGCGATTTGGCCGCGGGGGGCGGAGGCGCCTGCGGGGTTTGTCCGGATTGGCGGTGCAGCGGCGGGGAAAGATGAAACTTATGCTTGAAATCCTGACGCATGATCTGCTGGGCGGGGTCCGGCATGGCTTCTTCACGCGCAAGGGCGGGGCGAGTTCCGGTGTTTTTGCCGGGCTGAATTGCGGTCGCGGATCGGGTGACCAGCGTGATGTCGTAGCCACCAACCGGGATCGTGTGGCCGAGGCAATGGGCGTCGGGCCGGAGCGGCTGGCCGGTGTGCATCAGGTTCATTCCGCCGAGGTGGTGGTCGTCACCGAGCATGACGATATCAGCCAAATCAATGAGAACCGCGCCGATGCGATGGTCTCAACCGTGCCGGGCGTCGCGCTTTCGGTGCTGACGGCGGATTGCCAGCCGGTGCTGTTCGCGGACTCGGAAAACGGCGTGATCGGCGCGGCTCATGCGGGCTGGAAAGGCGCGCTGGCGGGGGTTCTGGAGGCCACGGCGGAGGCGATGCGGGGCCTGGGCGCGGAGAATATCAGGGCCGTGATCGGGCCGTCGATTTCGCAAAGGGCTTATGAGGTCGGCTGGGACTTCATGGAGGAATTCACTGCCGAGGAGCCTGAATATGCGAGATTTTTCGCAGGCGGCCCGGCGGGAAAGCCGATGTTCGACCTGCCCGGATTCGGGTTGACGAAACTGCGCGAAGCGGGGGTCGAGGCGGCGTGGACCGGACATTGCACCTATTCCGACGCGGAACGCTTCTTCTCCTACCGCCGTAGCACGCATAATGGGGAGCCGGATTACGGTCGGCTTATATCTGCGATCACGATCTGAGGCCGATTTCCGACCGCGCAATGCGTGCACAATCTGTACACCGCGCGTACACAGCTCGTACACCGGGCCGGTTCTGGATAAATCCGCCTGTGACATCCGCTGAAAGCTGAAAGAGGCGCGATCCGTCAGCGGCTCAGAATTCGTCGGGCTGTGATCCGATGAGGGAGATCGGTACGCCGGGTTCATCCTTCGCGCAGCGGATCACCATCGAGGTGCGGACCGAGGCGACATTCGGCGCGGCGGTCAGGTGCTGGGTCAGAAATCGCTGAAAGGCCGACAATTCGGGGGCGACGCATTTCAGGATAAAGTCGATTTCGCCGTTCAGCATGTGGCATTCGCGGACCAGCGGCCATGCCTCGGCGCGGCGTTCGAATTCGGCCAGTTCCGCATCAGACTGATTCGTCAGCCGGACCATTGCAAAGACCTGCACCTCGAAACCAAGCTGTTCCCGGTTGAGGGCGGCATGGTAGCCACGGATATATCCTGCCTCTTCCAGCACCCGGACCCGGCGCAGGCAGGGTGGGGCGGAAATGCCGACGCGGCGGGCCAGTTCGACATTTGTCATTCGGCCATCGGCCTGAAGCTCAGCCAGAATCTTGCGGTCGATGTCGTCAAGCTTGCTTGCAGCCATCCGATAACCTTCTGTCAATTTTTTGCTTAGCTATACCTTGGCCGGGTTTCGCGCAATATTATTTCGCAGATGCTGTTTTGCCCCATGCTGAAATCTGGCAAAATCGCGGTCGAGATTGAAGGCCGGGACGCGGCGCATTAGCTGTAGTGGCAACTCACAGGACAGGAGGGCGTCATGGCCCAAGAGCATCGCAAGCTTCTTATCATCGGGTCGGGACCGGCAGGTTATACGGCGGGCGTCTACGGCGCGCGCGCCATGCTGGAACCGCTGCTGATTCAGGGGATGCAGCCCGGCGGGCAGCTGACCATCACCACGGAGGTCGAGAACTGGCCGGGCGAGGCGGAGATTCAGGGCCCCGACCTGATGGTCAAAATGGAAGAACACGCCCGCGCCATGGGCACGGAAATCAAGTTCGACACGGTCAGCAAGCTGGACCTGTCGGCGCGCCCGTTCCGCGCCGAATGCGATTCCGGCGATGTGGTGACGGCGGATGCGGTGATCCTTGCCACCGGGGCGCAGGCGAAATGGCTGGGCCTGCCGAGCGAGGAGAAATTCAAGGGCTTCGGCGTTTCGGCCTGCGCGACCTGTGACGGTTTTTTCTATCGCGGCAAGGAAGTGATCGTCATCGGCGGCGGCAATACCGCCGTGGAAGAGGCGCTGTTCCTGACCAATTTCGCCAGCAAGGTGACGCTGATCCATCGGCGCGATGAATTGCGGGCAGAAAAGATCCTGCAACATCGTTTGCTGAAGAATCCGAAGATCGAATGTGTCTGGGATCACGAATTGGTCGAGGTTCTGGGCGAGGAAGACCCGCTGGGTGTCACCGGCGTGAAGGTTCGCAACGTCAAGACCGGCGCGGAACAGGTGATCGACGCCTCGGGCGCGTTCATTGCGATCGGGCATGCGCCAGCCTCGGAACTCGTCGTGGATCAGCTTGAATTGCACAACGGCAAATATGTGAAGGTGAAACCGGGGACGACGCAGACCTCAATCCCCGGTGTGTTCGCGGCGGGCGATCTGACCGATCATGTCTATCGGCAGGCGGTGACGAGCGCCGGGATGGGTTGCATGGCGGCGCTGGATGCCGAACGCTATCTGGCGGAGCTGGAGGATGCGGGCGCGCCTGCACCCGATGCCGCGCAGGTCGCGGAACCGGCAGAGTAAGCTGATGGCCCGGCGAATCGATGTCGATGACAAGATGCAGCAGGGCTACAGCTACGAGTTGACGTTGAAAACGGGCGAGGATTTCGCGGAAGGGTTCTCGCCCGATCTGACGCCGAAAGAGATGCTGGCGCTTGGGGTGTTTGGCGGTTGCTATATGACCGATTGTCAGGATGAATTTCCGGCGGATTGGTTTGAGGGCGCAAAACTGTCCCCCGGCAAGCCGGATAAAGAGATGAATTGTTTTGGCGTCCATGCCAGCCAGCCATTATCGGAATGGCGGCGCAAAGGTTGGATTCATGACGACGATCCGCGTGGTTGGTTCCAGTGGTATTGCCGTTATTTTATGGGCCGGCGTCATTCCGATGATGCGCGTCAGATTGGGCGTTGGCGCGCAATGCGTAGACATATCGGGCAGTTACGCAAGGCGTGCGATACGGGGGATGTATTTTGCCGCCCTCGGCAGAGGCAGGCAGTTTTGCATTGGGCTTATGACAGCCGGAAAATCTGATTGGGCGGCTATTAAATTCGCATTTCACGCATTTTTTTTGTCACGCATGGCAGCTAATTGGGCAATTGAGTTGAAAAGAAGTTAGCCGGGGGCTAAGGCGACCGGAGCTTTCGTCCGGCGCAATCCGCCCGGCGCAATTGATATATGAAAAGCCCACCGAGCATCTGACATGACCATAGCCAACCAGACCCCTATTCCTGAACTTTACGTCTCTGACGAGGCCGCCGCCGCGCTGAAGATCGATGCCGGCCATATGCCGAGCTGGGATTTGACCCCGCGCCAGATCTGCGATCTGGAACTGCTGATGAATGGCGGGTTCCATCCGCTGAAAGGGTTTCTGAGCGAAGCCGATTACGATGGCGTCGTGAAGGATATGCGGCTGGCCGACGGCTCGCTCTGGCCGATGCCGATCACGCTGGACGTGTCGGAGAAATTCGCCGAGGGGCTGGAGCCGGGGACGGATATTGCGCTGCGCGATCAGGAAGGCGTGATCCTGGCGGTCATGTCGGTGACGGATAAATGGGTGCCGAACAAGTCGCTTGAGGCGGAGAAGGTGTTCGGGGCCGACGATCTGGCGCATCCGGCGGTGAACTATCTGCATAATCAGGCGGGGCCGGTTTATCTGGGCGGTCCGGTGAAGGGTTTGCAGGCGCCGACGCATTACGATTTCCGCGGTCGCCGCAATACCCCGAACGAGCTGCGCGCGATGTTCAAGAAGCTGGGCTGGCGCAAGGTCGTGGTGTTCCAGACCCGCAACCCGCTGCACCGTGCCCATCAGGAGCTGACCTTCCGGGCCGCGCGTGAGGCGCAGGCGAACCTGATGATCCATCCGGTTGTCGGCATGACCAAGCCGGGCGACGTGGATCACTTTACCCGCGTGCGCTGCTACGAGGCGGTGCTGGACAAATATCCGCAGGCGACGACGACGCTGTCGCTGTTGAACCTCGCCATGCGGATGGCCGGTCCGCGCGAGGCGGTGTGGCACGGGCTGATCCGCCGCAATCACGGGGCGACGCATTTCATCGTCGGGCGCGATCATGCCGGTCCGGGCAAGAACTCCTCCGGGGAGGATTTCTACGGCCCCTATGACGCGCAGGAGCTGTTCCGTCAGCACGAGGACGAAATCGGCGTGAAGATGGTCGATTTCAAGCATATGGTCTATGTCGAGGAGCGTGCGCAATACGAGCCTGCCGACGAGATCGAGGATGGCGTGACGGTGCTGAATATCTCGGGCACCGAACTGCGCCGCCGTCTGCGCGAGGGGCTGGATATTCCCGAGTGGTTCAGCTTCCCGGAGGTGGTTCAGCAGCTTCGCCGGACGTCGCCGCCGCGTGCACAGCAGGGCTTCACGGTGTTCTTTACCGGGCTGTCGGGCAGCGGCAAATCCACCGTTGCAAACGCGCTGATGGTCAAGCTGATGGAGATGGGCGGGCGTCCGGTCACGCTGCTGGATGGCGACGTGGTGCGGAAGCATCTGTCCTCCGAACTGGGGTTCAGCAAGGAGCACCGGGACATCAACATTAAGCGGATCGGCTATGTCGCGTCCGAGATCACCAAGAATGGCGGCATCGCCATCTGCGCGCCGATCGCGCCTTACACCTCCACCCGCCGTGCCGTGCGCGAGATGGTGGAGCAATATGGGGCTTTCGCCGAGGTCCATGTCTCCACCCCTCTGGAGGAGTGCGAGCGTCGTGACCGCAAGGGGCTGTACAAGCTGGCGCGGGAAGGCAAGATCAAGGAATTCACCGGCATCTCGGACCCCTATGAAGAACCGCAGGCGCCCGAGCTGCGCGTGGACACCACCGATATCGACGTGGATAATGCCGCCCATCAGGTTCTGCTGAAGCTGGAGCAGATGGGCCTGATCGGGCTGAACTGAGCCTTTGAATTGAAGAAAATCGCGCGCCGGGTCATGATGATCCGGCGCTTTTCATTGCGGAGACCGAATGTCCGACATCGTGAATATCATCTGCATGAAGTGGGGCACCATGTATGGGGCCGAAGATGTGAACCGGCTTTACGCGCAGGTTGAGCGCAATCTGGCCCGGCCGCATCGTTTCGTTTGTTTCACCGATGATGCCGAGGGCATCGACGCGGGCGTCGACTGCCTGCCGCTGCCGGAGCTTGGATTGCCGGAGGGGCATGGCGACACACGCTGGCGCAAGCTGGCGCTGTTCCGGCGCGATCTTGGCGGGATGACCGGGCAGGTGGCGCTGTTTCTGGATCTGGATCTGGTTGTGGTCGACGATCTGTCGCCCTTCTTCGATCTGGAGGGCGATTTCTTCATCATCCGCGATGACGATCTGTTCCGCCCGAAGCCGCTGCGCAAGGTGAACCCGGAGCGGGATCGGTTTTTACACTCGGTCGGCAATTCCTCGGTGTTTCGCTATGTGGTGGGGGATCACACCTATATCCTCGACGCTTATCTGGCTGACCCGAAGGCCGCGACCTCGGGTTATGAAATCAGCCAGCAGTTCCAGAGCGCGCAACTGGCGAGGCACGGGCATCTGAATTACTGGCCGAAAGGCTGGGTGGTCAGCTTCAAGAATGATTGCGTTCCGCGGAATTTCCGCAGCTATTTCGCTGACCCGACCCTGCCCGATGGCGCGAAGATCGTCGCCTTTGCCGGTGCGCCGAAGATGGAGGATGTGTTCGCCGGGCGGGGGCATAAATGGTATCGGCGGATCGGCAGGATCGACTGGCTGCGGAAGGCTTGGCAGGGATGAGTTTCGGCTGGTTTCGTCGCTGGAAACATGACCGGCGGATTGCGCGGGCGCGGGCGGAGATCGCGGGGCGGGATTTTGAACCCGCTGCACATGGTCTGGATGCGCCGCTGATTGTCAGCCTGACCAGCTATGCGGCGCGGTTTCCGGCGGTTGTGATGGTGCTGGAATCGCTGAGCCGCCAGACTGTGCGGCCCGACCGGATCATTTTGTGGCTGGATGAGGAGGACCGGGACGCGCTGCCCGACCGGATCGGGCAGATGGGCGTTGAGGTCAAGTTCTGCCCGAACTGGAAATCCTACAAGAAGATCGTGCCGACGCTGCTTGAGGCACCTGACAGCTATATCGTGACCGCCGATGACGATGTGTATTACGGGCCGGACTGGCTCGCCGCTCTGGTGGGGCGGGCGAGTGCCGGGGTGGTGTGTCATCGCGCGCATGAGGTCGTGCTGGACAATACCGGGCAGCCGCAATCTTATCAGGCGTGGCGGCGGAATATGGACGCGCCCGCCGCAGGCAAGCTGGTGTTTCCGACCGGCGTGGGTGGGGTGCTGTATGCGCCGGGTGTGTTTCATCCCGATGTGACGGATGCGGCGAAATTCCAGCGGCTTGCGCCGTCGGCGGACGATGTCTGGCTGTACTGGATGCATCGCATGGCCGGGAGCCTGCCGGAGAAGATCGGTGGCAAGTTCCGCATCGTGGAGTGGCCGGGAAGTCAGGCCCGCAATCTGCGCAGCGGCAACCTGACCGGCGACGGCAATGACCGAGCGGTTGCGGCGATGCTGCGCGAATATGGCTGGCCGGGCTGAGCGCGGCCCGGTCCGGGCCGCATCATTGTCGGGTCAATGAATGATCGGATCAGTGAACGCTGACCGGGCTGAGATCGTTCTGGCGGGCCAGAAAGAAGGCCAGCTTGCGATCCTTGACCAAGGCCAGCCGCGCGCCGTCGACGCCGTGAACGGCATAGAGGCTGTCGACGCCGGGCACCTGCTGACGGACCTCCTCCGGCAAGGTTTCGGTGGCGACTTCGCGGACATAGACGGTGTTGCCGTCAACTTCCGGCAGTTTGTCGAATTTCGTATGCATTGCGATCCCCTTCCTAGTTTCGGCTGATCGGTATGGTCTGGACGACGCTTTGCTGCTGTTTGCGGTGCAGCGAGATGGAGAGAAGCCCGTTTTCGAGCTTTGCCCCCCCGACCTCGACGCCGTCGGCGAGAACGAAGCTGCGCTGAAACGCCCGCGCGGCGATACCGCGATGCAGGAAAACGCGACCCTCGTCGCCTTCCGGCTGGCGTCCGCTGATGGTGAGCTGGCGGTTTTCAAGCGCGATCTGGAGATCGTCATCGGCAAAACCGGCAACCGCAAGCGTGATGGTGAACCCGTCCGGGGCGTGGTGTTCGATATTATAGGGCGGATAGCCCTCGGCCCCTTTTGCGGCGCGTTCCGCCAGTCGTTCGATCTGATCGAAACCCAGCAGATGCGGGTGCGTGGCCAGTGTCAGCTTCGTCATATGTTTCAAGCCCTTATACAGCGACTCGTCCTGATTAAGCGGGTCCCTGAAGCGGCGACCCAGTTGATAATATGTGAATTCCTGCGCGCAGGAACAAGGGTCCGGGTAAATCGGGCAGCGGGTTAACATTTTTTCATGCGTTTTCGCGGGCATCGGCTATACTCCCCGAAGGCAAGCGAAAATGAGCCAGGCATGAACTACCAGTCCGAGATGACGCATGAGGAGATCGCCCGTATGAAGCTGGGCGTTTTGCGGCGCGAACATCGGGAGTTGGACGAGAAGATCGTTCTGCTTGGTGAAGCCCCGGCCCCGCCCTCGCTGGAGATCCAGCGGCTGAAGCGGCAGAAACTGGCGTTGAAGGACCGGATCGCGCGGCTGGAAGATGAGCTGACGCCGGATATTATCGCCTGATTTTCCCCGGATGCTCGCGGAAAGATTGCGTCCCGCGACGCTGTGAATATAGTGCGGGCTTTCTGCGACGGGGGCCAGTATGGACAGCAAGCAAGCCGATGCGCCGGTCGGTATTATCATGGGCAGCCAGTCGGACTGGCCGACCATGCGGGAGGCGGCGACGATTCTGGATGAACTCGGCGTCGCTTATGAGGCGCGGATCGTCAGTGCGCACCGGACGCCGGATCGGTTGTGGGACTATGGCAAGACGGCTGCGTCGCGCGGGCTGAAGGTGATTATCGCGGGCGCGGGCGGTGCGGCGCATCTTCCGGGGATGATGGCGTCGAAGACGCGCGTTCCGGTGATCGGGGTGCCGGTGCAGACGCGGGCGCTGTCCGGGGTCGATTCGCTTTACTCCATTGTGCAGATGCCGAAGGGGTTCCCGGTCGCGACGATGGCCATCGGGGCAGCGGGTGCGGCGAATGCCGGGCTGATGGCGGCGGGTATTCTGGCGCTGTCCGATCCCGCATTGGCGGAGCGGCTGGATGCGTGGCGGGCGGCGCTGTCGGCCTCCATCCCGGAGGTGCCGAGCGATGAGTGAAGCTTTGTCGCGCGGATCGGTGATCGGCATTCTGGGTGGCGGCCAGCTTGGCCGGATGCTGTCGGTGGCGGCGTCACGGCTGGGCTATCGCTGCCATATCTATGAGCCGGGGCAGGCGCCTGCGGGGGATGTGGCCCATGTGGTGACCTTTGCCGGGTATGACGACGCGGCGGCGCTGGGGTCATTTGCGGAAGCGGTCGATGTCATCACCTATGAGTTTGAGAATGTGCCGGCGGAATCGCTCGATTTGCTGGAATCGCTGCGTCCGATCAGGCCGAACCGGCGCGCGCTTGCGGTGTCGCAGGACCGGCTGACGGAAAAGGAGTTTCTGGCCGGTCTGGGTCTGCGCACGGCACCGTTCGCGAATGTCGAAAGCGTCGACGAGCTTCCGGCGGCGATTGAGCGGATCGGGGTGCCTTCGATCCTCAAGACCCGCAGGCTGGGCTATGACGGCAAGGGGCAGATCCGGTTCACCGATGCGACACAGCGCGACTGGACCGGTGCGCCTTCGGTGCTGGAGGGGTTCGTGGATTTCTTCGCCGAGATCAGCGTGATCGTGGCGCGGGCAGCGGATGGCGCGGTTGCGGCCTTCGATCCGGGGCTGAACGTGCATGAGGGCGGCATTCTGCGGACGACCACAGTGCCCTGCGGATTGCCGCAAAGCCTGCTGACCGATGCGGTGCTGATGGCGGCAAAGATCGCGGGCGCGCTCGATTATGTCGGTGTGATGGGGGTGGAGTTGTTCGTGACGCGCGACGGGCTGGTGGTGAATGAGATCGCGCCGCGGGTGCATAACTCCGGCCACTGGACGCAGGCGGGTTGTGTCGTCGATCAGTTCGAGCAGCATATCCGCGCCGTGGTCGGGTTGCCGCTTGGCGACGGTCAGCGTTACGCCGATGTGGTGATGGAGAACCTGATCGGGGACGATATGGATCGCCTGCCTGCGCTGCTGGCGGAGCGTGATGTCCAGCTTCACCTTTACGGCAAGACCGAGATTCGACCGGGCCGCAAGATGGGCCATGTGAACCGGGTGCGCCGGTGAAAATGGCGCGGCCCCGGCTGGCGGTTCGGGCGGCGATCCTGAAGGAGGACCGGCTGCTGATGGTGAACGCCTATCCGGGGCAGCAATCGGATATGTGGTGCCTGCCCGGTGGCGGGGCGGAGCCGGGGCAATCGTTGCCGGAAAACCTGATCCGCGAGGTGCGGGAGGAAACCGGGCTGCGGATCGCGGTCGGCGCGCCGATCCTGATCAATGAGTTTCAGGACTCTAAAGCCGGGTTTCATCAGGTCGATATCATTCACCGTGCGACGCTGCTGGATGACGGCAAGGAGGTGGTGCTGGACGATCCTGAAGGCGTGGTGAACCGCTTTCGCTGGGTCACGCGTCAGGAACTGGCGAAGCTGCATCACCGGCCTAGGCTGCTGGCGCGCGCGGTCTGGTCGCCGCACGCGGCCTGGTATGACCCGATGGAGGAAACCGTCTGGTAGGCCGGTCAGGCCTCGGGCAAGGTCTCGGCCAGATAGCGCATCATATTGCCGCCCATGACCTTGGCGATCTGGGCTTCGCTGAACCCTTCATCCATCAGCGCCTGCGTCAGTGCGGCCATGCCTGCGGCATCGAACGGCGCATCGACGGAGCCGTCATAGTCGGAACCGAGCGTCACCTGATCCTCCCCCACCAGATCAACCGCCGTGCGGATGGAGGTGGCGATGGCGGCAGGGGTGCTGCCGCAGGTGACGTCGGTCCAGAAACCGATCCCGATCACGCCGCCTTTGGCCGCAATGTCGCGGACCAGATCGTCGGGGATATTGCGCGGCGTCTGGCAATTGCCGCGGATGCCGGTGTGGGAAATGATGGGCCGCGCGCCCTCTATCGCGAGCACGTCACGGGCCATTTGCGGGCTGGCATGGGCGAGGTCGATCACCATGCCGCGTTCCATTAGCCCGTCCACGACCTGCCGACCGAATCCGCTGAGGCCCTCATCCTCGCCGTCGCCATGCAGCGAACTGCCGAGCGCGTTGTCGAAGAAATGGGTCAGGCCGATGACGCGGAAACCGGCGTCATAGAGCTTGTCGAGATTGGCCGTATTGCCTTCCAGCGGGTGCGCCCCCTCGGTGCCGAGGATCGCGCCGACCGTTTTCGCACCACCTGCACGGGCTTCGAGATGCCGGGCGAGATCGTCACGGGTCAGGATCATCCGCACAGCCTCGGGGTCTTTCTTCGCCGCACGGCGCAAGGCGGCTGCCTGCACGAGCGCGCGTTCCAGCAGGCTGTCCCATGTGCGGATCGGGCGAAGCTGGCCCATGAACAGGCGGGTGATGTTATCCGCTGCATCGGCGCTGTTCTCGCCATAATTCTGGCCTGCGGGGCTTTTGGTTACGGTGGTGAAGACCTGCACCGCGACATTCCCCTCTTGCAGGCGCGGGATGTCGGTGTGACCGCGATCCACCCGTTTGAGCAGGTTGCGATCCCACAGAAGCGCATCCGAATGCCAGTCACCGATCACCAGCCGGTTGTGGAGTTCCTGCGCGTTGTCGCTGACCGGCCAGCCCTCTTCCGGTGTGGTCAGTGGGTTCAGGGCGTTTTCGACGTAAGCCGGGGCGAGGGTGAAAAACGCGACGGCGGCAGCGGCGATCAGGGCGAGGAGGAGGTAAAGGATTTTGCGGAACATGCGGTCTCAGCTTTTTCAAATACGGGCAACTCTGCCCAGAGGATATGTTGAGGTCCGCGTGTGCCGCCAGTGAAGATTTCGTTGCGGTCGCAGAAACCGGCCTTTTTGTAGACTTTGTAGGCGGCCGGGTTGGTGAGGTTAACCGTCAGGACGATATGGCGCATCTCGGGATAGATTGCGGCGGCATGGGCTGGCAGGGCCTGCATCGCCTCGGTTCCCAGCCCCTTGCCTTGCAGCTTGTGGTCGATCAGCACGCCGCGCAGCCCGAGATCGGTGTCCGTGGCGAAGGGGTGGCGTTGAAAATAAAGCGGGTCCAGCTTGAACATCCCGACGAGCGCGCCGTCGCTGTGAATCGCGTGGAAGCTGAGGCGCGGCGTGTCGTCGAGGATCATGTCCGCCGCGTCATTGGCATATTGGCCGGGATGCTGTTTCAGCTCCGCCAGCGATTCCAGCCGGGTCAGCGGGACGCGGGTCAAGGTGATCATGAGCTTGCCCTTTCAAGTCCCGACGGATCATAACTTATTCCGATGCCGAAAGCGATATTATCGATGTGGCGGCAAACCGGGGCGCTGGTCGCGCCGCGGTGCTTTCAGGCTGGGAAACGGGTCAGCTTTCCATTTTTTCGAGATCGTCGATAAAGCCATCGATCATCGACAGGCCCTTGTCCCAGAAGGCAGGATCCGAAGCGTCGAGGCCGAACGGCGCGAGCAGTTCGGTGTGATGTTTGGAGCCGCCAGCGGCGAGCAGGTCGAAATATTTATCCTGAAACCCGTCGGGCTCTGCCTCATAAGCCGCGTAAAGCGCGTTCACCAGCCCGTCACCGAAGGCGTATGCGTAGACGTAGAAGGGTGAGTGTACGAAATGCGGCACATAGGACCAGAAAGTCTCGTATCCGGGCATGAACTCGAATGCCGGGCCGAGGCTTTCGGTGCTGACCTGCATCCAGATGGCGTTGATGTCGTCTGGGGTTAATTCGCCTTCTGCCCGCGCTGCGTGAAGCCGGCATTCGAAGTCGTAAAAGCTGATCTGGCGGACGACGGTGTTGATCATGTCCTCGACCTTGCCGGCCAGCAGGGCTTTCTTCTGCGCCGGGTCGGTGGTGTCGGTCAGAAGTTTGCGGAAGGTCAGCATCTCCCCGAAGACGGAGGCGGTTTCGGCCAGCGTCAGCGGCGTCGCGGCCAGCAATTCGCCCTGGGCGGCGGCTAGACGCTGGTGGACGCCGTGGCCCAGCTCATGCGCCAGCGTCATCACGTCGCGCGGTTTGCCGAGATAGTTCAGCATGACATAGGGATGCGCCGTGGTCACCGTGGGGTGTGCGAAGGCACCGGGGGCCTTGCCGGGTTTGACGGCGGCGTCGATCCAGCCCTTGTCGAAGAACGGCGTGGCGAGATCGGCGAGCCGGGGCGAAAATCCGGCATAGGCGTCCAGCACGGTTTGCCGCGCCTGATCCCAGTTCACGGTCTCCGGGTTGGCGGTCGGCAGGGGCGCATTGCGGTCCCAGACCTGCAGCCTGTCGAGGCCCAGCCATTTCGCCTTCAGCGCGTAGTAGCGATGCGAGAGCCGGGGGTAGGCGGCGGTTACGGCATTGCGCAGCGCCTCGACCACCTCGGGCTCGACATGGTTGGACAGGTGGCGGGCATGTTGGGGGGAAGGTATCTTCCGCCATTTATCCTCTACCGCCTTTTCCTTCGCCAGCGTGTTGTGGACGCGGGAGAACAGCTTGATGTTCTTGCTGAATACCTCGGCCAAAGCGCGGGAGGCGGCTTCGCGTTTGCTGCGGTCATGGTCGGTCAGCAGGTTCAGCGCCGCCTCAAGGCCGAGGGTTTCGCCGTTCACGTCGAATTCCAGCCCCGCCATCGTTTCGTCGAACAAACGGTTCCACGCTGCGGCGCCGACCACGGAATTGTCGTGCAGGAATTTTTCCAGCTCGTCGGACAATTGGTGGGGCCGCATGGCGCGCATCCGGTCGAACACTGGCTTGTAGCGGGCCGGGCCGTTCGGGGCGGTAAAGACCTTCTCATAGGTCTCATCCGGGATGCGGTTGAATTCGAGGCTGAAGAACACCAGCGGGGTCGTCAGATCGGTGATCTGCGCCTGAAGGTCGCTGAGCATCTTGACGCGGTCGGCGTCGGTCGTGTTCTGGTAGTAGCGCAGCCCGGCATAGGACATGATGCGACCGGCGAGGATGTCGATCCGCTCATAACGGTCGACGCATTCCAGCATGGCGGCGGCGCTCAGATCCGCCAGCTTGCCCTCGTAATCGACGGCGAAACTTGTAGCCTCATCCTTGAGGCGGGCCAGATCGTCCTTGAGTTCCTGCGAGTCAGGGGCAGGGTAAAGATCCGTCAGATCCCAGTCCGGCAGATCGCCATATTCGGTGCTGGTCGAGGTCAGGTTCGCATCGCGGCAGATTTCGCGGTCAAAGCGCATCGGGGTGGTCCTTTCTGTTGCCCCTGATGTGCAGACTGATGGGGGCGGGTTCAAGCCCCGGATCAGCGTGGGGGCGTCCCTCCGCCCGGAATCAAGGCGCGGCACGCGCCGCCGCGCCAGCGTCCGACCGCCCGCCCGCCCGCCCGCGGTCGGACGCTGGCCCTCGCCCAACCCAAATCACGCCGAAGAGAGAAATTTAGGCGCCGGCGGGGCTTGCGTCGTCTGGAGCCTCGTCGCGAAGGGTTTCCGTGATTGCTTGAGGCTGTGCCGGGCTATTCTGCGTGGCCACTATCTCAAGAAACGCTTCGTAAAACTGCTCCCGCTGAAGTGGAGCTTCGAACAGGACTTCGTGCTGCGCGCCGTCGATTTCGAGCAGCCGAGCCGTGGGCCAGCTTGCGGCGCGGTTGCGGATGGCCGGGGCGGAGACGATGCGCTCATGCGAGCCAAGTGTGATGAGCGTCGGAATATCCGGCGCGTCCGCATCCGCCAGGCGCTGGCATTCGTTCAGCGCTGCTGCGACCCACTGGTAGCTTGCCCCGCCAAGGGTCAGTTCCGGCCATGTCGCTGCCTCGCGCAGAAGCCGCGCCCAGGCCTCGGCGTCGTTTGTCAGCATGTTCCGGCGGAAAGTCTCGTCCAGCAGGTAATTCCCGCCGCCGCCCGTGCCGATTGCGGCGTGACCGCCGCGACCCAGACGACCGGCGATGGCGGCCAGCGCGATGGCGACAAAGCGCGGCATCGGAGCGTGATTGATGTCGAACATCGGGGCGGAGAATGTTGCGGTCTGCACCGGCAACCCGTTGAGCAGTGCCGCAAAGCCAATGGCCCCGCCCATCGAATGCGCCAGCAGATGCCACGGCTCGGCCAGGTCCAGATCGGCGGCGGCTTCGACCATTGCCAGCACATCAAGCTGATATTCGGCGAAATCGGTGATATGGCCGGGGCGCGGATCGTCCTGAAGCCGGTCGGCCATGCCCTGACCGCGCCAGTCGATTGCCAGCACGTTCAGCCCCTCTGCCGTCAGCCTTGCGGCAACGGGGGCGTATTTCTCGACATATTCCGTGCGACCGGGAAACAGCAGCACGGTTGCCGTTGGGTTCTCTGCCCGCCACAGGGCAATGCGCAGCCGCAGATCGTCATCGCTGCGCAGCCAGAAGGCTTCGGCAGGCGTTTCGGCGGAACCGGCGAATTGGTGGAATGGGGCGGGCGAGAAGGTCATGGCGATCTCAGGCGAGCGCCGCGCCGAGTTTCATCGCAAGGCCCATATTGCCGTCAACGCTGAGTTTGCCGGTCATGAAGGCCGTGGTCGGATTGACCTCGCCGTTCAGCATGCCCTCGAAGGTTTCGCGGCTGGCGGTCAGCGTCACTTCGGCTTCCTCGTCGCCAGCGCGTGCGCCGCCGGCATCCATCATGATCGAGCCCTCGTCCTCGATCACGAATTTTGCGGTCCCCTCATCGAAGCTGCCCAGTTTTTGGTTCAGCGCGGCGACGGCACCGTCGATCACTTCGCTCATCACATACTCCATCAAAGTTGACTGGCAGGGCGCCAGTATGTCGGGTTACAACATAATTATGAGTCGTCGCATACCTCTTTTCCATCTTGTCGTCGCGGCAATCGCGGTTCTGGGGCCGGTGCGGCCATCGCTGGCGCTTCCGGTTGATCCGGTCTGGTTTGATGCGCTTGCGCAACCCGACGGCGACGCCTGGATCGAGGCAGAGGCGGAGATCCTGAATGCCTGGTCGGATACAGGATCCGAGGCGCTCAACATGATCCAGACACGCGGCGAGAACGCGCTGGACGAGGGGGATTTCCCAAGCGCCATCGGCCATCTGAGCGCGCTGATTGACCATGCGCCGGATCACGCAATGGGCTATCAACTGCGCGGCATGGCGTTCTGGCTGAACGGTGATTTCGGTCTTGCGGGCGCCGATCTGGCCCGTGCATTGGAGCTGGAGCCGAAGCAATATCTGGCGCTGACGCAACTCGGCATGATGCTGGAGGAGTTGGACAGCACCGAGGCTGCGGGGGACGCGCTGCGCATGAGCCTGACGATCAATCCCCATCAGCAGGATGCGATTGACGCCGCTTCGCGTCTTGACGCGGTCGATAACGGCACCGACATCTGACGTTACAAGACCGAAGGGCAGAGCATGTCACGCATTACGGCCGTGCTGGGCCCGACCAATACAGGCAAGACGCATTACGCGATTGAACGGATGCTGGCGCACCGGACGGGTGTGATCGGCCTGCCGCTGCGGCTGCTGGCGCGGGAGGTTTATGACCGGATCGTCAAGGCGCGTGGCCCGTCGGTCGTGGCTCTGGTCACCGGAGAGGAACGGATCGTGCCGCCGCGCACCCAGTACTGGGTCGCGACGACGGAAGCGATGCCGGAGGTGGTTGCTGATTTCGTCGCCATCGACGAAATCCAGCTTTGCGCCGATCCGCAGCGTGGCCATGTGTTCACCGACCGTCTGCTGAGGTCGCGGGGGCTGCATGAGACGCTGCTGCTTGGCTCTGACACGATGCGGCAGGCCATCGCGGCGCTTGTGGATAAGGTTCAGTTCATGCGGCGCGACCGGTTTTCGACGCTAAGCTGGGCGGGGACGAAAAAGATCAGCCGGATGCCGTCACGCTCCGCCATTGTCGGGTTTTCGGTCGATGATGTTTACGCCATCGCCGAATTGCTGCGCCGCCAGAAAGGCGGGGCGGCGGTTGTGATGGGCGCGCTCAGCCCGCGCACGCGCAATGCGCAGGTGGCTATGTATCAGTCGGGCGAGGTTGATCATCTGGTGGCGACGGATGCCATTGGCATGGGGCTGAACCTCGATATCCGTCATGTCGGTTTTTCCTCGACGGTGAAATTCGACGGCCGCCGGATGCGACCGCTTTTCCCGCATGAGATGGGCCAGATCGCCGGTCGGGCGGGGCGGCATACGGAACCGGGCACGTTCGGCGTCACCGGCGAGGCGGGGCCGCTGGATGAGGGGCTGATCGGTGCCATCGAAAACCATCGTTTTGCCCCGATCAGCCGGCTGGTCTGGCGCAATCCGCGTCTGGAATTCGGGACGATGGACCGGCTGATCGGCAGTCTGGAGGCGTCACCGGAAAGTGAATGGCTGATGCGCGGGCGCGAGGCGGATGATCTGTCGGCCCTGAAATCGTTGCGCGAATTGCCTGAAATCCAGGACCGGGTGACGACCGCGCCGGATGTCAGGCTGCTTTGGGACGTGTGCCGGATACCGGATTTCCGCTCGATCTCACCTGCCGAACACACCAGTCTTTTGTTGCGCATTTTCAGTTTCCTGCAGGAAGGCCAGATACCGGCTGACTGGCTCACACGGGCAATTGACCGCATTGACAGAACTCAGGGCGATATTGATGCGTTGTCAAAACGACTCGCCTTTATCCGAACCTGGACTTATGTGGCTCAGCGCACGGGCTGGGTTAAGGACGAAACATATTGGCGCGAGGCGACGCGCACTGTAGAAGACCGCCTGTCAGACGCGCTGCACGCCGCGCTGACGCAACGATTTGTGGACCGGCGCACCTCTGTGCTGATGCGCCGGCTCAAGCAGAAGGAGGCCCTTTTGGCCGAAGTGAACGAAAAGGGTGAAGTCAGCGTCGAGGGTGAGTTCGCCGGGCGTCTGGAAGGGTTCCGTTTCCGGGCCGATGCGACGCAGAATCCGGATGAGGCGCGGATGCTGAACCGGGCGTCTTACGAGGCGCTGAAGCCGGAATTCCATTTGCGTGCAGATCGTTTTTACAACGCGCCGGATACCGAGCTGGATTTCACCGAGCAGGGCGGGCTGATGTGGGGCGACGCCGCCATCGGCAAGCTGGTCAAGGGGTCCGAGCCGATGAAGCCGGGGATCGAGGCTTTCGTCGATGAGGAAGCCGGGGCGGAGATCGCCGAGAAGGTCACCCGCCGGTTGCAGCATTTCATCGACCGCAAGGTCGCCACCCTGTTCGAGCCGTTGCAGGCGATGCAGCGCGACGAGGCGCTGACCGGGCTGGCGCGCGGATTTGCGTTCCGGCTGGTCGAAAATCTCGGCCTGATCCGCCGTGAAGACGTGGCAAACGAGGTGCGCGAGCTGGATCAGGAGGCGCGCGGCAGCCTGCGCAAGCATGGCGTTCGCTTTGGCCAGTTCACGATTTTCCTGCCGGCCCTTCTGAAACCTGCGCCGACGCGGCTGCGGCTGGTTCTGTCCGGCCTTTGGGACGGGCTGGCGGAATTTCCCGAATCGCCGCCGCCGGGTCTGGTGACGATCCCGAACCTGCCGGATGTTCCGGCGTCGACCTACACGCTGTCGGGCTATCGCCCGGCGGGTGATCGCGCCATCCGCATCGACATGCTGGAACGTCTGGCCGATATGCTGCGCATGCAGGACACACGCGGCGGGTTCGAGGCGAATGCCGATATGCTGTCCATCACCGGCATGACGCTGGAACAGTTCGCCGGTCTGATGGAGGGCCTCGGCTACGCGGCGGAGAAGGGTGAGCGGGTCAAGACCCGTCCCGACCCGGCACCGGTCCCGGCTGAGGAAACGGCGGAGAACGTCGACCATGAGCATCCGCTGACCGAGGAGGAATCGGTTCTCGCGGCGGAGACCCGTGCCAAATGGGAAGCGGAACAGGCGGAGAAGAAACGGGCGGAGGCCGAGGCGAACCCGGAGGCAGCCGAGGCAGAGGCAACGGAAGAGGCCGCACCCGAGATGGAGGTTTTCTATACCTTCCGCTGGGCACCGAAACCGCGCAGCCCCCGTGGCGCGCAAGGTGGCCCGCGCCGTCAGGGCGCGCGCGCCGATGGCGACCAAAGATCAGGCAAGCCCAAGGGCGACAGGCCGAAGGGTGGTAAGCCCAAAGGTGGAAAACCCGGACGTGGCAAGAACGACCGTGGCGACAAGGCGAAGAACTTCTCCGCCCGCCCGCCCAAGGCCGACAAGCCGATTGATCCGGATAATCCGTTTGCCGTCCTCGCGGCGCTCAAGGACAAGAAGTAAGATATGCGCTGGCTGGACACGGATGAGCTGGCACAGATCTACAGCGATCCGGTCCCTGCGGCGCTGCGCAAGGTCGCGGACCGCCTGACGGATGCTTATCGCGCCTTCATCGATCGCGCGCGGTTCTGCGTTTTGTCAACGGTCGGTCCTGAAGGCACCGATGCCAGCCCGCGCGGCGATGAGGGGCCGGTTGTGCGTGTGCTCGATCCGGTGACGCTGGCGATGCCGGACTGGCACGGGAATAACCGGATCGACAGCCTGCAGAATATCGCCCGCGATGACCGTGTCAGCCTGATGTTCTTTGTGCGGGGTTCGCAGAATGTCGTGCGGATCAATGGCCGCGCGCGGATCACGGATGACGACGCCCTGTGCCAAAGCTTCGCCCATGATGGCAAGCCGCCGCGTACGGTGATCGTGGTGAAGATCGGTGAGGTCTATTTCCAATGCGCCCGCGCCGTCATGCGCTCGGCCCTTTGGTCGGGGGATGACGACAGCGACGGCCTGCCGACGCCGGGCGAAATTCTGGCGGGCATGACCGATGGTGAGGTTGGCGGCACGGCGTATGACCGTGAATGGCCGGTTCGCGCCGCCACATCCATGTGGTGAGCACCGCCCGCCCTGCGAGACCTGTTCTGCGATGCTAAAACCCTGTAGATGAGGCGCGGCGCGGATTATCTCGCGCGGTATCTCGAACAGGAAAGCGTCCGATCTTGGTGAACCCGTCCGACAGCGTCACCCGAGCCGCGCGGTTATCCGTCGCGCCGATGATGGATTGGACCGACCGCTTCTGTCGCGGCTTTCATCGGGTGATGTCGCGGCAGGCGCTTCTTTATACCGAAATGGTGACTGCGCCGGCCATCATTCACGGACCGCGCGCGAGGTTGCTGCGAAAGGATGTGGCGGAACATCCGGTGGCGCTTCAGATCGGCGGTTCCGACCCGGCGGAGCTCGCGCGGGCGACGGCGCTCGCGGCACCGTTCGGATATGATGAGATCAATCTGAATGTTGGCTGCCCCTCCGACCGGGTCCAGTCGGGCTGCTTCGGTGCCGTGCTGATGAAAACGCCGGAACGGGTTGCGGATTGCGTGCGGGCGATGATTGCGGAAAGCCCGGTCGAGGTGACGGTGAAATGCCGCATCGGGGTGGATGAGCAAAACCCGGAAGGAGTGCTGCCCGATTTTCTGGCCCGGATGCGGGATGCCGGGGTCCGGCGCATCACCATCCATGCCCGCAAGGCATGGCTGGAGGGGCTGAGCCCGAAGGACAACCGCGAAATCCCGCCGCTCGATTATCCGCTGGTGCACCGGATGAAGGCGCAGTTCCCCGATTTGCACCTGTCCATCAATGGCGGTCTGACAGCGGACCATATCCCTGAGCAGTTGCAGATCATGGACGGGGTGATGGTCGGTCGCGCCGCATATCATCAGCCCTGGGATATTCTGGGCTCGGCGGACCGGCTGTGGAATGCAGCGCCACCTTGCGCCGGTCCGGCGGATGCGGCGCTGGCGACGCGCCCGCTGATTGCCGCGTGGCTGGACGATGGCGCGCGCATTCATCAGATCACCCGCCATATGCTCGGCCTGTTTCACGGGCGACCCGGGGCGCGGCTGTGGCGCAGAACGCTCAGTGAGGGGGCGCATAAGGCCCTGACCCCGGCACAGGGGCTTGCGCTTTACGACGCCGCGTTGGATCAGGTGCGTGAAGCCACGGAGGCCGCATGACCGCCCTGATCCTGCCGATTTTAATTCTCGCCGCTGTCGGTGCATTCGCCGGTCTGATCGCGGGGCTGCTGGGTGTCGGGGGTGGTATCGTCCTCGTTCCGGCGCTGCTCTATCTGTTCAGCGGGCTGGGTTACGGGTCGGACGACCTCATGCAGATTTGCCTCGCAACGTCGCTGGCAACGATTATCGTCACGTCGGCGCGATCGGTCAGCGCGCATAACCGCAAAGGTGCGGTTGACTGGCAGATTCTGCGCGATTGGGCACCCGGTATCGCATTGGGTGCAGCCGTCGGCGTGATGACCGTGGCGCAGCTTCGTAGCCAGACATTACAGGTGATCTTTGGCGTGTTGGTGATAATCGTCGCGTCCTACATGATCTTTGGCCGCTCAACCTGGCGGATCGCGGATCAGATGCCGCAGGGGCCGGTGAAATACCTGCTTTCCGGCCTGACCGGGTTCTTCTCCGTGCTGCTGGGCATTGGCGGCGGGTCAATCGGCGTGCCGATCATGACGCTGCACGGTCGCCCGATCCATCGTGCCGTGGCGACGGCTGCGGGGTTCGGCGGGTTGATCGCGCTCCCCTCTGCCGTGCTGTTCCTGTTCACGCCGACGGAGAACGCGCCGCCCGGCACCATTGGCGCGGTCAACATTCCTGCATTCCTGATCGTTATCGCCATGACGCTGCTGACCGCCCCGGTCGGGGCGTCGCTGGCCCATAGTCTTGATCCGAAGAAGCTGAAACGGGTCTTCGCCGTTTTCCTCGCGCTTGTCGCCCTTAACATGCTGCGCAAATCGCTGTTCTGAGAGGTTTCATGTCCCACGGTCCCGCAACCCCGATGTCCTCGCGCCCCGGCAATCCGCTGAGCGGCGAGGCGATCATTCCCGGCGATAAATCCATCAGCCACCGGTCGCTGATCCTCGGCGCTCTGGCTGTGGGCCGCACCCATATCACCGGGCTGCTGGAGGGGCAGGACGTGCTGGACACGGCAAAGGCGATGCAGGCATTCGGCGCGACCGTCGAAAAGCTGGGGCCGGGTGAGTGGACCGTGGATGGTGTCGGCGTCGGCGGCTTTGCGGAACCTGCAGGCGTGATCGATTGCGGTAACTCCGGCACCGGCGTGCGGCTTATCATGGGGGCGATGGCGACGACGCCGATCACCGCGACCTTTACCGGCGACGAAAGCCTGTCCCGGCGTCCCATGCGGCGCATCACTGATCCGCTGTCGCAGTTCGGGGCAGAGATCGTTGCGCGCGAAGGCGGACTGCTGCCGGTGACCATTAAAGGTGCGGAAGACGCGACCCCGGTGACCTACCGCACGCCTGTCGCCTCGGCGCAGATCAAATCCGCGGTTCTGCTCGCCGGTCTGAACGCGCCCGGCCAGACCGTGGTGATCGAGGCAGAGGCGACGCGGGATCACTCCGAACGGATGCTTGCGGGTTTCGGCGCGACCATCACGACCGAGGTGACGGAGGAGGGGTGGGTCATCACCCTGACCGGCCAGCCCGAGCTGACCGCGCAGACGGTCGCCGTGCCGCGCGATCCGTCTTCGGCAGCCTTCCCTGTGGCGGCGGCTCTGATCGTGCCGGGATCTGATATCCGGGTGAACGGGATCAGCCGCAATCCGACGCGCGACGGGCTTTATGTGACTTTGGCAGAGATGGGTGCCGATCTGACATGGGAAAATGACCGTGAGGAGGGGGGTGAACCCGTGGCGGATCTGATCGTCCGGCACTCGTCCCTGAAAGCTGTCAGCGTCCCGGCAGAGCGCGCGGCCAGCATGATCGACGAATTCCCGATCCTGTCCGTGATCGCGGCGATGGCGGAGGGTGATACCGTCATGAACGGTGTGGCGGAACTGCGGGTCAAGGAATCCGACCGGATCGACGCAATGGCGAAGGGGCTCCGCGCAAACGGGGTCGAGGTGGACGAGACCCGCGACAGCATGACCGTTCATGGCAAGGGCCGCATTCCCGGTGGCGGGGCGGCTGTGGCGACGCATCTGGATCACCGGATTGCCATGTCGTTCCTGATAGCCGGGCTGGCGGCGGATGCGGAAATCCGCGTCGATGACGGCACCGCAATCGCGACATCCTTCCCCGATTTCGTGCCGCTGATGCGCAGGCTTGGGGCCGATCTGGGCTAGTCGGTCCCGATCTCCACACTATTGGCGGAGCGGGAAAGAACCCGCTCATCGCATTTCGCCTCGATATTATTTCCATCGGGGTCGAGCACGAAAGCGGCGTAATAGCCCGGGTGGTAATCGCGCAGCCCCGGTGCGCCGTTATCGCGCCCGCCATTCGCCAAAGCTGCGGCGTGAAAGCGCTGAACGACCTCGCGGCTTCTGGCCTGAAAACACAGGTGAACATGGCTGCATGCTTCGCCGGGGGCCGCTTCCTCGATGAACAATTCGTCGCACTCCATCCAGTCGCGACCGTTCAGGCGGCAATCCTCCCGACCGAGCGCGTCGAGGACCGCGCGATAAAACTCGCGCGAACGCTCATAATCCGCCACATGAAGGTGGATGTGGTCAATCAGCCTGCCAAGATGATAGCCCATGCGACACTCCTGCCTCCACAACGTATCACATTTTCTCGGGTTCCATCGGACTGGACCCTGACCACGCTTTGCGGCATAGACATGGCATGAACCGCAAAGGAGCGCCCCATGTGGATCGTTGACCGTATTCTGACCTGGTGGAGAGGACAGACCCTGAACACTCAGGTCTGGACCGCGCTTTACGGTGAAAAGGTTGGCGAGGACGATCAGGGCAATATCTATTATCAGTCGAATGGCGGTAAACGTCGCTGGGTGATTTACCACGGCGAGTCGGAGGCGAGCCGGGTGCCCGTCGAATGGCATGGCTGGTTGCATCACACCTATAAATCCCCGCCGACCGATGACCCGCTGCCGCGGCGTGAATGGGAACTGCCGCATCAGATGAACATGACCGGCACGCCGCAGGCCTATCGGCCGAAATCCTCGCTCTACCGTGCCGATCCGGCGGAGCGCAGCGATTACGACGCGTGGCAACCCGATCAGTAAACTCAGCGCCCGGTGACGGGGGCACGGTGACGGGAACGTGTTTTGCCCGACCCTGCCCGGTCTGCGAAGAATCCGGTACCGGCCAAGCCAAAGACCCGAGTTAAGCCAAATGATCAGAACGCTCCTTGTCGCTTTTGCCCTGATGTCGCCGCTTGCTGTGCAGACAGCGCAAGCGCAGGACGGGGTGCAGACATCGCGCGGAACCGGCGCGATCCTGCGTTCGCTGGACAAGGTGTCAAGCGCGCTGACCGATCTGGACCTTGCGCCGGGCGAATCCGCTGATATCGGCAGGCTGACGGTACGACTGGGGGAGTGCCGCTATCCCTCCGGCGATCCGAACTCCGACGCGTTCGCGCAGCTTGTGATCACAGACCGCAATACGCGCGCCACCCTGTTCGATGGTTGGATGATCGCGTCGTCGCCGGCGCTTTCCGCACTGGACGATGCGCGCTACGACGTCTGGGTGCTGGCCTGCAGAACGGCCTGAAGATCGGGCAGCGGACGAGCCTCGATATCCGCGCTGATGCGAATGGCCCGTGAGAGGCGGCGCCGGTAAGCCGCCCGTGAGATGGCCTTGCCACCCAGGGATTGCAGATGTTCGGTCGGGTATTGCGTATCGAACAGCGTAAAACCGCAGGCACTCAGATGCTCCGATATGATGATGAGTGCGGTTTTTGAGGCATTGGTCCGCCGCGAAAACATGCTTTCCCCGAAAAATGCACCGCCGATCGTGAGGCCGAAGATGCCACCGATCAACTCGTCACCCTCCCATATTTCCAGAGAATGGGCGTGACCGAGCTCGAAAAGCTCTTCGTAGAGTGAAAACAGGGTGGCATTGATCCATGTTTCTTCCCGTTCGGCGCAGTATTCGACAACCGAGACGAAGTCATGGTTCAGAGTGAAATGCCATGTACAGCGGCGCAAATGGCGGCGCATCGACCGCGAGACATGCACGCCGCCGACGGGCAAAATTCCACGCTGCTGCGGATCGAACCAGTGCAAAACCGGATCGCTTGCGGACACCGCCATGGGGAAAATGCCGTTTGCATAACCCCACAGCATTTGCCCGGCGCTTATCAGGCCGGGGTATTCGCCGCCAGCCACCGTTCCAGCCAATGGATCGAGTAATTGCCCGTCAGGATGTCGGGCTCCTGCAGAAGCGCGTCAAACAGCGGCATGGTCGTGTCGACACCGTCCACGATCAGTTCTGACAAGGCACGGCTCAGCCGCGCCAGCGCCTCGGGCCGGTCGCGCCCGTGAACGATCAGCTTGCCGATAAGGCTGTCGTAATAGGGCGGGATGACATAGCCGTCGAAAATCGCGCTGTCGATACGCACCCCAAGCCCGCCGGGGGCGTGAAACTGGGTAATCCTTCCGGGGCTGGGGCTGAAATTCGGCAGTTTCTCGGCATTGATCCTGACCTCAATGGCATGGCCGTTGATGGTCAGATCGTCCTGCGCCAGCTCCATTTCCTCGCCCGCGGCGACGCGGATCTGTTCGCGGACCAGGTCGACGCCGAATATCGCCTCGGTCACGGGATGCTCGACCTGCAAGCGGGTGTTCATCTCGATGAAATAGAACTCGCCGTCCTCATAAAGGAACTCGATGGTGCCCGCGCCGATATAGCCGAGCTTCTTCATCGCATCGGCGCAGATCGTCCCGATTCGCTGGCGTTCCTCTGGCGTGATCGAGGGGCCGGGGGCCTCCTCCAGCACCTTCTGATGCCGACGTTGCAGGGAACAATCCCGCTCGCCCAGATGAACGGCATTGCCCTTGCCGTCGCCGAAGACCTGAATTTCGATATGGCGCGGCTTCTGAAGATATTTCTCGATATAGACATCCGGGTTGCCGAATGCCGCCTTCGCCTCTGACCGGGCGGTGCGGAAGGCGACCTCAAGCCCGCTTTCGTCCTCCGCGACCTTCATGCCGCGACCGCCGCCGCCTGCGGTTGCCTTGATGATGACCGGATAGCCGATCTCGGCGGCGACGCGCTTGGCGTCCTCCACCTCGTTCACCCCGCCGTCAGAGCCGGGAACGACCGGGATGCCAAGCTCCTTAGCCGTGTCCTTGGCGGTGATCTTGTCGCCCATGATGCGGATATGCTCCGCCTTGGGGCCGATGAAGGTGATGCCATGATCTTCCAGCATCTGCGCGAAACCGGCGTTTTCCGACAGGAAACCATAGCCGGGATGGACCGCCTGCGCGCCGCTGATCTCGCATGCCGCGATGACCGCCGCCGGGTTCAGATAGGACTGCGCGGAGGAATTCGGCCCGATGCAGACCGATTCGTCGGCCATGCGGACATGCATGGCATTGGTGTCCGCCGTCGAATGCACCGCGACCGAGGGGATACCCATCTCGCGGCAGGCGCGGATCACCCGCAGCGCGATTTCGCCGCGATTGGCAATCAGGATCTTGTCAAACATCCCGGCCTCATTCCACGACCATCAGGGGCGCGCCGTATTCGACCGGGCTGCCGTCATCGACAAGGATACGCTTCACCGTGCCGGATTTGGGCGACGGAATATGGTTCATCGTCTTCATCGCCTCGACGATCAGCAGTGTTTCGCCCTCGCTGACCTTCTGCCCGATGGAGACGAACGGCGTCGCGCCCGGCTCAGCCGCAAGGTAAGCCGTCCCCACCATAGGCGAGGTCACGGCACCCGGCAGATCCGCCGGATCGTCGCTCGTGGCACCCGGCGTTGCGGTTGGCGTGGCCGGGGCGGCAGGGCCCTGCGGGGCGGCTGCGACAGGCGCAGCGGGGGCCGCCACGGCCTGCGGGGCCATCACCTGTTTTGCATATTTCGACAGGCTGACGGTCAGGCGGTCATTCTCGCCATATTCGCGCTTCACCGAAAGCTCGGAAAGGTCGTTGCTGTTGAGCAGCTCGGCCAGCGATTGAATGAAAGCAACGTCGCCTTCGTGCTGCTTGCCGGATTTGGCGTCTGCGGTCATGAGGATCCTCTGCCTTGTGAAATCCGCGTCTGACGCGCGGTCTTTAGTCTGGCGGCTTATATAGTTTTAACAATCACCAAGTGAAAGCAATTTGGCCACAAATCAAGGGAAAGCGCTACGCAATCGGGTGATTTTGGCGATTTCGCCGCAGGAGGCGGGATGTCACAGGCCGTTTTCCGCAAGTGTTTTCAACCGCGGCTAGCCTTTTCCTCAACGCCGGAACGCCCCTCCCGCCGGGACAGCTCCGTCGCGATATCGGCCAGTGAAAGCCCGCGCGCGGCGAGCATCACGGCCAGATGGTAGACTGCATCCGCAGCCTCCGCCCGCAGCTTCTCGCGGTCGCCTTTCACGGCCTCGATAATCGCCTCGACGGCTTCCTCGCCAAATTTTTCGGCACATTTTTCCGGGCCGCGAGCCAGCAGTTTTGCGGTCCAGCTTGCCTCCGCGTCACCGCCCTTGCGGGCTGCAATGGTGGCGTCCAGCCGCGCGAATGCGTCGTAATCGCTCATGTCAGCCTCACAGGGATACCGGCGGCGGCCATATGCGCCTTTGCCTCGCCAATGGTGTAGGTGCCGAAATGGAAGATCGATGCGGCCAGCACGGCGCTTGCCCCGCCCTTGGTCACGCCTTCCACCAAATGATCCAGCGTGCCGACCCCGCCCGATGCGATCACCGGAATATCCACGGCATCCGAGATCGCGCGTGTCAGGGACAGATTGAAACCCGATTTCGTTCCGTCCCGGTCCATTGAGGTCAGCAGGATTTCCCCCGCACCCTTGGCGGCGATCAGCCGCGCAAACTCGACAGCGTCGATGCCGGTTGGCCTGCGCCCGCCATGCGTGAATATCTGCCAGCTTCCATCTGCGACCGTCTTGGCATCGATGGCGCAAACGATGCATTGGCTGCCGAACCGATCCGCCGCCTCCGCAATCACATCCGGGTTCGCCACGGCGGCGGAGTTGAACGACACCTTGTCCGCCCCGGCCAACAGCAGCGCGCGCACATCCTCATGCGTCCGCACCCCGCCACCGACGGTCAGCGGCACGAAACATTGCTCCGCCGTGCGCGTCACGACGTCAAACATCGTTCCGCGATTTTCATGGGTGGCATGGATGTCGAGGAATGTGATCTCATCCGCGCCCGCGGCGTCATAGGCTTTCGCGGCTTCGACCGGGTCGCCCGCGTCGATGAGATCGACGAAATTGACACCCTTCACCACGCGACCATCGGCCACGTCCAGACAGGGTATGATACGCGTCTTGAGCAATGTCGGATTTCTCCTGAAAGCGCGGGATACATATTCCGAAACGCCGGAAAGCGCCAGAGGACGCGGCAGCCCCTATCGGTCGGGCCCGTTCAGGATCAGCGCGTGAAACAAGGCCGCTGCCGCCGCGCCGAACACGATTGCCCAGAACGGGTTACCGGTGGCAAGCTCCAGCACGGCCCAGCCAGCCGGTGCCACGACACAGGCGATGCGGACCCATTTCCTGCGGAAGAAGGGATGATTCGGATCGACGAGCATGGTGCCGTGATAGCTGTCCTGAGTTGTGCAGGGAAGGGGGCGCTGCCCCCTCGCCACCCTGTCGGGCTGGCTCACCCCCGGGATACTTGAGCCGGGTGAAGGGCTATTGTCTGAGCGCCGCAAGTGCGGTTGTGAGGTCGAGCGCGCCGTCATAAAGGGCGCGGCCCGAGATGGCTCCGGCAATGACGCCGGTGTCGCGCAGCCGGATCAGGTCGTCCATCGACGAGACCCCGCCCGAAGCGATGACCGGGATCGAGACGGCACGGGCCAGTGCCTCCGTCGCCTCGGTATTCGGGCCGCCCATTGCGCCGTCACGGTCGATGTCGGTGTAGATGATCGCGGCGACCCCGGCATCTTCGAAGCTGCGGGCGAGGTCGGTGGCCTCAACCCCGGTTTCCTCGGCCCAGCCCTTTGTGGCGACGAGGCCCTTGCGGGCGTCTATGCCGACCGCGACCTGACCCGGAAAGGCTGTACCAGCCTGCCGCACCAGATCGGGGTTCTCGACCGCGACCGTGCCGAGGATGACGCGTTTCAGCCCTTTCGACAGCCACATCTCGATGGTGGCCATATCGCGAATGCCGCCGCCAAGCTGGGCAGGTATGTCGGTGGCAGCCAGAATTGCCTCGACCGCTGCGGCATTCACCGGCTGCCCTGCGAAAGCACCGTTCAGATCGACCAGATGCAGCCACTCCGCCCCGGCATCCTGAAATGCCTTCGCCTGCGCCGCCGGATCGGTGCCGAACACGGTCGCGGCTTCCATATCGCCGCGCAGCAGCCGGACGCAGTTACCGTCTTTCAGATCGATTGCGGGATAAAGGATCATAGCGCGCTCCGGTATTGTCCGGGCGGGCTTTGCCACAGTCATACGGCGTTCACAAGCGCCGGGGGATGCTGCGTCAGCCAGATGGCGGACCCGACGTCAGCCTTGCCTGACGCGGCGTTCTGTTTTCTGATCTCTGTCAGGATGATCTCAGGGAGGAGACCATGAAGACACTCGCCATCGCCGCCGCATTCGGCCTTTTCGCAACCGCCGCTGCTGCCGATCCGATTGAAGGGCTGTGGCAGACCCAGCCGGATGAGGGAGCTTTCGCCTATGTCCAGATCGGCCCGTGTGGCGGGGCCTATTGCGGCACCATCACCCGGACCTTCCGCAATGGCGGCGAGGAATTTCAGTCGCCCAATATCGGCAAGCAGATCGTGATGAACATGGCCCCGCAGGGCGGCGGTAACTATCGCGGCAAGGTGCTGCGCCCCGCAGATGGCAAGATCTATAACGGCAAGGCGACGGTCAGCGGCAGTTCCATGAGCCTCGCAGGCTGCGTGGCAGGCGGGCTGATCTGCAAAAGCCAGAACTGGGCAAAACTGAACTGACGGCGGCGGCGTTTACGGCCGCCAGCTCAGGAAATTCGCGATGATGCGCAGCCCGACCGCCTGAGATTTCTCCGGGTGGAACTGGGTGCCGATGATATTGTCGCGCCCGACAACGGCTGTGACCGGCCCGCCATAATCCACATCGGCCAGCAGATGCGACTGATCCGCTGTGTGGAATTGCCAGCCATGAACGAAATAAGCGTGATCGCCGTCGCGTACGCCGCCCAGAACCGGATGCGTGCCGCGCAGCTGCAGGTCGTTCCAGCCCATATGAGGGACTTTCAGGGAGGCGTCGGCGGGGCGGATCGCCTCGATCTCGCCCCCGATCCAGCCCAGCCCGGCGGTTTCGCGATATTCATGCCCCAGATCGGCCAGCATCTGCATGCCGACACAGATCCCCATGAACGGCACCGCCCGCCGGATGACGGCGTCCTCCAAGGCCTCCACCATCCCCGGCACCGCATCGAGCGCCGCCTTGCAGGCCGGAAACGCCCCGTCCCCGGGCAGCACGATCCGGTCGGCGCGGGCCACGATGTCGGGATCGGAGGTCACCACGACCTCCACCCCCGTCTCGCGTCCCATCAGGGCGAAGGCCTTCTCCGCCGAATGCAGATTGCCGCTGTCGTAATCGACAAGCGCGACCTGCATCACAAAGCGCCCTTGGTGGATGGCAGCGCATCGCCCATCCGCGGATCGGGCTCGACCGCTTCGCGCAAGGCGCGGGCGACGGCCTTGAAGCTCGCCTCGGCAATATGGTGGCTGTTGATGCCGTGCAGCGCGTCGACATGCAGGGTGATGCCACCGTGGGTCGACAGCGCCTGAAAGAACTCCCGCACAAGCTCCGTGTCGAAACTGCCGATCTTCGCGGTCGGAAAATCCACGTTCCACACCAGATAAGGCCGCGCCGACAGATCGAGCGCCGCGCGCACCAGCGCGTCATCCATCGCCAGCAGGAACGACCCGTAACGGCGAATGCCCTTCTTGTCGCCGAGCGCCTGCACCAGGGCCTGCCCGAGCGCAATGCCGGTATCCTCGACCGTGTGGTGATCGTCGACATGCAGATCGCCCTGCACAGTCACGCGCAAATCGATCAGCGAATGGCGGGAAAGCTGGTCCAGCATGTGATCGAAGAACCCGACCCCGGTCTGGTTGTGATACACCCCGGTGCCGTCCAGATTGACCTCAAGCTCGATCTGCGTTTCCGCCGTGTTGCGGATAATTTTCGCCTGCCGCATGCGCCTGACCTTTCACAATATTCGCCGCCTTATACGTCGCGTGGCATGGAACCCCAATCCCATGCCCATGCGTTTGAGGGGCCCGGGGTGGCCAAACTCGCGCGTTTGTGACATAAGCGCCACCCTTCGCGCGCTCGAAAGAGTAACAGGAACAGAGCTGAAAGGAAGTTTATGTCTGATCCCAACGATCCGCAGCAGCGGACGGCGGTTGATCCCCATAAAAATCAGCCGGGCCATCCCGGTGATCCCGCCTATGAAGAACCGATCCTCGATGGTCGCTATGACGATGCCGTGGAGGAGGAGCCGATTCCGACCCCCGAAGGCCCGACCGAGGTGATCGAGACGGATTACGAAATCGGCCAGGATAACCTCAATCACGAATTCAAGCTGGAATTCGATATTCACAAGCCTGTTTTCACCATTTCCGCGCTGGCCATTCTGGTTGTCACCTTCGCCTCGCTGATCTTCCAGCAGCAACTCGACCCGTTTTTCGCGGGAATGCGTGACTGGCTGACCAGTAATCTGGCGTGGTTCTTCATCCTTTCGGGCAATATCTTCGTGCTGCTCTGCATCGGGTTGATCATCTCTCCGCTCGGCAGTGTCCGCCTCGGCGGGCCGGAGGCGACGCCGGATTTCACCCTGACCGGCTGGTTCGCGATGCTTTTCGCCGCCGGTATGGGCATCGGGCTGATGTTTTACGGCGTCTCCGAACCGATGAGCCATTTCAACAGCTCGCTCGCCGGTCCGGTGGTCGAGAATGGCGTGCGGACCGACTGGGCCCCGCTGGCAGGCGCCGCCGGGGATGAGATCGGTGCGCGCAGGCTCGGCATGGCGGCGACGATCTATCACTGGGGTCTGCACCCCTGGGCGATCTATGCGGTTGTCGCGCTGGCACTGGCGCTGTTCTCGTTCAACAAGGGGCTGCCGCTGACCATGCGTTCGGTGTTCTACCCGATCTTGGGGGAACGGATCTGGGGCTGGCCGGGCCATATCATCGACATCCTCGCCGTCTTTGCGACCATCTTCGGTCTGGCAACGTCGCTTGGCTTCGGTGCGCAACAGGCGACGGCGGGTCTCGACTTCCTGTTCGGTATCCCGGCGAACAATACCAGCATGGTGCTGCTGATCGTGGCGATCTCTGCGGTCGCGACCTTCTCGGTCATCGCGGGCGTCGACAAGGGTGTGAAACGCCTGTCGGAGATCAATATGGTGCTGGCCTTCCTGCTGCTGCTGTTCGTGATCTTTGTCGGGCCGACAATGGCGATCGTCACCGGCTTCTTCGCCAATCTGAAAGCCTACGCGCAGGAGATCATCCCGCTGTCGAACCCGTTCGGGCGCGATGACGATAATTTCCGCCACGGCTGGACGGCGTTCTACTGGGCGTGGTGGATCAGCTGGTCACCGTTCGTCGGCATGTTCATCGCACGCGTCTCGCGCGGCCGGACGGTGCGGCAGTTCCTGACGGCGGTGCTGCTGGTGCCCGCGATCATCTCCGTGCTGTGGATGACCACCTTCGGCGGCACGGCGATCACCATGACGCTGAACGGCTTCACCGGCATCACCGATGCGGCACTTGAGCTGAAACTGTTCCAGATGCTGTCTCAGCTTCCGCTGACCCAGATCACCAGCTTCATCGGGATCGTGCTGGTGGTGGTGTTCTTCATCACCTCCTCCGATTCCGGCTCGCTGGTGATCGACACCATCGCGGCAGGCGGCAAGGTCAACTCGCCAGTGCCGCAGCGCGTCTTCTGGTGCACGGTCGAGGGCCTCGTGGCCATCGCCCTGCTGCTCGCCGGGGGGCTTGGCGCACTTCAGGCGATGGCGGTCTCGACCGGATTTCCGTTCACCATCGTGCTTCTCGGGGCCTGTTGGGCCATCGTGAAGGGCCTGATGGGCGAGCGGCGTGAGGTCGGCGACTCCGACGAGCAGGGTCATAACGCCACGGCATAGGCCGGAGATAGCCGGACGGGCGGGCACAGGCTCGCCCGTCCTTGTTTTTTGTAGTCATTTCTGTACAAGATTGTCAGTATTTTGACGGCAGGACTGCTCATGACCAGCTTCGCTGACAGCGAAAAGCGCCTGAGAGAAGCGCTTAACCGCATTGAAAAGGCGCTTGGCGTTCAACCTGCGCAATTTGCTGGTCTGAGCCATGATTCTGCGGGCGACCAGATCGCGGAGCTATCGGCGGAAATTGAGGCGTTGCGTCTCGAAAACACCGCCCTGAAGCAGCGTCTGGCCGAGGCGGATCAGGAAAAGCAGGACCTGTTGCGAAGCTCCGAAAAACTGGCGGAGGAGAATGCGCGGCTGGTCGAAGGGCAGGGCGACGCGCAGGAAGCGCTTCGGGCGGAGCTTGAGGCGGTCAAGGCCGCGCGCGACTCCGAGGTCGCTGCGCTCGACGAAATCATGACCGGACTTGAGGCGCTTATCGCCCGCGCGCCGAGGGCATCCGACGCTCCCTTCGCCGAAGACGTCGCGCCCGCGCCGGGTGACGTGCTGTCCTTCGACAAGGGCGAGGGCTGAAACAATGGATGTCACCTTCACGATTGGCCATAAAGAATACACAGTGCAGGCGCAGGACGGTGAAGAACGCCTGCTGCGCCGCGCCGCCGGTCTGCTGAATGAGGAAGCCGAAAAAATCGTGGAGCAGGCGGGCCGTATGCCGGAGCCGCGGCTGCTGTTGCTGGCGGGTCTGATGCTGGCTGACCGCCTGTCCTCGATGGAAGACCGGGCGCTCGCGGCGGAGCGTGACATAAACCGCGCCAAAAGCGCCGGCGGTACGGCATCTGACGTTCTCGATTCGGTCTCGGAACTTGCTGACCGGGCCGAAGCCTTGGCCGACAAGGCTGAGCAACGGAAGCCATCCGAAACCTGACCGCAGAAAAACGGGCGTAACCGTATGATGTCCGCTTCGCGGAGGATATTTAAGCCAGCGTGAATTTCATCCTGGTAAAAATATCCCCGCCGGAGGCAGGGTCGTGGCTTATTCTGCCGCGTGGCTTGTCGTGCTTTCGGAGCCGTCTTTCATCTGGAACCCACGCTCCAGCTGATCGAACGGTGCGACCGGATAGTCGCCGGAGAAACAGGCGTCGCAATATTGCGGGCAGGCGGCATTGCGCCCCGCAGCCTCTCCCGCAGCGCGATACAGCCCGTCGAGCGACACAAAGGTCAGGCTGTCGACGCCGATCCATTCACGCATCTTCTCGGGCGTCATCTGCGCGGCGAGCAGTTTTTCCCGCTCCGGCGTGTCGACGCCGTAGAAACACGGCCAGGCTGTGGGGGGGGAGGCGATGCGGAAATGCACCTCCTTCGCACCGGCATCGATGATCATGTCCTTGATTTTGCGGCTGGTGGTGCCGCGCACGACCGAATCGTCGACCAGCACCACGCGTTTCCCCGCAATCAGTGAGCGGTTCACGTTCAGCTTCAGCCGCACCCCCATATTGCGGATCTGATCTGTCGGCTCGATGAAGGTCCGGCCCATATACTGGTTCCGGATAATTCCCATCCCATAGGGAATGCCCGATTCCTGCGCAAAACCGATGGCCGCGGGCGTTCCCGAATCGGGCACCGGGCAGACCAGATCCGCCTCCACCGGCGCTTCGCGGGCCAGTTCCACCCCGATCTGGCGGCGGGTTTCATAGACCGAGCGGCCGCCGATGATCGAATCGGGCCGCGAGAAATACACATGCTCGAAGATGCAGAACCGCGAATTGCTGGGCGCAAAGGGGCGGAAACTCTCGATATTGCCCTTGGAGATCACCACCATTTCGCCCGGTTCCACCTCGCGAAGGAACTCCGCGCCGATAATGTCCAGACCGCAGGTTTCGGATGACAGCGCGAAACCGTCATCCCCCAGCTTGCCGATGACCAGCGGCCGCACACCCAGCGGATCGCGCACCCCGATCAGCTTCGTCCGGGTCATGGCGATCACCGAAAACGCCCCCTCGACCCGGCGCAGCGCGTCCTTCATCCGTTCAGGGATATTGCGTTGCAGCGAGCGCGCCATCAGATGAATGATGCACTCGGAATCGCTGCTGGACTGAAAGATGGAGCCCCGCTCGATCAGCTCGCGGCGCAGCGCGCTGGCGTTGGTGATGTTGCCGTTATGGGCGACCGCGCAGCCGCCCATGCTGAACTCGCCGAAAAAGGGCTGCACATCGCGGATATGGGCGGCCTTGGACCCGGCGGTCGAGTAACGCACATGCCCGATGGCCAGCGGCCCCGGCAGCGTCTCCATCAGCGATTGCTTGGTGAAGTTATCGCGCACATAGCCGAATCGATGGGCAGAGTTGAAGCCGCGCTCGGCGTCGTGGCTGATGATGCCGCCCGCTTCCTGCCCCCGGTGCTGCAAGGCATGCAGCCCGAGTGCGACGAAATTCGCCGCCTCCGCGACCCCGATCACACCGAAAACGCCGCATTCCTCGTGCAGCCTGTCATCATCGAACGGATCGGCGAAGAAAGCTTTCATGACATGCGCACCTGAATCGTCTGGGGTCGGGCGGTACATATGATCTCGTTAACAAAGAGTCACGCCCCGCCGGGCAGGCGGGGCGCTTTTTCGTAACATGAATGCGACAGCTTGTCAGGCGTCTATCAGTTCGCCGGCGTCGCTTCGCTGGCCCCGCTGGCCCCGCTGGCCGGTGTGGTGGCCTCTGCCGGGGTAATCCCGTCGCCGATGCAGCCCGCGACCAGTTGATTGTAACGGTTTGTGATCCAGCCCGGCGCATCCTGCGGGATTTCCTGATCCAGCGTGCCGGTCATCCGTTCCAGCACCTTGGCCGAGCGGGAGTTATCCACCATCGGCACCGTGCCCGAGGTCATCACCCGGTCATAAACGATGAAGGCAATCGCAACCAGCAGGATGCCGCGCGCCACGCCGAACAGGAACCCCATGCCCTGATCCACCCCGCCAAGCGCGGAGCGTTGCACGACCGATGAAAACAGCGGCGTCAGGATGGAGAACAGCACCAGCGCCAGCGCGAAGACCACGGCAAAAGCGACGATCGTTGCAAGCTCGCAGCTGTCGCCCAGAAACTGGTTTAGCACCGGGATCTGTGCGATGATCGGTCGCATCGCCCCGGCGAAGATGAAGGCCAGCACAGCCGCCGCGATCCAGCCCAGAATAGACAGCGATTCGCGCACGAAGCCCCGCGCATAGGCGAGGATCGCCGACAATATGATGACAGCAGCAACGATGCCGTCGATGAGGGTAAAGCCGTCCATATAGCCACCTTTTCGCGGCGATTGAGGCCGCTCTGTCCCAAGTTATCCGGCCCCGAAAACCTCTCCGACGAAACCCGCCAGGTCGGAAATCCGGTCCAGTCGCATGTTGCCCGCGCCATCCGCTTTCTGCGACGCCGGGATTATGGCCTGTGAAAAACCAAGTTTCAGCGCTTCTTTCAACCTGTTTTCCGCCTGCGCGACAGGTCGTAGCGCCCCCGAAAGGCTGATTTCACCGAAAGTTGCACACTCAGCCGGCAGTGCCGCGTCCTCCCGCGCGCTCAGAAGGGCGGCGGCAATGGCCAGATCGGCCGCCGGTTCCATCACCCGCATACCGCCTGCGACGTTCAGGAAAACGTCCAGACCGGCAAAGGGAATACCGCAGCGGGATTCCAGCACCGCAAGGATTGTCGAGACCCGCCCCGAATCCAGCCCGACCACCGTCCGCCGGGGGCTCGCCAGCGTCGACGGCGCGACCAGTGCCTGTATCTCCGTCAGTACGGGCCGTGTCCCCTCTATGCCCGCGAAGACCGCACTGCCGGGGCTGGGCTGCCCGCGTTCGGACAGAAACAGCGCCGAGGGGTTGGCGACCTCCGCCAGCCCGCCCCCAGTCATCTCGAACACCCCGATCTCGTCGGCGGGACCGAAGCGGTTCTTTACGGCGCGCAGAATGCGGAACTGATGGCCGCGCTCGCCCTCGAAATACAGCACCGTGTCGACCATATGCTCGACCACGCGGGGGCCTGCGATCTGGCCCTCCTTGGTGACATGGCCGACAAGAATGACCGCCACCCCGCGTTTCTTGGCGAATGTGACCAGCTCATGCGCCGCCGCGCGGACCTGACTGACGCTGCCCGGCGCGGCCTCGACCGTGTCCGACCACAATGTCTGGATTGAATCGATCACCGCCAGATCGGGACGTTCCGCGTCCAGCGTGGTCAGAATGTCGCGCAGCGCCGTCTCTGCGCCTAGCCGCACCGGCGCATCTGCCAGCCCCAGCCGCTGCGCCCGCATCCGCACCTGTGCCGATGCCTCCTCGCCGGAGATATAAATCGCCTCGACCCCGCGTTTCGCAAAACTCGCCGCCGCCTGTAGCAGCAGCGTCGATTTCCCGATCCCCGGATCGCCGCCGACCAGCAACGCGGAGCCGGGGACGAGTCCCCCGCCCAGAACCCGGTCAAACTCCGCCAGACCCGATTGCGCCCGTGGCGGCGGCGGTTCCTCGGTCGACAGCGCGGTCAGCGGCACCGTCTTCCCTTTCACCGCGCCAAGCCCGCGCCCCGGCCCCTGGCTCAGCGGCGCTTCCTCGACAATGGTGTTCCATGCCCCACAGGTTTCGCAGCGTCCCGCCCATTTCCGATGGGTCGCGCCGCAATTCTGACAGGTGAAGCTGGTGACGGGCTTGGCCATAAGCCGCTTCATGGCAGACCGTTCACGCCCGGACAAGCCTGCGTGGCGGCACCCCGGCAAACCGGCGCTGACGGCGTGACATGGTTCATCGCCCGAACGATGGCTCATGTGCCAGCCCAAGGGTCAGGGGCAGCGTATGGAACGCATCCGACCCGGGAATGGGGTCTCGGGGTATGCGAAGTATATAAGAATAGGCTATAGCAATATAGTAGTACCACCATCCGGAATCAAAAGAGTTTGTGCTTTTACAGCAAGCTGGAGGCCTAGCGACAACTTATGCCAAACCCGCTCCCTCAGCGCTCATTTAAATGACATTCAGCGCGTCCCCCGTTTTGCCGGCCTTTCTCGGGCCGGTGTACAGGCTGTGTACGCCCTGTGTACGCGCGGTGTACGGCTTGTGACCCGGATCACGGCAATGTCGGGTTGCGCTTCTGACGGTTTCGCAGCAGGTTCCGGCCAAGCCAAAGGACTGCAAATGCCTGCCCCAAAACCCTTCTCCCGCTACGAGTTTCTCATCGCCTGGCGCTATCTCCGCGCCCGCCGCGCCGAGGGCGGCGTTTCGGTCATGACATGGATCAGCCTGATCGGCATCGCCCTCGGCGTCGCCGCCCTGATCGTCACCCTCGCTGTCCGCACGGGCTTCAGAGAGGAGTTCGTGGACACAATACTTGGTGCCAACGCCCACACGACAGTCTACATGTCGCCCTCATCCTTCGCGAATGAACTCACCGGGGAAGTCTATCTCCAGCCGGGAACGATCAGCGATTACGACGCCCTGTCCGACAAAATCTCCGCTCTCGACGGCGTCACCCGCAGCGCCCCAGTGGTGAAAGGGCAGGTCATGGCGACGGCGAACAGCAGCGCCAATGTCGCGGAAGTCTTTGGCATATCTTCGGAAAACCTGAAGAAAATCCCCCGCATTGCCGATCCGGAAACCGGCATCGGTGACATCGAACGCTTCAACGACGGCATCGCCATCGGCTCCGGCATCGCTCGCGAACTGGGCGTCGTCATCGGCGATCGGATCCAGCTCATCTCGCCAGACGGCGCGCAAACGGCTTTCGGGACCACGCCGCGCGTCAACGCCTACGTGGTCACCTATATCTTCACCGCAGGCCGCTACGACATCGACCGCACACGGGTCTACATGCCGCTGGTCGAGGCGCAGAGCTACTTCAACCGTGAGAATGTCGTCGACGAGATCGAGGTCTACGTCACCAACCCCGAGCAGATCGGAAACTGGACGGTGCCGCTGATCCAGACGGCGGGCGAGGGGGCGCAGGTCTGGACGTGGAAGGACAGCTCCGGCAGCTTCCTGCGCGCGCTGGATATCGAGGATGACGTGATGTTCATCATCCTGTCTGTCCTCGTGCTGATCGCGACGATGAATATCACCTCGGGCCTGATCATGCTGGTGAAAAACAAGGGCCGCGACATCGGCATCCTGCGCACGATGGGCCTGACGGAGGGCTCGGTGCTGCGGGTGTTCTTCCTTTGCGGGGCGTTCACCGGGGTGATCGGCACGATTGCCGGGGTGGTGATCGGCGTGATCGTTTCGCTGAATGTCGATCATATCATGTCCCTTCTGGGCAGCGGGGCGTGGGACGCCTCGGTCCGTGGGATCTACGAACTGCCCGCGAAACTGCGCGCTATGGACATCGGCAAGGCCGTGGCACTGTCGCTGACGCTCAGCTTTATCGTGACGATCTTTCCTGCCTCACGCGCGGCGCGGATGAACCCGGTGGAGGCCCTGCGGTATGAGTGATGTGCTGCGTCTTGAAGCAATCGAAAAGACCTATAACCGGGGTGAACCGGGCCAGATCGACGTGCTGCGCGCGCTGGACCTGAGCGTGACGCGGGGCGAGGTGGTGGCAATGGTCGCGCCCTCGGGGGCGGGGAAATCGACCCTGCTGCATATCGCGGGGTTGCTGGACACACCGGATAGCGGCCGCGTCGTCGTCAATGGAAACGACCTGACCGGTAAGCCCGACCGGCAGCGAACAGCGGCGCGGCGCAGCGATCTGGGGTTCGTCTACCAGTTCCACCACCTGCTGCCGGAATTCAGCGCGGCGGAGAATATCGTCCTGCCCCAGCTTGCCAATGGCGTGGCGGACGCAGCGGCGAAAACGCGCGCGGCGGAGTTGCTGGACCGGGTCGGTCTGAAGGACCGCACGGATCACCGTCCGGCGGAAATGTCGGGGGGGGAGCAGCAGCGCGTGGCCTTCTGCCGGGCGCTTGCCAACCAGCCCGCCCTGATGCTGGCCGATGAGCCGACCGGAAATCTCGACCCGGAAACATCGGACAGGGTGTTCGCCGTGCTGATGG
Organism: Paracoccus sp. SCSIO 75233; assembly: GCF_027912675.1. Classification (NCBI taxonomy): domain Bacteria; kingdom Pseudomonadati; phylum Pseudomonadota; class Alphaproteobacteria; order Rhodobacterales; family Paracoccaceae; genus Paracoccus; species Paracoccus sp. SCSIO 75233. The sequence continues at coordinate 2,397,021 of NZ_CP115757.1, read as the reverse complement.
ATCTGGTCCGCGAAACCGGCCTGTCCGCATTGATCGCGACGCATAATCTGGAGTTGGCGGGGCGGATGGACCGTGTGGTCAGGCTGGAACAGGGACGGCTGATCCCGGTCTAGGCATGCTCCTCCGCCGCGGTTTCCGACAGCGCCTGATTGAGCGCCCTGAGCGCGTCGACATGATACAAGACGCCGATAATCTCAGGCGGCGCCGGCGGTCCAATCATCTCTGGCGAGCGTAGTTCCGTGGGCTGAATGACCGGCAGGAAGGCGCCGCCCAGACGGTCGAACTCCGAAAGCGCCAGATCGAGCGTCGTGCCGTCGACGAGGGCGCGCCCCGACATGGCCAGATAACGGACCAGATCGGGGGCGGGGAAGTGTTCCGATCCGGGCGTGCGCATCAGCGTATTGATCCGCATATTCTGCGGCAGCCAGGCTTGCGGCCCCTCGGCCACATGAATGCCGCGCAGTTCAAGCTGGGTCAGGAAGAACGACCGGTGCAGCAGTCGCGACGCCAGCGCGGAGGACAGCGACACGGCGGTCATGACAGCGATCCCGGTCTGAAAATCGCCGGTCATTTCAAAGATGATCAAGGCGGTCGAGATCGGCGCGCCAAGGACGGCGGCACCAACGGCCCCCATGCCAGCCATTGCGTAAATCGTGGTGCCACCCGACAGGTCCGGCGCGGCTGATGTGGCGATCATGCCGAAGGCCAGCCCGGTGAGCGCGCCCAGCACAAGCGCGGGTGAAAACACGCCGCCGCCCATGCGCCCGCCAAGCGTGATTGCCACTGCGAGCACCTTGATGACGGCGAAGACCATGACCTGACCAAGGCCGTAAGCACCGTTCAGGGCGGCAAAAATCGTCTGGTAGCCGACGCCGATAATATGGGGGAACTTGATCGCGATTATCCCCAGCAGCGTACCGGCCAGTGTCGGGCGAAGCCAGCGTGGCCAGCCGGTGCGGGAAAACAGCGCCGCCCCCGCTGCGTCGGCGCGCAATATGGCTGAGACGAGGGCCGCGGCCACAAGCGCGCAGATGATGCCCAGCAGCATGAAGGCGGGCAATTCGACATAGAAGCTGAGGCTCGGCTCGCGCCATAGGTTGAACTCGGTCGCGCCGCCGAAAGCCTGTCGGTTGATGACCGTTCCGGCGACGGCGGAGATCGCGATCGGCGCGAAGGCGTGGGCGGAGAAATGGCGCAGGATGACTTCATGTGCGAATAATGCGCCCGCGATAGGGGCGTTGAAGCTGGCGGCGACCGCGCCGGAAACCGCGCAGCCCAGCAACTCGCGCCCCGTCATCGGGCTGGCACTGATCCGCTGGGCGAACCAGGTGGACACGACGCCCGCCATATGAACCACGGGGCCTTCACGCCCGGACGATCCGCCCATGCCAAGCGTCACCAGCGAGGCAGCGGCGGAGGCCAAGCCTTCGCGGATTTCCACCCGCCCGCCTTCAAGTGCCGCATCCTCGATCACATCGGTCACGGTTCGCGCGCGGCCATCATTGGTGAAACGGTCGAGGATCAGCCCGACGATCAACCCGCCAACCGTCGGAACCGCAATCAGCCACCACCACGGCAGGCTGTGCGCCTCGTTCTTGAGCGCCTGATCGTCAATGCCGTAAACCGTCCGCTGCAACAGGTCGATGCCAAGCCGGAACCCCAAGGCCGCGAGACCGGCGCCGATCCCGATCAACAGGGCCAGAAACCAGAACTGCACCTTGCTTGGCCCCTTGCGCCGGATGATCTCAAGGGCGCGGGCGGCCTGACGGCGCAGCTGCGGCAGCCCGCCGGTCAGCCATATGATGCTGGCAGGTTCACTCTGGGGCTTTCGTGGCGGAGGTGCTTCGGCCATGCTGTCATGAAGCAAAAGGAGTCGGTCATGGTCAACCATCAGAACGCGTTTGACGAAATTCGTGAGTTTCTTGGTGATCGTCTGTCACAGAAGGATGCTGACCGCGATCAGCATGCACAGTCGGAGACGTGGCACCGCGCGCCGCCTCCGGACGCAGTCGCCTGGCCCGAAACGACGGAGGAGGTCAGCCGGATCATGGCGATCTGCAACCGGCATCGCTGTCCGGTGATCGGCTGGGGGACCGGCACGTCGCTGGAGGGGCATGCGCTTGCCACGCAGGGCGGGCTGGTGATGGATCTGATGCGGATGGACCGGATCGTCGATATTCGTCCCGAAGACATGCTGGCCGTCGTGCAGCCCGGTGTCACGCGCGAGGCGCTGAACACCGATCTTCGGGCAACGGGGCTGTTTTTTCCGATTGATCCCGGTGCGAATGCGAGCCTTGGCGGGATGGCGGCGACGCGGGCCTCGGGGACGATGGCGGTCCGTTACGGCACGATGCGCGACGCCGTGCTGGCGCTTGAGGTTGTGCTGGCCGACGGCACGATCATCAGGACCGGCACCGAAGCCGCGAAATCAAGCGCGGGCTACGATCTGACCGCGCTCATGGTCGGCTCGGAAGGTACGCTCGGTATTATCACCGAACTGACCCTGCGCCTGCATGGCCAGCCCGAGGATGTCTCGGCTGCCGTCTGTGCCTTCGACACGCTCGACGACGCTGTGAACACGGTGGCGCTGACCATGCAATCCGGGATTCCGATGGCCCGGATCGAGTTCATGGACGAAATCGCCATGCGCGCCATCAACCAGAATTCCGGCACGGACTACCCCGAGCAGCCGCATCTTATGGTTGAATTTAACGGCTCGCCCGATGCGGTGCGGGCCAATGCCGAAGCGTTTGGTGAGATTGCCGGGGAGTTCAACGGGCAGGGCTTCCACTGGGCCAGCTCTCCCGAGGATCGGCATAAGCTGTGGGAGGCCCGCCATGCAGCCTATTGGGCGACGCTGAAGTTGCGGCCCGGCGCGACCGGGGTGGTGACCGATGTCTGCGTGCCGATGTCGCAACTGCCCGGTCAGGTTGCGGCGGCGGCGCAGGATATGAAAGAGGCGGGGCTGCTCGGCAATATCGTCGGGCATGTCGGCGACGGCAATTTCCACAGCCTGCTGCTGGTCGACCCGAACGCACCGGAGGAGATCGCCCGAGCCAAGCAGATCGCGGAGGCGATGTCGCTGCGCGCCCTGACGGTTGGCGGCACGATCTCAGGCGAACATGGGGTCGGTCTCGGCAAGCGCGGGCTCATGGAGCGTCAGCACGGGGAGGGCTGGGCCGTCATGGGTGCGATCAAGACGGCACTCGACCCCAACAATATCCTCAATCCCGGAAAGCTGGTGCCGGATCGCGCGTAATCTTCGGAACCCTGCCTGCCCGGGCGTGTTGACCCTGCGCAAAGCATAAGGAGGCAGCATGTCGCAAGATCCCGGACAACCCGTTGAGACACAGGCGAAACGGCATATGCCGGCGCTGCTTGGTATTGCGGTCGCGGCTGTGGTTGTAATCGTCGTGCTTTTCATCTTCGGCGCTTTCGGACCCGGTGACGTGACCGACGAACCTACGGCGACGACAGCCGAACCCGCTGCGGTTGAGTAATCGGCATGTTTCTGCGCGCCGTCGCCCTGACGCAGTCGTGACAGCCTGACGGTCGTGACATGTTAAAAGCTTGCTGCGATAACGAACCAAAATCCTCTGAGGTCTCCATGTCGCGCATCGCTGTCATCCTTTCCGCCCTTGCCATCTTGTTGCTCGCCGCCTGCGGGGGCGGCGGCCCTCAGCGCGCCGTCGTCAGCGGCGGTACGGGCTGGGTGGGCGGCGCCGTTCCGCAGCTTGGCGACCGCAAGCCGCATAGCTGGCGCGGCGGCCATCCCTACAACCTTCCGGTTCACGGGATCGATATTTCCCGCTGGCAGGGCACGATTGACTGGAACCGGGTGCGCAGCTCTGGCGTCAGCTTCGCCTTCCTGAAAGCGACCGAGGGCGGCGATCACGTCGACCCGAATTTCCGTCGCTACTGGCGTGAGGCCGGCGCGGCGCGAATTCCGCGCGGCGGCTATCATTATTACTATTTCTGCCGCTCGGGTGCCGAGCAGGCCCGCTGGTATATTCAGAACGTCCCGCGTGAGGTCGGATCATTGCCGCCGGTCCTTGACATTGAATGGACCAACTCGCGCACCTGCCCGCGCCGCCCCGGATCGGCGGAGATCCTGCGCGAAGCGTCGCAGTTTCTGTCGATTCTGGAGCGTTATTACGGGCAACGGCCGATCGTCTACACCACGGTCGATTTCTATCGTGAGACCGGGATTGGGCGGTTGAATGCCGAATTCTGGCTGCGGTCGGTCGCGGGCCATCCGAGGCAGGTCTATCCGGGGCAGAACTGGACCTTCTGGCAATATACCGGCACCGGCATCGTTCCGGGGATCCGGGGAGATGCGGATATTAACGCCTTTGCAGGCAGTGTGGATCAGTGGCGCGCATGGTTGAGCAGACGTCTCGTTCGTTAGGCACCCGTTTCAGATGGGCGCGCCCCGGCCAGCCGGAACATTCATGGTTGCTGGTGGAGTTCTCGGTGCTGTTCGTGGCGATTCCCATAGGGATCGCGTTGTTCCTGCCGCCTCGGCAGATGTTCGAGGCGCTTTTTCTGTTCTCTCTGCTCGGCCTCGTGCTGCTGTGGATCACCGGCGGCTTTGCGTGGCGCGACATGGTGCGGGGCTGGGGCCGGTTTGACTGGCGGGTGTTTCTGGCCTTCGCGGCGATCACCTTTACCGCCTCTGTTGTCGTGCTTTACCTCACACAGCCGGAGGCGATGTTCACGTTTCTGCGCCGCAATCCCGCCTTTCTGCTGCTGATATGGCTGCTCTACCCGCTGTTGTCGGCGCTGCCGCAGGAGCTGATTTTCCGGGTGCTGTTCTTTCACCGTTATGGGCGGCTGTTCAGCGGCCCGAAGCAGGCCGTACTGGTCAACGCAGCGATCTTCAGCCTTGCGCATCTGATGTACTGGAACTGGATCGTTGCGGTTTTCACCTTTTTCGGCGGGCTGGCCTTTGCGGTCGGTTATCTGCAACGTGGCCTGCCTTGGGCATGGGCGCTGCATGCGATTGCGGGGAATATCCTCTTTGCGGTCGGCATGGGTGTCTATTTCTACTCCGGTAACGCTGTGAGGCCGTTCTGAGGCCGAACCGCGCGGCAATCGTCCGCCCCGGCTTGACTTCCGACGTTTCGCACGTTTGATGCGGGGCTGAACGAAAGAGGTCCGCCATGCACGCTTACCGCAGCCACAACTGCGCCGATCTGACTGCCGAAAACGCCGGGGAAACCGTCCGCCTGTCGGGCTGGGTCCATCGGGTTCGCGACCACGGGGGCGTTTTGTTCGTCGATCTGCGCGATCATTACGGCATGACGCAGGTGCTGGCCGACAGCGACTCGCCCGCCTTTGCCGCGATGGAGAAGCTGCGGGCGGAGACCGTGATCCGCATCGACGGCCGTGTGAAGATGCGGGACGAGGCGCTGCGTAACCCGAAGCTGCCGACCGGCGATATCGAGGTTTATGCGAGCGATCTGGAAGTGCTTGGCCCGGCGGAAGAACTGCCGCTGCCGGTCTTCGGCGATCAGGACTATCCGGAGGAGACCCGGCTGGCCTATCGCTTCCTCGATCTGCGTCGCGAGAGCCTGCATAACAATATCATGCTGCGCTCCAAGGTGATCCGCAGCTTGCGCAACCGCATGTGGGATACCGGTTTCACCGAATTCCAGACCCCGATCATCACGGCTTCCAGCCCAGAAGGCGCGCGGGATTTCCTTGTGCCGTCGCGTCTGCATCCGGGCAAGTTCTACGCGCTGCCGCAAGCGCCGCAGCAGTTCAAGCAGCTGATCATGGTGGCGGGTTTCGACCGCTATTTCCAGATCGCGCCTTGTTTCCGCGATGAGGATCCGCGCGCCGATCGCAGCCCCACGGATTTTTACCAGCTTGACGTGGAAATGAGCTTTGTCGAGCAAGAGGATGTCTTTGCTGCCATCCAGCCCGTCATTCAGGGTCTGTTCGAGGAATTCGGCGGCGGACGTCGGGTTGACGCGGACTGGCCGTGCATCCCCTATGCCGAGGCCATGCTGAAATATGGCAGCGACAAACCCGACCTGCGCAACCCGATCGAGATGCAGGTGGTCAGCGACCATTTCCGCGGCTCGGGTTTTGCGATCTTCGCCAAGCTGCTGGAACAGGACGGGACCGAGGTTCGTGCTATTCCCGCCCCGACAGGTGGCAGCCGTAAGTTTGCCGACCGGATGAACGCCTTTGCCCAGAAGGAAGGGCTGCCGGGGATGGGCTACATCTTCTGGCGCAAGGCCGATGACGGCAGCACCGAAGCCGCTGGCCCCATTGCCAAGAATATCGGCCCCGAACGGACCGAGGCGATCCGCCAGCAGCTTGGTCTGGGCGAGGGCGACGCGGCCTTCTTCCTCGGTGGCAAGCCCGATGCCTTCGAGGCCGTCGCCGGCCGCGCCCGGAACGAGATCGGCCGCGAACTGGGTCTGACCGTTGAGGACCAGTTCAAATTCGCATGGATTGTCGATTTTCCGATGTATGAGAAAACCGACGAGGGCAAGATTGATTTCAGCCACAACCCGTTCTCCATGCCGCAGGGCGGGATGGAGGCGCTGTCGGGCGATCCGCTGGCGGTCAAGGGCTATCAGTATGACCTCGCCTGCAACGGCTATGAACTGGTCTCGGGCGCGATCCGGAACCACAAGCCGGAAATCATGTTCAAGGCGTTTGAGCTGGCGGGCTATCCGGCCTCCGAAGTCGAGAACCGCTTTGGCGGCATGGTCAAGGCCTTCCGCTATGGCGCACCGCCGCACGGGGGCTGCGCGGCTGGCATCGACCGGATCGTGATGCTGCTGGCGGATGAACAGAACATCCGCGAGGTCATCATGTTCCCGATGAACCAGCGGGCCGAGGATCTGATGATGAACGCGCCCAGCGAGCCCACGAACGAACAGCTTCGCGAGTTGCGGCTGCGGGTTCTGCCGAAAGAATGACGCGCCTCACGGGCGGGGCGGGGCGGATTTCCGTCAGTTGATCCCCGCCCCGGCAAGCCGCGTGTTCACCAGTGAACTGATCTGGCGAAGGCCTGCATCGACATCCTGCCCGGCCTCGTGCGCCCGGGTCAGTTCCTCCGCCGCACGGGCCAGCGGCGCGTCATGTGCCCAGCGGGCGACCCCGGTCAGAAACCGCGCGAGATAGCCGACAGACGCGCCTTCGCAGGGTTCCGCCAGCGCCTCGGAAATCCGGGTCAGATCGGCGTAGAGTGCGCTTTGGTCCGGGATAATCATGTCATTGGGAAGGATGCGCGGGCCCTTTGGTGCGCTGCCCTTCGGCAGGGCGCCGAGGATGGTTTGCTGGAACATGGCAAGGCTTTCCACAGGCTTCTCCATGAATGCGGCGGCCCCGGCGTCCAGCGTGGGTTGGCGCATCTGCGGATCGCCGGAGATGCCGATCACGACAGGTGCCTTTGTGCCGAGCTGACGGATCTTGTCGATCAGCTCCGCCCCGCTGCCATCGGGCAGGCCAATATCTACGATCACCACTGCGGGCCGGTATATCTGGAGGTGGCGCATCGCTGTCCTGAGCGAATCCGCCCGCCTGATCCGCGCACCGGAGCGCAGGCAGAGAAGTCGTATCGCCTCGGCCGCGATGCGCGAATCTTCAACGACAAGGACGGTCAGCCCTGATAAGGGTCGCCCCGGAAGCTGTGCCTGCCAGAGCGGTTCTACGTCGCGGTGCGCGCTGATTTGGGTCTGCTGCATCTGTCGTCCCCTCGTGGAATCATCTGTCGATTCACTATAAGCGGCCAGAAGCTAAGCGATGGTTAACCCGCAAAGCGGCCTTGGCTTCGTGCGGCGCCGCGCGTAGAACGTGATGCGCGCGGCAGAACCGCCGTCCCGATCAGGAGCGGAGCAGATGAACCTCACCGGCGGAATCGTTCTTTATGCAGTCTTGTGGTTCCTGACCATGTTCGTGTTGCTGCCAATCGGCCTGGTCAGTCAGGAAGAGGCGGGCGAGATCGTCCCCGGAACCCATGCCGGGGCACCGCACAAGACCAATTTCCTGAAGAAATCCATCTGGGCGACGGTTATCTCTGCCGTGCTCTGGGCGGGTTGTGCCTATCTGATCCTGGGCGGGGTGTTCACCCGCGAGGATGTCATGGGCTGGGACCAGTTTATCCGCTGAGCAGGTGATACAGATGGGTGAATGACGCGGCGGCGAGCACTGGCACCGCGATATTCGCCACCGGGATGGTCAGGGCAAAGGCGATCATGATCCCGAGAACTGTCACCGTCGGCCCGTGGCGTTGGCGTATCGCCGTTGCGCTTGCTTCGTCCAGATGTCGGCGCGCTGCCATCTGAAAGAACTCCCGCCCGAGAAGCCAGCCGTTTGCCCCGTAAAAAAGCAGCGGCGCGAACGGACCAAGAAACGGCGTCGCGATCAGCGTCACGAGACCCACCAGCAGAACCGCGCCCATCAGCGGCAGCGATTCCAGCAATCCGTCCCAGACATCCACGTCACCGCCTTGCATTGCAGGGTAGTGGATCGCCTCGACCCGATCCGCTACGCGTTCCGCATAGAGGCCCGAAAACGCCGCGGCGACCGGGGCCATCAGGAAAAAGCCGATGATCGGAAACAGGGCAAGACTGCCCCAGCTCAGGGCCGGGCCAAGCGTGATCTCGCCCCAGAAAGGCAGTGTCAGGCTGCCCGGTGCCAGCGTCCGGATTGACCAGAATAAGCCGATCTGAAGCAAGATGAACAAGCCTATCGTCAGGCCGATCCCACGCAGCACCAGACCGAATATCTGCGGGCGGAGCATGTCGCCCCAGCCCAGAAACAGCGCGCGGATCGACGTCATTCGGGGTAGCTGGTTTTCGATGCGATATCGGGGCGGGGCCGTTCGGGCGGCGTCGAACTGCCGCGATTGCCGATATGGATGAAGCCCGCGATCCGCTCATTTCCGGACAGGCCAAGATGCTCGGCTGCGAACCCGGTGGATGCAGCGACGCCAGTGAGCCAGCTTGCCCCGAAGCCCGATGCCAGCGCGGCATTGACGAGGCTGACGCAGACCGCCCCGGCAGACAGGAACTGCTCCCATTCAGGGATCTTGGCGCTGTCGACCGGGCAGAACACGACCGCGACCACCAAGGGGACCCGGAACGCATCGCCATGCTTGGCGGCCTTCTCCGCCGGGTTGCCTTGCGCGGTTGAGGCCGCTTCGACAAGCGGTGCAAGACGTTCCAGGGCCGGCCCGCGCAGGACGATGAAACGCCAGGGCTCCAGCTTGCCGTGGTCGGGGACGCGGGCGGCAAGTGTCAGCAGTTCGGTCAGTTCGGCTTCGTTCGGGCCGGGGCCGGTCAGCAGCGCGGGCGGGTGCGAGCGGCGATGGCGCAGAAAATCCAGAGCACCTTGATTGATCTCGGTCATGCGTTTCTCCTTTAGGGGAAGGTTTATCCACACCCGCGCCGCTCTCCAAGGCTTGACCGGGAGGGATTGAGGCGAAATGAACGGATCATGGTGAAAGAAAATACCGATCTGTCCCGCCTCGCCGTGCCGGGCGAAAGCTTCGATGTTCGTGTCACGCCACGCGCTGCCGCCAACAGGATAACCGTGGATGAGGCGGGCAGCCTGCGTGTATCGGTGACGACCGCGCCGGAGGGCGGAAAGGCCAATGCAGCCGTCATCAAGCTGCTGGCAAAGGCGATCGGCATTCCGAAATCGCGCCTGTCGCTGATCCGGGGCGAGACCGCGCGCGACAAGAGTTTCCGCGTCCTGCCGTAGCGTTCCGCGCCCGGCTCAGCCCCGCTTGGGCCGGCCCAGCCTGTAGCCACCCTCGGGCAGGTTCAGCGCGGCGCGAAGCTCATCAAGCTGGCGCTGGCTCAGCGTGACTTCGCTGTAGCGATCCGTTTCCGGTTCATCCTGCCGGACAACCACGCGGTCATCGAATGCTGTGATCGTGATATCGCCCTGAAGCGGCGCGCCGTCAGGCTCGTCGATCAATGTGATCACAGTGGCGTCGAAATCGTGCTCGATGGTGAACATGGTCTTCCTTTATCGCAAACTGTGGTTCAGGGTGGCCCGAACTGAATTGCCTCGCAAGAGGGGCTCGACTATCCTGATCGAACCTGCCCGGAGTTTACGAAACATGCCATCGAAAAGCCGTTTTATCGCAAGCTGTTTACTCGGTGCCGTGTTTCTGTCGGCCTGTGCCCCGGTTGTTGAAACGTCGACGCCACAGTCTTCGACGCCACAAGTTTCCACGCCCCCGCCATCCTCTAGCGCGCCGCAAACCCGCGAAGCTCCGGTCGAGACGAGGGTATCGGCCCCGGTCCGCACCACGCGGCAATCGCCGCGGGAAGCCGCGCGCAATTTCATCAGCGTGCTGAGCCGGATGGAACCAGCGGTTGAGCGCGAGTGTCTGGCGCGCCGGACCCGCAGCATCAACTGCGATTTCCAGTTCGTTGTCGATGATCGGCTGGATCTGGAGCCGAATGCCTTCCAGACCGAGGATTCGATGGGTCGTCCGGTGATCGGCTTCACCGTTTCGCTGATCGCGGCTGCCAATAACGCCGATGAGTTGGCATTTGTCGTGGGGCACGAGGCGAGCCACCATGTTCTGAACCATCTCGACCGCAAATCCGGCTCTGCCGCTGCGGGTGCGGTCATCCTGGGCGGTTTGGCGGCTGCGGCTGGCGCGGATCAGCGGACGATCAGCACCATTCAGCAGGTCGGTGCGTCGGTCGGCTCCCGGGTCTATTCCCGTGAATGGGAGCTGGAGGCGGATTATCTTGGCGCGGTTGTGACGCTGAATGCCGGGTATGATCCGGTGAACGGCGCGGAGTTCTTCCGCCGCATGCCCGATCCCGGTGACCGCATTCTGGGATCACATCCGTCGCGGGCGGCGCGCATGGCGCAGGTGCAGCGGGCCGTCGCTGATGTGCAGGCCGGGCGCATTCGGTAACCTGTTGTGAGCTGGTCCAAGTTTTCCTTCCGGCTGCGCGAACTGCTCGGCCAGGTCTGGTTGCGCGTGCTGGTGTTTGCCGTCATGGGCATCGTGACCGCCATCGCCGCGCTTCTGCTGCGTCCGTTCATACCGGATTCGCTGACAGACTGGCTGGGGGCGGATGCCGTCGGTTCGGTGCTGGAGATCATCGCGACGTCGATGCTGTCCGTCACCATCTTCGCCCTGTCCACGCTGGTCAGCGCCTGGGCCGCGGCGGAGCAGAACTCAAGCCCGCGTGTGCTGCCGCTGATCGTGTCCGACGGTCGCTCCCAAACCGTGCTGTCGACCTTCATCGGTGCGTTCGTCTTCAGCCTGGTCGGGATCATCATGCTACGAACGGGGGTTTACGGCGGCTCGGGCCGGGTGGTGGTTTTTGCTGCGACGGTTGTGGTCGTGCTGCTCATCATCGGGACTTTGCTGCAATGGATCGAGGTGCTCAGCGATCTGGGCCAGATCCGGGATTCGCTGGACCGGCTGGAGGAGGCGACAACGAGAGCGATCCGCAACCGCCAGAAGGAACCCTATCTGGGGGGCAGGCTTTGGGTCGGTGATCCGCCGGCGGGGGCGGAGGCGATCTTTGGCGATAAGGTGGGCCGGGTGCGTCACGTCGATGTATCGACCCTGTCCCAGCTTGCCGAGGAGTTTGAGTTGACCCTGTATCTCGATGGGATACCGGGGACGCTGGTTCACGCGGCCCGCCCGCTGCTGTTCGTGACCGGGCTGGATCAGGATGACGAGGAAAAGCGCAAGCCGATCCTGAACAGTCTGAACAATGCGTTTACCATCGGGCAGGCCCCGAGCTTCGAGCAAGACCCGCTGCATGGCATCACGGCGCTGTCCGAAGTGGCGCAGCGCGCGCTGTCGCCGGGTATCAACGATCCCGGAACCGCGCAGGATGTTATCGTGCGGCTGGTTCGGGTGCTGTCGGACACCGGCGCGGTTGCGGAGGACCACGAGATTGAAAGGCAGCGGCTTTTTGTCCGGGAAATAACGGCGGACGATATGATGCAGGCAGCCTTTGCGCCGATCATCCGTGATAGCGCAGATGTGTACGAGGTCCAGATATCGCTTCTTGACGGATTGCGCGCACTGAGTAAGCTGCAGCCGCAGTTTTATGCAGAGTCAGCCGGGAAACTGGCAGCGTTTATTCTGCATTATGTTGAAAGATCAGAGATGCCTCAACCTCAAGTTGAGAAAATTCGTGATCTTTCCGGTAATCTGGTTAGCGATTAGGTTGTTGGGCGGAAGGGCAGGAAACGCCGCACCGCAGCCAAGTTGATGATTTGTATCACTTCTTAAGCCAGACCATTTGGTTTATATGAACGCGCGATCTAGGAAGTTTGCCCGGTGTTCAGCGCCGGACTTAGGAGACAGCATGATAGGCGTAGTAATTTGGAGTGATGAAAGCAGCGAAAAGGCAGTGATATGGTGTGAAGATCAGGGCGCGCTGGCATTTCTTGACGGCGCAGACAACCTGACCGTGCCTGCCAAATGGCCGGCTGCAGGGGATTTGATGGATTTCGAATGCGAGGATGCCGAGGGCCTGCGGCGTGCATCATCCGCGACGGTCGTGGCGACCGGCGCATGTCCTTCACTGCCGGAGGCACTGCTTGGACAGACCAACCGCCCGGCCTCGCATTTGAGGCTGGTGGCGGGGACGGCGATTGACGGAACGTCGACGCGCGCGGCGGACAACGACGCCGGGGCGGAGGTCAAGCTTGGTGCGGCGATGAGTTCGGGGCGGCGCTAAACGCCCCGAGCCAGAGCCGCAACCCCGGTTCGCGCCTGATCCGACAGGCCGAGAGGGCGCATCAGATCCGCGAAGGCATCCAGCTTTTCCGGTGCGCCGGTGATTTCGAACACGAAGCTTTTCAGCGTCGAATCAACCACATTGGCGCGGAAAATCTCGGCAATGCGGAGCGCTTCTACCCGCTGATCGCCCGCGCCGGTGACCTTGAACAGCCCCAGCTCGCGTTCGACACTCGGCCCTTCGGAGGTCAGGTCATGCACGTCATGAACCGTCACGATCCGGCCCAGCTGCGCCTTGATCTGTTCGATCACCTCCGGCGTGCCGCTGGTGACAATGGTAATTCGCGACAAATGGCCCTCGTGATCGGTTTCGGCCACGGTCAGGCTGTCGATATTGTAGCCACGACCGGAAAACAGCCCGATCACGCGGGCCAGCACGCCCGGTTCGTTCTCCACGATAACGGCGAGGGTATGACGTTCTTCGACGTTGGCGTTCGGGTCGCGCAGATCATACGCGGCGTGGCTGGACGAGCCTTTCTTGATGTTCAGTGCCATGATCTCGTCTCCTTAAACCAGTGCCGCGCCGCCGCTGAATGCCTCGGCCTCGGGCGATAGCAGCATCTCATTATGCGGCTTGCCGGACGGGATCATCGGGAAGCAGTTTTCGTGTTTTTCGACCAGCACATCGAGGATGAACGGACCGTCATATTCCAGCATCTCGCGGATCGCATCGTCCAGCTCTGCCGGGTCGCTGACCTGCCGCCCTTTGCAGCCGAATGCCTCGGCCATCTTCACGAAATCGGGCAGGCTTTCCGACCAGGACTGGCTGTAGCGTTCGCCATGCAGCAATTGCTGCCACTGGCGCACCATGCCGAGCCGTTCGTTGTTCAGGATGAACTGCTTGACCGGCGCGCGGAACTGAACCGCCGTGCCCATCTCCTGCATGTTCATCAGCCAGGAGGCGTCGCCCGCGATATTGATGACAAGCGAGTCAGGATGTGCGACCTGAACCCCGATGGAGGCGGGCAGGCCGTAGCCCATCGTGCCCAGCCCGCCAGAGGTCATCCAGCGGTTCGGTTCATCAAAGCCGAGGAACTGTGCAGCCCACATCTGGTGCTGACCGACTTCCGTGGTGATGTAGCGGTCCTGCCCGGCGGTCAGCGCCTCCAGCCGCTGCAGCGCGTGCTGGGGTTTGATGATCTGATCGGAATTCGTGTAGGCGAGGCAGTTCGCGCCCTTCCACTGCTCGATCTGCACCCACCATTTCTGGACCGCTTCGGAGGCGGTTTTCCGGCCCCGAGACTTCCATATCTTCAGCATGTCCTCCAGCACATGACCGACATCACCCTGAATCGGGATGTCGACATGAATGATCTTGTTGATCGAGGAGGGGTCGATATCGACATGCGCCTTGACAGATCCGGGGCTGAAATCATTGACCCGCCCGGTAATCCGGTCATCGAACCGCGCGCCGAGCGCAATCATCAGATCGCAGCCATGCATGGTCAGATTGGCCTCATAGGTACCGTGCATCCCCAGCATGCCGAGCCAGTTCTTGCCGGAAGCCGGATACGCCCCGAGCCCCATCAGGGTCGAGGTGATCGGAAAGCCGGTGGCATCGACAAGCTCACGCAGAAGCTGGCTGGCCCCGGGGCCGGAATTGATGACGCCGCCGCCGGTGTAGAAGATCGGCCGTTCCGCGGTTTCCATCGCTTCGACCAGCTTGGTGATCGCCTCGATATCGCCTTTTCGATTGGGGCGGTACGGACCCGGCTCGACCTGCTTCGGCGAGACATATTCGGCCTCGGCAAACTGCACGTCTTTGGGAATGTCGATCAGCACCGGACCCGGTCGGCCCGATGTGGCAACGTGAAATGCCTGATGGATCGTGGGCGACAGCTTTGCGGGTTCCTTCACCAGCCAGTTATGCTTGGTGCAGGGGCGGGTGATGCCGACCGTATCGGCCTCCTGAAACCCGTCCGTGCCGACCAGGAAGGTCGGAACCTGACCCGACAGCACGATCAGCGGGATCGAGTCCAGCAGCGCGTCGGTCAGCCCGGTCACGGCATTCGTCGCACCGGGGCCGGAGGTAACCAGAACCACGCCCGGCTTGCCGGTCGAGCGGGCATAGCCTTCCGCCATATGGACCGCGCCCTGTTCGTGGCGCACCAGAATATGCTGGATGTCGTTTTGTTGAAACAACTCGTCATAGATGGGAAGTACCGCGCCGCCGGGATATCCGAATACCGTGTCTACGCCCTGATCGCGCAAGGCTTCGACAACCATTCTCGCACCCGTCATTTTTCGGGACATGTTACCCATCCTTATCCTGTGATTGCGGGCCCCTTACGACCGCCTGACAACAGCCACATCGTGCCGCGCCGCCGCAAACTATGTGTGCTGCGCGACAGCGTCAATGGGCAATTTTCGCAAAAATGGCGCAAAATGACCGATCATTGAAATATTGTTGCGCGATTACGGCAGGTCGATCCGGGCCACCTGTTCGACAATGGGATCTACGGCGAGCGGGTGCGCTTCTTCGTTGTGATCCGCAGGGTTGCCGATGTCCTGCCAGACGCCGCCCTTGTAGATTTCCAGCGCACTGAACTTCGATTTATAGTCCATCTTGCGGCTGCCCGGCACCCAGTAGCCGAGATAGACATAAGGAAGCCCGGCTTCGCGCGCGAGCCTGACGTGGTCCAGGATCACATATGTGCCAAGGCTACGGCCGCTGAGCCTTGGGTCGAAAAAACTGTAGACGAGCGACAGGCCGTCATCCAGCACATCGGTCAGACACACTGCCGCGAGATCGGGATCGCTGAGCAGGGGATCGGCCTCGGGGCTGATCTCCTGATAAAGACCCGTACCGCGATATTCGATGACCCGCGTCCGGACCGGCGTTTCCTCGACCATTGCGGCGAATTCGAAGATGTCCATATCCGCCATGCCGCCATCGGCGTGCCGCCCGTCGAGATAGCGGCGGAACAACTCGAACTGCTCCTCCGTTGCCCAGGCGCTTGTCGCGAGCTGGTTGAGATCGGCGCTTTTCCGCAAGATGCGCCGTTGTGTCCGGCTGGGCTTGAAGTCCTTCACCCTGATCCGGGCCGACATGCAGGCGACGCAGCTTTCGCAGCTTGGCCGGTACAGCACGTTTTGTGAGCGTCGAAACCCCTGACGCGACAGGGCATTGTTCAACTCCTGCGCGTTCGCCCCATGCAGCGCGGTAAACAGCTTCCGTTCCGCGCGGCCATGCAGATAGGGACACGGCTGCGGGGCCGTGACGTAGAACTGGGGGGCATGTTTCAGTGTATGACGCATCCTGCGACCCTATGTGATGCCGATGGCGATTATACCATCGGCCAAATATGCGGCGCAGTTATTCGCAGCCATGCAAAACCATCAAATTTTCCTTTTCGTATAGACGGTAACAACAGAATCCGTTCGCGCCAAGCAAAGATCGCCGGAACGATATTTTTGAGCGGATGATTGACCTTACGCGCATGACTTGCCTTATTCGGATCATGGATTTTGCAGCTTCGATGACCCGCCACCCGATACCGCATGACAGCGTTCGTGCGCAGGACGCGGCGGCGCTTTTTTCTGGCCTGGATGAGCGGGTCCGTGATCTTCTCGCCGGCACAGCGGGATGCAGCCCTTATCTGTGGTCCCTGATGCAGAAAGAGCGTGAATGGCTGCCCGATGCCCTTGTTAGGGCTGATTCGGGTCTGGTAGCGCGCGAATTGCAGGGTCTGGAAAATCTGGACGCAGCCGAACTCGGCCCCGAATTGCGACGGGCGAAAAGACGGGTGGCGCTTCTGGCTGGCCTGGCCGATCTGGGCGGCGTCTGGTGTCTGGAGCAGGTGACGGGCGCACTGACAGAGCTTGGCGAACGTGCGTTCGATCTTGCCCTTCGTGCGCATCTGCGGAAGGAGATCGATCGCGGCAAGCTGCCGGAAACGGATGCCGATGCTGGCGGTCTCTTCGCGATGGCTATGGGCAAGATGGGTGCCGGGGAGCTGAATTACAGCTCCGACATCGACCTGATCGTGCTGTATGACGACGCGGCCTATTGCGATGACGATCAGCACGAGGCGCGCGCCGCGCTGATCCGCGTGACCCGCAAGGCCGCAGCGACGCTGTCTGACAATACCGAACACGGTTACGTTTTCCGCACCGATCTGCGCCTGCGGCCCGACGCTGCCGTGACGCCTGTCTGCCTGTCTGCCTCCGCCGCGCTTGCCTATTACGAGGCCGAGGGCAGGACATGGGAGCGTGCGGCCTATATCAAAGCGCGTCCCTGTGCCGGTGATCTGGCAGCGGGCGAGCGCTTTCTGGCAGACCTGCGACCGTTTGTCTGGCGCAAGCATCTCGACTTCGCCGCCATACAGGACGCCCACGACATGCGGCTGAGGATCCGGGATCACAAGGGGCTCGGTGGCAGGCTGACCATTCCCGGCCATAATATGAAGCTGGGGCAGGGCGGTATCCGCGAGATCGAGTTCTTTACCCAGACAAGGCAGTTGATTGCGGGTGGCCGTGATCCGGACTTGCGCGAAAGGGCGACGGTTCCCGCCCTCAGGGCACTTGCCGCGAAAGGCTGGGTGCCTGATGATATCGCCGAAGAGCTCATTGAGCATTACCGCGAGCATCGCGATATCGAGCACCGCATTCAGATGGTGAACGATGCCCAGACCCATGACCTCCCAAAGGATGAGGAGGGGCTGGAGAATATCGCCAATATGATGGGCGAGGCCGATCTGGCTGCCTGGAAGGACCGTCTGCGCAACCGGCTGGAACGGGTGGAAACGCTGACGGACGCGTTTTTCGCGCCCTCCGAGACCGAAGCCCTGCCGGAGATTTCCGAGGAAGCGCGGGCGATCATTGACCGCTGGGACAGCTACCCGGCACTCCGGACCGCGCGGGCGCAGCAGATATTCCGTCGCATCAAGCCGGACCTGCTGTCGCGCATGACTCGCGCCGCCCATCCCGAGGAGGCCCTGTCACGGTTTGACGGGTTCCTTCAGGGCCTGCCCGCCGGTGTGCAATTGTTTTCGCTGTTCGAGGCGAACCGCTCACTGATCGACCTGATCGTGGATATCTGCGCAACCGCACCGGGCCTCGCCGCCTATCTCGGTCGGCATTCGGAGGTGCTGGACGGGGTTCTGGGCGGCAGCTTCTTCGCGCCGTGGCCGGGTCTGGACGAATTGAAGGCGGATCTCTCGCAGCGTCTGGCGCAACAGATGAAGGCGCGCGACGGCGGCTATGAGCGCGCGCTGGACGAAGCGCGCCGCTGGGCGCATGAATGGCAATTCCGGGTCGGCGTTCATCACCTGCGGGGCCTGTCGGATGCGGCGCAGGTCGGTCAGGAATATGCCGACATCGCCGATGCCGCGGTTGCCTCGCTGCTGCCGCTTGTGGTCGACCAGTTGGCTGAACGCCACGGACCGCCGCCCGGACGCGGCGCGGTCGTGCTGGGCATGGGCTCGCTTGGCGCGCAACGGCTGAATGCGGCGTCGGATCTGGATCTGCTGGTGATCTATGATGCCGATGGTGTCGATGAATCCGCCGGGCGCAAGCCGCTTGCCCCGCGTGCATGGTATTCACGGCTGACGCAATCGCTGATTACGGCGCTTTCCGCGCAGACCGCGACTGGCAGGCTGTATGAGGTGGATATGCGCCTGCGCCCCTCGGGGCGGCAAGGCCCGGTGGCGACCTCCATCCAGTCCTTCCGCAATTACCAGATGACAGAGGCGTGGACGTGGGAACATCTCGCCCTGACGCGAGCGCGTGTCATTGCCGGTTGTGGCGAGGAGGGGGATGCGCTTGGGGCGGAGGTGGAGGCATTCCGGGTCGACGTTCTCGCTGAACATGGCGGCGATGCGCGTGTTCCGCATGATCTGGCGGAGATGCGGCAGCGGATCTTCCGCGCCAAGGCCCCGGACGGCAATTGGGAGGCCAAGATCGGCAAGGGCAGGCTTCAGGATATCGAGCTTCTCGCACAAAGCTTCGCCCTTCGTGGCGCCGATCCGGCGCGCAAGCTGGATGCGCAACTCAGGGCCGGGGCGCGGAACGACATCCTTCCCCGCGATCAGGTGGAGAAATTGCTGTCGGCGCAGCGCTTTTTGTGGCGGCTTCAGGCTGGCGGGCGGCTGATCAGCGAGACGGCCATCAATATGGATGATCTGGGGGCCGGGGGGCAGGAGTTTCTGCTGCGGGAAACCGATTGTGCCGATCTGGATGAGTTGGCAAATCGCCTCGCGGATGCCGTGGCCGACGCCGGCGAGATCATAGACGGCGCGCTGCCAGAGGTTGCCGATGACGACCCCCAGGCCGAATAGGCTGGATTTTGGCGCGTTCGATCAGCTTGCCTTGTGGAGTGGTATCTCGTGCTGAGCCGGTTCGCCCGCCGTGCTCTCCTTGATCGAACCGCGCAGCGGAACAAGGGCGATGCCATCGTGCGTCGCCATCGTCACGGTTTCCACGGCCCCCTCATCGAATACGCCATGAGCCGTCTTGTCCCAGTAAAACGGCCGCGTCACCATTTCGTAGACCGCTTTCCAGGCGGCAACGCAGCCGATCGGAAAATAGAAGCATGTCAGCGGCACCCAGGGCAACAGGTGACGGTGCGGCTTCCCCCGAACGGCCCAAAACCTGACAGCCATCGACACAAGCTCCGAGATGACGAAAAGCGAAACCAGCAGTGTTGTCGCCCGACCATTTGCGATCTCGGCCAGCGGATGCGGCAACCCGAATGCAAGCAGCCAGAAGCTCCAGACCAACGGTGCGAGCAGCGACTGTGAGACCGATCCGAGAAGCTGAAACTGAAGGGCGATGAAACGCCGGGCGCCAAGCTGACGGCAAAGACGCACCGGGTTTCGCATATGCACTGCCCATGTCATCAGATAGCCCTTCATCCAGCGTGATCGCTGTCTGATCCAGGCCGTCGGGCGGCAATTCGCCTCCTCATCCGTGGTTGTCTCGATGATTTCCGTGCGCCAGCCGTGGCGGGAGAGGCGAACGCCCAGATCGGCGTCCTCGGTCACATTCCAGGCGTCCCAACCGCCGAGCGGCTCCAGGACCTCGCGGCGGATAAACATGGTTGTGCCGCCAAGCGGGATCGTCAGCCCGAGACGGTCAATCCCCGGCAAAATTGCACGGAACCAGCTTGCATATTCGATGGTGAAACAGCGGGCGAGCCAGTTGCTGCGCGGGTTGAAGTAATCGAGCCTACCCTGAAGGCAGGCGACATCGTCATCCGCGAAGTGGAAGGTGTGCGCGACCTTGCGCAGTTGATCTGGCTCGGGCCGGTCCTCCGCGTCCCATATGCCGATGATCTCCCCACGGCAGAAATTCAGCGCATAGTTGAGGGCGCGAGGTTTTGTCTGAACATTCCCGGGCGGAACAAAGACGACGCGGATCCAGCCGGGGAGATCCGCTTTTGCAAGCGCATCGCGTGTCCATCGATCTGTGTCCTCGACGACCAGAACGATGTCGGTCGATTGGCGCGGATAGTCCAGCCGCTCCAGCCGACGAAGAAGCTCGCCGGTGACCCGGTCCTCCTCAAAAAGCGGGATCATGACTGAGATGATCGGCAGTTTCCCGAGAAACTCAGGCGGCGCATTGGCTTCCGTTGCGACGGTAAGGCCCGCTGCGCGCTGCATCGGGCGCTGTCGATGAGCGGCCATGAAGGCGAGGATCTGGATCGTCGTTCCGCCCAGCAGCGTGATTGCGATCCAGCCGGTCATTGCAAGCAGCAGCGATTTTGGCGTCACTAAAGCAAAGATAGCAACTGCGGCCAGCAAAATAACGACCGCGCTGCGGATCGTCACCGCGGAACCGCTTCGGCAACTTTCGTTTGCGGGGACGCTCAACTCCGCCTGCCGGGTCAACTCCTCCGCGCGGAGCGATATGATACCTTGGTGGATGTCCGTTTCTGAGGCGAGCACCATGCGCACTGGTCCGAAACCAGCAGGCAGTTGTTTCGCCAGTTCCCCGAAGGCTTCAGGTCTGGCAGTTGCAATCAGGCTGATGTCGCCTCGATTCCGCAAGGGAAGGACCAGATTTTTCAGGCAGAACCGCACGCTGAGCCGGTCGATCATTTCTGCGTCTGGCGTGGCAGTGCGCGGATCGAAGATCGGGCAGTTCCACTGCCGGGCCAGCACACGTTGACGGACCGGCGAACGCGGCGAAGTGCGTCGGGGGTACGATTGCGATGCTGTATTGCGTGCAGAATCCGGGGTCATGACCAGCCTTTGAAGGTTTGGTCATGACTGGCAGAACGCCTTCTAAAATCGCGTTAAGTTCAGCCCCGACGAGCCTGCATCGCGTCGGCAAAACGCGTAAAAAGATATGCAGAATCCTGTGGGCCGGGGCTCGCCTCCGGGTGATACTGGACGGAGAAGACCGGCTTGTCGTCGACCGCTATGCCGCAGTTGGACCCGTCGAACAGGCTGATATGGGTCTCGCGCACGCCTTTGGGCAGGGTTTGCGCATCGACGGCAAAACCGTGGTTCATCGAGGTGATCTCCACCTTGCCGGTTTCCACATCCCGCACCGGATGGTTTGCACCGTGATGGCCGTGGCCCATCTTCACGGTCTTCGCCCCAAGCGCCAGCGCAAGCATCTGGTGACCGAGGCAGATACCAAAAATCGGCAGGTCGCGGGCCATCAGTTCGCGGATCATCGGAACCGCATACTCGCCGGTCGCTGCCGGGTCGCCGGGACCGTTCGACAGGAACACGCCCTCCGGCTTATGTGCCAGCACCTCTTCCGCCGTGGCGGTTGCGGGAAGCACCGTCACGTCAGCGCCCGAGGCAACCAGCGAGCGCAGGATATTCCGCTTGGCACCGTAATCGAGCGCCACGACCTTGAACGGCTTGTCCTCGCGCGGCGCGCCGAATGTGCCCGGCCATTCCCACAACCCGGCGTCCCAGCGATAGCTTTGCCGGGTGGTCACCTCCTTGGCGAGATCCAGCCCGACCAGCCCCTGCCAGCCCTTGGCGCGGGCAATCATCGCCTCGATATCGAACTCCCCGTCGGCATTATGGGCCAGCACGACATGCGGGCTGCCCTGCTGCCGGATCGCGCGCGTCAGCCGCCGCGTATCGATGCCGCCGATCCCGACCCGGCCCCGCTTGCGCATCCAGTCCTGCAGGTCGGAGGTGGCGCGCCAATTCGACGGCTCCGTCGGGTCCCATTTGACCACGATGCCGCTGGCAACCGGGTCCGCGGCCTCGTCATCCTGCTCGGTGACGCCGGTATTGCCGATATGGGGGAAGGTGAAGGTAACGATCTGGCTGGCATAGCTGGGATCGGTCATGATCTCCTGATAGCCGGTCATCGCCGTGTTGAACACCAGCTCGGCCAGCACCTCGCCCGGTGCACCGAAGCCCTGACCCATGAAAATCGTGCCATCCGCAAGGGCAAGGCAGGCGGTCGGTTTCGCGGCTTGCGCGGTCATGGCGGGGCTCCTGATCTGGTAATCGCGCGGAACCTAGTGAAGCGGCGCTGCGTGGTCAAGCGACGGCGGACTTGATACGGACTGAAACCGCACCTATTTGATGGCGCTTAGGCAAATCTGGGGACGATCATGGACCTTAAGACGAAGATTCAGACTGCAACGAAAGATGCCATGAGGGCCAAGGATCAGCTGCGCCTTTCGACGCTGCGGCTGATTTCTGCCGCCGTCAAGGACCGGGAGATCGCGGCGCGGACCGGCGAAGGCGAGGGCAAGGGGCTCAGCGATGCCGAACTGATCGCGATCCTTGCCAAGATGGTCAAGCAGCGTCAGGAATCGGCCCGGTCCTATGAAGAGGGCGGGCGGTTGGAGCTTGCCGAAAAGGAAAACGCTGAAATCGCGGTGATCGAAGAATTCATGCCGCGCCAGATGAGCGAAGACGAAACCCGTGCCGCTATCGACGCCGTTCTGGCAGAGCTTGGCGCGGATTCGGTGCGCGACATGGGCCGGGTCATGGGCGAGTTGAAAACGCGCTATGCCGGGCAGATGGATTTCGGATCTGTCGGCCAGAAGGTGAAAGAGCGGCTGCTCTGATTTCCGCCGCTCCACCGATCCGATTTACGCGGCCCGGTCTTTTGACCGGGCCTTTTTGTCCTCGCGCGTTTGTTTGGTTTCTGTTTGGGCTTGGTGCTGTAGGGCGCAGCTACAAACGACAGGCAACCTACTTTTCATTGAGGTAATTGATATGCAGATCATGGATAGCCCTGACCGCTACGGCGCAGTCACACGCTTCTTTCATTGGTCCATCGCGGTCCTGATCATCTGGCAGCTGGTCAGCATGGCGGTGAAGAATGCGCTTGGCCGCGAATCCGAACTGGCGTCATTCATGGTGGGAACCCACGCAAGCGTCGGGTTCACCGTGTTCATTCTGGTCTGGCTGCGGGTGATCTGGGTTTTCGCGAATCGTGACCGTCGACCGGTACACGAGGCCGGGCTGCTGGGAACGGCGGCGAAACTCGGACATCTGGCACTTTATCTGCTGATGCTCTTCGTGCCGACTGTGGCGGTTCTGCGGGCCTTTGGCGGCACCCGGCCCTTCACAGTGTGGGGGATTGAGTTGTTCGCAGGTCGTCCCGAGGGGCAGGAGGTCGCGGTCCTCTCCAATGCCGGGAACCTGCATGGGGAAATGGGCTGGGTGATGGCGTTGCTGATCGCCGGTCACGTCGCGATGGCGCTTTTCCACGGCATTGTGCTGAAGGACCGGACGCTGACGAAGATGGCCGGTCAGTCCTGACGTCGGGAGGCCGCGAGGGCGCGATTGACCTCTCCCTCAAGCTGGGCGCGCTCCTCTGGTGTGAGGAATGCGCCCAGTTCTATCGTTCTTCCTGATTCGTGATCTCCGGTCAGGACCAGATATTTCTCTACCGGTCCGGGCCTGATCTCGGCGCGGATCCAGTAGGGGTTGGCGGACCATTCCCGATCTGGGCGTCCGGGGTCGCTGCGTGTCAGGGTGATTCGGTCGCTCGTGATGCTCAGCTTTTCCAGCGTCCTGCCGCTGCGATAGCTGTGCTGGAGCGCCCACCATATGCCGGCGATTGCGGCCAGCATGAATGGCAGCAAACCCCACAGCACCGAACTGCCCAGCACGGCGAGCAGGGGAAGTGTCAGTAATACCGCTGTGGCCCCGATGAACCAGACAAAACCGCGTCTTGGCAGCGAGCGATGCGGCCAAACGCGCAGAAGCCGTTCGCCATCGCGTTCTTGCCATTCATACGGCATGGGATCGCGTGGTCGGGTTGCGGCTGTGACGAAGGATCAGGGTCAATTGCATTGTGAGGCTTGATATGAAAACGGCCCCGGATCGCTCCGGGGCCGCGTTAGTCAGGGTGTTGCCGTCAATGGGCGTGGCCGCGATCCCAGTCCTCGCGCTTCGGCAGTTGCTCGAACGTGTGTTCGGGCGGCGGCGAGGGAAGGGTCCATTCCAGCGTATCGGCGTATTCGTTCCAGTAATTGTTCTCGGTCACGCGCTTGCCCTTGAACAGGGTGTAGAACACGATCCCGATGAAGAACAGGAACGAGGCGAAGGCGATATAGGCACCGATCGACGAGATATTGTTCCAGAACGCGAAGGCTTCCGGATAGTCGATATAGCGGCGCGGCATGCCCTGACGGCCAAGGAAATGCTGCGGGAAGAAGATCAGGTTCGACCCGATGAACATCGCCCAGAAATGCAGCTTGCCGGCCCATTCCGGGTACTGACGGCCCGACATCTTGCCGATCCAGAAATAGACCCCGGCAAAGATGGCATAGACAGCGCCAAGCGACATCACATAGTGGAAGTGGGCGACGACATAATAGGTGTCGTGATAGACCCGATCCAGCGGCGCCTGGCTCAGCACCACGCCGGTCACGCCGCCGACGGTGAACAGGAACAGGAAGCCAAAGGCCCAGAGCATCGGCGTCTTGAACTCGATCGAGCCGCCCCACATCGTCGCGATCCACGAGAAGACCTTGATGCCGGTCGGCACCGCGATCGTCATGGTCGCCAGCATGAAGTAGCTCTGCTGGGTCAGCGACATGCCCACGGTATACATGTGGTGCGCCCAGACGACGAAGCCGAGGATACCGATTGCCGCCATTGCCAGAACCATCGGCAGATAGCCGAAGATCGGCTTGCGCGAGAAGGTGGCGATGACATGGCTGATGATGCCGAAGCCGGGCAGGATGATGATATAGACTTCCGGGTGGCCGAAGAACCACAGGATGTGCTGGTACAGGATCGGGTCACCGCCGCCCGCCGGGTTGAAGAAGTTCGTCCCGAAATTGCGGTCCATCAGCAGCATGGTGATCGCGCCCGCCAGAACGGGCAGCGACAGCAGGATCAGCCAGGCGGTAATGAAGACCGACCAGGCGAACAGCGGCACCTTGAACAGCGTCATGCCGGGGGCGCGCATGTTCAGGAAGGTGGTGATGATATTGATCGCGCCGAGGATCGACGAGGCACCCGAGACGTGGACGGCGAAGATCGCCAGATCCATCGAATAGCCGCCTTCGTTGGTGGACAGCGGCGGATACAGCACCCAGCCCACGCCGGAGCCCATCTGCTGGTTGCCGCCCGGCGACAGGAGCGAGGCCACGCCAAGCGCCACACCACAGACATACATCCAGTAGCTGAGATTGTTCAGACGCGGGAAGGACATGTCCGGCGCGCCGATCTGCAGCGGCATGAAGTAGTTGCCGAAGCCGCCGAACAGGGCGGGAATCACCACGAAGAACATCATCAGCACGCCGTGATAGGTAATCATGACGTTCCAAAGATGGCCGTTCGGGGTGCATTCTTCCGCGCTCGGGAACAGCCGCGCGCCTTCGAGGCACATATATTGCACGCCCGGATGCTGAAGCTCCATGCGCATATAGACGGTGAAACACACCGAAATCAGACCGACGATACCGGCGGTGAACAGATAGAGGACACCGATGTCCTTGTGGTTGGTGGACATGAACCAGCGGGTAAAGAACCCGCGTTCGTCGTGATGTCCGCCGGATTCGTGAACGGCAGCGTCAGCCATATCGCGATCTCCCTGGGTTAATCCTGAGGTGCCGGTGACGCCGGCAGATGCCTGCACCATAGACCCAGCGTCGGGATGCGGCAATCCGCCTCAGCCATGAAACTTAACGCTGAAAGGTAGTTTTTGTCTGAAAAAAGCCCTCCGAGGCTGTATGCTTCGGAGGGCTGTGCTATGCTTGCGACATTCTGTCGCGCTGGTGCGGCTTTATTCGGCCGGTGCCTGCGGGCTGCCGTCGCCCTCGGCGGGCTGTTCGGGCGCGTCGGGCGACACGCTCAGCAGATAGGCGACCAGATCGGGCTGATTCTTGGTCATCTTGAAGGTCATTTTCGAACGCGCCTTCTCGTCGCCCGAATATTCGTCGAGATAGCCGGTCGGGTCGGTGATATAGGCCGTCAGCGAATGGACGTCCCAGACCGCGTCGGGATTGCTTTCCGCGAGCTTCAGAATGCCGTCGCCATATTTATAGTCTTCGACGGCGGCGAATTTGCGTCCGACGATCCCATACAGGTTCGGGCCGGTGCGGCCACCTTTAACGATGCTTTCGCCTGCATCGTCCTGAATCATGTGGCAGGCCTTGCATTTGTTGAATTCCTTTTCGCCTGCCGCGGCATCGCCGTCCTGGGCGAGCGTCGGCGTTGCGAGGGCGAGCAGGGCCAGAGTGGCTGGGAGGCTGATCTTCATGCTGCATTCCTTTCTGGGTTCGCTGCGCATGGCAGTGCATGAGGCTGGCTAACATCTTCATGTGCAATGTCGCATGACATCAGTCAAAGCTTTATCGCGCGGCAAAGTGGCGCGGAAAACTGCGGTGCAATGCCGTGTCGAGGTCTTCCATCGTCACCGGCAGGCCCATATCGACAAGGCTGGTGACGCCGTGGCCGGTGATTCCACAGGGCACGATCCCGCTGTAATGGCTCAGATCCGGTTCGACATTGATCGAAATGCCGTGAAAGCTGATCCAGCGGCGCAGCTTGATCCCGATGGCTGCGATTTTATCTTCCCGGACAGAGCCATCGGCGAGCGGCGGCTTCTCCGGTCGCGGCACCCAGACGCCGACCCGGCCTTCGCGGATCTCGCCCCGAATGCCGAACTCGTTCAGCGTGTCGATCACCCAGTTTTCCAGCGATTTCACGAATCGGCGAACATCGCGCCCACGCCGGTTCAGATCGAGCATGACATAGACGATTCGCTGACCCGGTCCGTGATAGGTATATTGTCCGCCGCGTCCGGTCTCATGCACCTCGAACCGCGCATCCAGCAGGTCCGCGGGCCGGGCAGATGTCCCCGCCGTGTAGAGCGGCGGATGCTCAACCAGCCAGATCCGTTCGCCCGCGCAGCCTGCATGCATCTCCGCGACATGTGCCTCCATCGCCGCCACGGCTTCTGCGTAGGGGGTCAATCCCGGCGCAATCAGCCATTCCGGGTCCGGCAGAGGCTGAGAAGCGTCAAAATGCGGGGCAGGATCGGGCATATCGGCTCTCCGAAAGCAAAACGGCGCCTCTGGGGCGCCGGTTTCGCTGGTGCGGTCGAGAAGACTCGAACTTCCACTCCGGTTAGGGAACAGCGACCTCAACGCTGCGCGTCTACCAATTCCGCCACGACCGCATCGCGACACTGCGTGCAGATAACGACTATCCGCGCGGTTGAAAAGGGGGATTCGATCCAAATGCCCACGAAACGCGCATCGGACATTTCTGACCGGATCGGCCTTCGGACGGTGTTGCAATCCTGCGCGACAGCCGCTTAACCTGCGCTCAGCGGAACAAGAACCACAAACCACAACAGGGGAACCGCGCTTGACGACCACGACCCACGACGACGATTTCGTCGTCTTCGATCATGTGCAGAAAAGCTATGACGGACAGATACTTGTCGTCAAAGACCTCAATCTCACCATCGGGCGGGGCGAGTTCCTGACCATGCTCGGGCCGTCCGGTTCGGGCAAGACCACCTGCCTGATGATGCTGGCGGGGTTCGAGACGGCGACGCATGGTGAAATCCGCCTCGACGGGCAGAATATCAACAATGTCCCGCCCCATAAGCGCGGCATCGGCATGGTTTTCCAGAGCTATGCGCTGTTTCCGCATATGACCGTCGGCGAAAATCTCGCTTTCCCGCTTGAAGTCCGCCAGATGACAAAGGCGGAGCGGGAAGAACGGATCACCCGCGCGCTCGACATGGTGCAGATGGGCGGCTTTGCTAATCGCCGTCCGGCGCAGCTTTCGGGCGGGCAGCAGCAGCGGATTGCACTGGCCCGCGCGCTTGTCTTCGATCCGCAGCTTGTGCTGATGGATGAACCGCTCGGCGCGCTCGACAAGCAACTGCGCGAGCATATGCAGTTCGAGATCAAGGCGCTTCACGAACGGCTCGGCATCACGGTGGTCTATGTGACCCATGACCAGACCGAGGCGCTGACAATGTCCGACCGGATCGCCGTGTTCAACGATGGCCGCATCCAGCAGCTTGCCCGGCCCGCCGATCTGTATGAGCGGCCGGAAAACAGCTTCGTTGCCGGGTTTATCGGCGAAAACAACGCGCTCGGCGGAACGATTTCCAGCCTCGACGGCGATCAGGCGACCGTGAAACTGTGGAACGGAGAGCTGATCGATGCAACCGCGGTCAATATTCGCGAGGTCGGTCAACCCACGACCGTGTCCATCCGGCCCGAACGGGTGGAGTTCAAGCCCGACATGATGTCGGATGCCCAGCACACCATCGACGCCGAGGTGATGGAGGTGGTCTATATGGGCGATATCCTCCGTGCGCGGCTCAAGGTTGCCGGGCAGGACGATTTCGTCATGAAATTTCGCAATACGCTGGGCCAGACGAAGCTGTCCCCCGGCGAACATATCCGCGTCGGCTGGCATCCGCAGGATGCCCGCGCGCTCGATCCGGTCTGACAGGGACCGGCCCCGGCGCGCTTGCCGCGCCAATGACGACCCGGCGCAATCCCGCGTCCAACGATAACGGCCAATGCGCCAATCAAATCAAACGGGAGATTTCGATGAAAAATACCCTGATCCTGACCACTGCTCTCTGCGGCATGGCCTTTTCCGCATCCGCGCAAGAGGTGAACCTGCTGACCTGGGGCGGCGCTTACGGCAACTCGCATCTGGAAGCCTATGCGAAGCCCTTCACCGCTGAAACCGGCGTTGCGGTCAATATTGCCGACGCCGACAACCCGGCGACCCCGATCAAGGCGATGGTGGAGGCGGGCAACGTCACCTCCGACGTGGCCTCGGTCGAATATGCCGATGCCGTGCGTCTGTGCGATGAAGGTCTGCTGGAAGAAATCGACGCCTCCAAGCTGGAAGCGGCAGAAGACGGCACCGCCGCGATTGACGACTATATCGAGGGCGGCGTGACGGACTGCTTCGTCGGCACCGATGTCTATTCGATGGTCATGGCCTACGACGATTCGCAATTCGCCGATGCCAAGCCCTCTACTCCGGCGGATTTCTTCGATCTGGAGCAGTTCCCGGGCAAGCGTACCATGCGCAAGGGTGCGAAGTTCAATCTCGAATTCGCGCTGATGGCGGACGGTGTGCCGGCGGCTGAGGTCTATGACGTGCTGGCGACGCCGGAAGGCGTCGACAAGGCGTTCGCCAAGCTCGACAGCATCAAGGACGACGTGATCTGGTGGGAAGCCGGCGCACAGCCGCCGCAGCTTCTGGCCGATGGCGAGGTCTCGATGGCCTATGCGTTCAACGGCCGGATCTTCAACGCCGTGCAACAGGACGACAAGCCGTTCAACATCGTCTGGGACGGCCAGATCTACGAGATGGAAGGCTGGGTCGTCCCGAAAGGCGCGCCGAACATGGATGAGGCGATGCAGTTCATCGCGTTCTCGACCGCGCCGGCCAATCAGGCCCGTGCGGCTGAGTTCATCAGCTACGGCCCGCCCCGCGTCTCCGCCGCAGCGCTTGTCGGCAATATGGAAGGCGGCGACGAGCCGATGGGTCCGAACCTGCCGACCTATGAGGAGAACATGACCAATGCGCTTGGTTCCAACCTCGATTTCTGGGTCGACTACGATTCGGAACTGAACGAGCGTTTCAATGCCTGGCTGGCAGGCTGATTGACTTGCCCGGCTGCGCATTCGCGTGGCCGGGCGCCTGAAGGATGACGACATGGCGACTGCACTTGATCCACATGCAGCCATAGCGGCAAAGGCGGGCGGGCTGGATGACGGTGTTCTGCGCACCGCCGACGGTCAGCGGCTGGACCGCGCTTTGGCCCGCAGCTCCCGCGCGGCGCGACGGCGGGCGTTTTTTCTGGTCGCCCCGCTGTTGGCGTTTATCGTCATCACCTTCATCATTCCGATCGGGCAGATGCTGTATCGCTCGGTCCATAATGACGGCTTCTCCGCCAATATGCCGCAGATCTCGGCGTGGTTTGCGGAAAACCCCGTCGGCACCGATCCGGGCGAAGATGCCTATGCCGCCCTTTCTGCCGATCTTCTGGCTTCGGCCGAGGCGCGGACGATTGGCGTCGTCGGCACACGGATCAACTATGAGATGTCCGGCACGCGCTCGCTCTTCACCTCCACCGGGCGTCAGGTCCGGCGCGGGATTGAGCCGCCCTATCGCGAGGCCCTGCTAGGGATCAATGACGATTGGGGCGACCCGGAGCTTTGGGGCGCGATGCGCAATGTCTCCACCCCCTATACGGATGGGTTCTACCTCGCCTCCATCGACCGGACGCGCAATGCCGAGGGCAAGATCGTGCAGGTGGAGGAACATCGCCGCGTCTATATCATGCTGTTCCTGCGCACGCTCTGGCTGTCGGCGCTGATCACCGGGCTGACATTTTTGCTGGGGTTCCCGGTTGCGCATTTGCTGGCGACGCTGCCGATGCGCCGGTCGAACCTGCTGATGATCCTGGTGCTGTTGCCGTTCTGGACCTCGCTTCTGGTGCGGACGACATCGTGGATGGTGCTGCTGCAACAACAGGGCGTGGTGAACGACATCCTTGTCTGGCTGGGCGTGATCGACGATCAGGGGCGGTTGCAGATGATCTACAACCAGATGGGCACGATCATCGCGATGACCCATATCCTGCTGCCGTTCATGATCCTGCCGCTCTATTCGGTGATGCGCACGATCAACCCGTCCTATGTCCGCGCCGCGCGCAGCCTCGGGGCGACCAGCTGGACCGCGTTCCGCCGGGTCTATTTCCCGCAGACCTTGCCGGGTCTGGGGGCTGGGGCGCTGCTCGTCTTCATTCTCGCGGTCGGTTACTACATCACCCCGGCGCTTGTCGGCGGCTCGTCGGGCCAGCTTATTTCCAACATGATCGCCGAGCATATGACCGGCACGCTCAACTGGTCGATGGCGGCAGCCCTTGCCGCGATCCTGCTGGGTGGGGTGCTGATCCTCTACTGGATATATGACCGGCTGGTCGGCATCGACAATCTGAAACTGGGATAGATCATGGCGCTACCGAGCTACGCATCGCCGCTGGAGCGGATCTGGCACTGGAGTTATCTGGTGATCTGCGGGTTGATCTTCTTCTTCCTGATCGCGCCGATCATCATCATCATCCCGCTGAGCTTCAACGCCGAGCCCTATTTCACCTTCACCGACGCCATGCTGGAATTCCGCCCGGAAGGCTATTCACTGCAATGGTATGACGAGCTGATGACCTTCGGCATGGGCCAACCCGAAGCGCCGCGCGATGCGTCCTGGCTTGCGGATATGTGGGCCAATGCGAAATGGGTGAATGCGGCGAAGAACTCGATCATCATCGGGATCTGCTCGACCCTGCTGGCGACGGTGCTGGGGACGCTTGCAGCACTTGGCCTCTCGCGTCCGGAAATGCCGTTCCGCCGGATCATCATGGCGACGCTGATTTCCCCGATGATTGTGCCGCTGATCATCACGGCAACGGGGTTGTTCTTCTTTTATTCATCGGCCTGCGTCCCGCAGGGTTCATGGGCCTATCGGCTGTTCGGGGTGTTTCTGTCCAATAGCGGTTGTGTCGCGAACACCTATCTGGGCGTGATCCTTGCCCATGCCACGCTGGGCATTCCCTTCGTCATCATCACGGTGACCGCGACGCTGATCGGTTTCGACCAGTCGCTGAACCGCGCCGCCGCCTCGCTCGGCGCGGGTCCGCGCCGGACATTTTTCAAGATCACCATGCCGCTGATCCTGCCCGGCATCATTTCCGGCGCGCTCTTCGCCTTTGTCACCTCCTTTGACGAGGTGGTCGTAGTCCTGTTCATCGCCGGCCCGGAGCAGCAGACCGTCCCGCGCCAGATGTGGACCGGCATCCGCGAACAAATCTCCCCCGCAATCCTTGCCGTGGCGACATTGCTGGTGCTGTTCTCCATCGCGCTGCTAACAACGGTCGAATTGCTGCGGCGAAGATCGGAGAGGATACGCGGCGTGACGCCGAGTTAGCACTCGCCGTCGACCCAATGACGCGCTTCCTATCTGAGCGGGTGTGGTTTGCCCCGCTGCCGGTCATGCAGCATCCCCAGCAGCGACAACCTCACCTGTGGTGTCTCACCCTAACTAAATGACAGACGGAATCTGATCTGATCTGTCTTCACCGGGCCAAACACGATCACCTTCGATGGCTCGCATTTGTTATGGGCACCGCTGTGAAGGCTCCAAAATTCGCCCTCCCGTCCGGAGAATACCCTGCAACCGCCGACCTCTCCCGAAGCAACCCGGATGGAGAGCTCTTTTTCTCGACCTATTATGCGGGCGACAGTGGGTGATGTCCTGATCTGCTTGTTCTTGGGGGTATGGAACAGGATAAATACTTCCGCCTCGGACTTGCCGCTTATCGCGTTGTCGACGATCTGAAAATTATCTTTGTTTTCGACGATGACAGTGCGCCGCAGCCTGATGCCGCGATACATTCGGGTTTCGCCGCGAAACACGGCTTCGGCATTGCTGATCGCGCTGTCATCAAGCTCGATCGATGCAAAGTCAGGTGCTATGTTGTTGCGTGAGGGGAGCACGCCCTGAACAAACGGAACATTATGCGCCATTGCAGAGCGCATATATTTCCTGATCTCGTCATGCTCGTTATGATTATAGAGCCCGCTATCGATCAGCCAGGGCTCCCCATAAGCATGGAGCAAAATGTTCAGGTCGTCGTCTTGCCGATGATATCGGCTCAGAAAACCCGATTTCATCACCAGATGAACATGATCGCGCCAAGGCTGCCAGTTGGACCGGTAGACCGCATACCCTGCGTGGGGAAAGATCGCGACCTTGTCCTGTAGCGGCTGACCTTGCGCACCCCCGCTTGCGGCGTAAATCGCATGCTGGAAATTGGGAAGCCCCTCTAATTCTGACGGAGCTGTGCCCCCGCGTTCCGTGGAGTCTCCCAGCAAGGCAAGCTTTCGATCCGGACCGATCATCCATGATGTGAACAGAAGGGCTTTGTTAAGCAGTTCGTCGAAGTCGAAATCCAGCGTCAGATCCAGCGCCTCCAACAGCAATCGGGCACGGACCAGGTTCGCCGTCATGCCCACATGATAGGCCGGGCTATTTTCGACGTGAACACCTTCTTCATTGAATGCGAAACGCAATTCGTCGGACAGACGAGCGAGCCCGATTTTCTGCCATTCCGTCGTATCGCAGACGTCGCTGAATGCGTATGACGCGAACAGTAGCGCAAGCGCCTGATCGTAGCCGTGATTGGTGTGTTTGCTGTAGAAATCCTCGCAAAGCAAAAGCTTCGCGTGTTGCTCGGCCAGTTCCGGGAATGTCTTGCCATCCGTGGCTAGGGCGATCAGCGACAACCGGTCGAGGCGTAGTGCCGTTGCGTGATCATGCCACGGAAATTCGCTCGGATTTGAGCTCATTCTTTCTGCGAAATCGGCGACCCATTCTTGGATCAGCTTATCGATCGTCTGCCATTCTCCGGTCACCATCAACGCATTCAGAACTGAAAAATTATGTAATGAGAACATCCATGCCCTGTTGTCCTGATCTCCGCTCAGCCAGAACTTTTCAGCAATTGGAACGTCTTTATAGGAACTGATGGTTATCCCGCGCCTCTCGACGATGTCTTTGGCAGCCTTGCTTACCGAGTCTGAAGGTGCCGGCAGATATTTCTGCAATACGTCATAGGAAATTCTATTTGAGCGCATCATGAGTATGTAGTTTGCCTCTTTGCTGCGTAGGCGAAATCAGATTTTGGGCTGTCTGCAAATAGTGAGCTCCCGACACCGGCACAGAAATAAGCCTGTGAGGTCGGGGATATCCAATTCAATCGTTAGCGCGACAGGATCATCCCCATGATTTCCCGTGTCCGGGCCACGATGGGGGCGGAGATCGCTTCTGCTTTGCCGGCGCCTTCGCCTAGGATGCGGTCGATTTCTGCCGGGTCGGCTAGGAATTCGCTCATCCGGGTGGAGATCGGGGCGAGGACGGAAACCGCGACATCGGCCAGTGCGGGTTTGAAATCGCCGAAGCCCTTGCCCTCGAATTGCGCCAGAACCTTGTCCTGTGTCTCGCCCGACAAGGCGGCGTAGATATTGACCAGATTGCGCGCTTCAGGGCGGTCGGACAGGGCGTCCATGCTGCCGGGCAGGGGCTCGGCATCGGTGCGGGCCTTGCGGAATTTCTGTGCGATCGTGTCGGCGTCGTCGGTCAGGTTGATGCGGCTCATGTCCGAGGGGTCGGATTTCGACATCTTCTTCGATCCGTCGCGCAGCGACATGACCCGCGTGGCGGGCCCCTCGATCACCGGCTCGGGCATGGGGAAGAAATCCACGCCGTAATCATGGTTGAACTTGGCGGCGATGTCGCGGGTCAGCTCCACATGCTGCTTCTGATCTTCGCCGACGGGGATATGGGTCGCGTGATAGGCAAGAATATCGGCTGCCATCAGCGCCGGGTAGGCGTAGAGGCCGAGGCTGACCTTTTCCGCGTTCTTGCCGCCCTTTTCCTTGAACTGGGTCATGCGGTTCATCCAGCCCATGCGGGCGACGCAGTTCAGCAGCCATGCGAGTTCGGCATGGGCGGAGACCTGGCTCTGGTTGAACAGGATGGAGCGCGCTGGATCGATGCCGGCGGCCATGAAGGCGGCGGCGGCTTCGCGCGTCTGTTGTCGCAGGGCTTCGGGGTCCTGCCAGACGGTGATGGCGTGGAGATCGACGAGGCAATAGACGGTCGGGATCCCTTCTTCCTGCCGCTCGACAAAGCGGCGGAGCGCGCCGAGATAATTGCCCAGCGTCAGATGGCCGGAGGGCTGGATGCCGGAGAAAATGCGGGTTGTCGTCGCGTCGGTCATAACTTGCCTGCTTGGAAAATCGCCTTCGCTGGCTTAACCCTGCACGCACAGGGGCGCAACCGCCCTGATGAGGAGAATGCGATGCGCCCCGGTTACGACGAATCCCCGATCAACCAATTGCCGCCCGTGGTCTGGGCGCTGGTTTTGCCAATGATTGCTGCGGAAATCGTTTTCGGGCTGGGCTCGATCGGGATGATTGGCGGGGCCGAGGGGATCGGGCTGAGGCTGAATGCCCTGCAAATGGCGGCCTATATTCCCGAATATCCGATCCGCATGTGGGAGCTTGGCATCTTCGATGCGCGGCAGGCGGCGCGGGTGCTGAGCTATCCCTTCGTGCATGGCTCGGTCACGCATGCGCTGTTCGTCATCGTCTTCACGCTGGCGCTTGGCAAGATGGTGGCGGAGCAGTTCCGCCCTTGGGCGTTCTTTGTCCTGTTCTTTGGCGCGGCGATTGGCGGAGCTTTGGTTTATACGCTTTTCGCTGCATTTACAGGGATTCGCGTGGAGCCGCTGATTGGCGGTTATCCCCCCGTTTATGGGCTGGTCGGGGCGTTCACCTTCCTGCTTTGGGTGCGGTTGGGGATGGAGAATGCGAACCGGATGCGGGCTTTTACGCTGATCGGGATGCTGCTCCTGTTTCAGCTGACCTTCGGGCTGATCTTCGGGAATGCCGGATATAGCTGGATCGCGGAGATTGCGGGCTTCGGCATCGGGTTCTTGCTGTGTTTCGTGTTGGTGCCCGGCGGATGGCGTCGCGCGATGCAGGTGATCCGGCGGCGATAGGCGAGGCGTGGCGCCGCGTGCAACGGGGTGCGAACGGTGGGTGTTGCGCGGATGCGTGCATTGGCGCGGTTTGGCTAGCGATTGCAGGGGAAATGGGGCGCACAGCCCGTGCACCGGGTGTACACAGCGCGTACACAGGATGTGCACCGGGCGGGGCCGGGGCATGGTGCGTTGAAACGCGCCGTGCCGGGTGGTGCGATGTGTGTGGTTGAGTTGAGGTGCGTTGAAACGCACCCTACGGGGTGAGGTGATGGGCGTTGAAACGCAACCGAAGGAAGCGATGTGCGTTGAGAAATATCCGGCGGGGTTGATTATTCGGCGGCCCAGGCGGGTTTGCGCTTTTCCAGGAAAGCGGTGATGCCTTCGTCGGTGTCGGGCAGCATCATATTGGCGCACATCGTGTCCCCCGCGGCCTCGTAGGCGTCGGCGGTTTCGTGGGCGAGTTGTTCGTAGAAGCCGCGCTTGCCCATTGCAACGGCGGCAGGCAGCTTGGTCGCGATCTGCTGGGCGAGGGCCATTGTTTCCTCCTGCAGCTTCGTTGCCGCCACGACGCGGTTGATGAGGCCCAGCCGTTGCGCTTCGGGCGCGTCGATGAAATCGCCGGTCACCAGCAATTCGAACGCCGCTTTGCGCGGGATCGCGCGGGACAAGGCGACGGCGGGGGTGGAGCAGAACAGGCCGAGATCGACGCCGTTCACCCCGAACCGGGCCGCCTTCGCCGCGACCGCCAGATCGCAGGAGGCGACAAGCTGGCATCCGGCGGCGGTCGCAATGCCCTGCACCTCGGCGATGACCGGTTGGGGCAGGGTGGCGATCAACTGCATCAACTGGGCGCAGCCGTTGAAAAGCGCCTCGTATCCCTTGCGCCCGCCATCAGGATTGGCCCGTGCCGCCTGCATCTGGCGCAGATCGTGACCGGCACTGAACGCCTTGCCATTGGCGGCGAGGATAATGACGCGGATATGATCCTCCGTCGCGATCCCGGCCAGCGTCGTGTAAAGTGTCGCGATCATCTCTGCCGAGAGTGCGTTGAAGTTCTCGGGGCTGTTCAGCACCAGCCGCGCGACATGGCCATCGTCGTGGCGCTCGATCAGATCAGACATTATTGCGTTCCTCCCACTGCTCGGGGCAGCATACGCAGAAAGCGGAGAGGGAGGGAACCGTGGGATTGCAGATGGATGCGGCGGCGCTGAACGGGTTTCTGGGGCGGGAATTCCCGCAGGTCGCGGCGGATTTCCGGGTTGAGCGGGTGGCGGAGAATCTCGCCGAGCTGCGCCTGATCGCGTCGGAGCGCAATCTGCGACCGGGCGGGACCGTGTCGGGGCCAAGCATGTTCGCGCTGGCCGACCTGGCGATCTATTGCGCGATTCTGGCGCGGATCGGGCCGGTGGCGCTGGCGGTGACGACCAATGCCTCGATTGATTTCATGCGCAAGCCCGCAGCGGGGGTTGATCTGCTGGGCGAGTGCCGGTTGCTGAAGCTGGGCCGGGTGCTGGCCGTGGGCGATGTGATGATCCGGTCCGAAGGGGTGGACGCGCCGGTGGCGCGGGCCTCGATGACCTATTCGATTCCGCCGAGAGGGTGAGGGTTCTATCGCCGCCGGGAGGCTCCCGTTCCGGAAGCGAGGGCGAAGCCGGCCCTGTGTCAGAATGTGACTTGATGAGTTGGGGTGTGTTTCGATCCGCCCGGAATCGGGGGAAACGGCACGAGAATCGGTATTTATGATGGGGTATTTTAATACCTATTTATCAAGCTATTGATATTGCTGTATAAATTAAGGAGCACGGCGCTTGACCTGCGCTGCGCGATTTCCGATATACCCGCATCTCGAATTTGAACCCCCAAAAGGGCAGCAGCATGAAAACCTACACCGCAAAACCGGCGGATATCGAGAAGAAGTGGATCCTGATCGACGCCGAGGGCGTCGTGCTGGGTCGTCTTGCCTCGATCGTCGCCAACCGTCTGCGTGGCAAACACAAGGCCACCTACACGCCGCATATGGATATGGGCGACAATGTCATCATCATCAACGCCGACAAGGTCCAGATGACCGGCGCCAAGCGCGATGACAAGAAATATTACTGGCACACCGGCCATCCGGGCGGCATCAAGCATCGCACGGCACGTCAGGTGCTGGAGGGTGCGCATCCCGAGCGCGTGGTGATCAAGGCGGTCGAACGCATGATCTCCCGCAACAAGCTGGGCAAGCAGCAGATGACCAATCTGCGCGTTTATGCCGGCACCGAGCATCCGCACGAGGCGCAGCAGCCGGAAGTGCTGGACGTCAAGTCGCTGAACAAGAAGAACACCCGGAGCGCGTAATCATGGCCGAAGACATCAAATCCCTCGACCAGCTGAAAGACGTGGTCACGGAAACCGCCGCCCCGACCGCTGTCGCCGGTGACGAAACTGCAACCGAAATCCTCGCTGCGCCGCGCGAGCCGGTGCGTGACCAGCATGGCCGCGCCTATGCGACCGGCAAGCGGAAGGACGCCGTGGCCCGTGTCTGGGTCAAGGCCGGTTCCGGCAAGATCAGCGTGAACGGCAAGGAGATGAACGAGTATTTCGCCCGTCCCGTGCTGCAGATGATCCTGCGCCAGCCCTTCGACGTGGCCGGTGTTGCCGGTCAGTACGACGTGGTCGCGACCGTCAAGGGCGGTGGCCTGTCGGGTCAGGCCGGTGCGGTCAAGCACGGCATCTCCAAGGCGCTGCAGCTGCATGAGCCGAGCCTGCGCGCGGCGCTGAAAGCTGCGGGCTTCCTGACCCGCGACAGCCGTGTGGTCGAGCGGAAGAAATACGGTAAGGCGAAAGCCCGCCGGAGCTTCCAGTTCTCGAAACGCTGATCCTGTCTGGATCCTGGAAATTGGGGCGGTCCTTCGGGGCCGCCTTTTTCGTTCGGCAGGTGGTTGCCATTTTGCCGCGCTGGCGGGCCGAGTTTCGCCGGTATCTTGCCCCGATCCCGGAATATAGTATCTGTTCCGCATCGGAGACGGCTCCGGCCATGAAGGCAGCCAATCGGGACGGCCCGGATCGATTGAGGATATCATGATCTGGTTACAACTCGTCATCGCCGGCCTGCTGGAAACGGTCTGGGCCTACACCATGAAGCAGTCGCACGGGTTTTCGCGGCTGGGCTACAGTGCTGTCACCATCATCGCCATGATCGTCAGCTTCTGGCTGTTGTCGCGCGCCATGCGGGAATTGCCGCTGGGCACGGCCTATGTCGTCTGGACCGGCATCGGTTCGGTCGGCGCGTTCCTGCTGGGGCTGTTCCTGCTGGGGGAATCGGCCTCTCCGCTGCGGCTGGCGGCGGCGGCGATGATCGTCGGGGGCATTCTGCTGATGAAAGCCTCCTCCTGAGGGGGCAGGGTGCGGCCCGCGGGGGCTGTGCCTGTGGCTGAAATGCGGAATTCTCCGGGTATCGGGGCGTTACCTTTGTAAGCGAGCCTTCGCGGCAGGCTGATCGCCGCGAAGGAATCGCTTCAAGCCATTGATTCCCAATATTTCACGCGGTCTTCCCGCCGAATCTGCGGGATTCACGTCATATCTCTGTCGTGATTCTGTGAGACTCTTCGATCAGCCGCTGTTCAGGGACAGTTCAGCAGGCTCTGCGAGTGGATAAAAACAGCGCAATATCAATGTGTTGCGTGTTTTTTCTGGTTTTTGGAAAAAATCCGCTTGCAAGCTCCGGCGTGCAGACCTAAATACCCCCTCACCGAACGGCGGCAACGCGGTTCGGGACACTTCGGAACCAGCGGCT